>JAQGOF010000082.1 GCA_028293745.1 Gammaproteobacteria bacterium | reverse complement strand
GATGTAGATGTTGACGTCGCGTCCGCCGCCATTGCCACCATTCTTGTTGAAATGGATCTCGGCGTCCGGGATGGTCCTCAGCTCCTTGATGACCCGGTCCTCCCACTCTTTCTGGGTCACTTTCCGTTGATTGCGGGGCACGAGCTGAATATAGAGCTGCCCGGTGCGTATCTCCTCGTCCTCGCCGATGGACTCAACGACGTTGGCGACTTCGGGCTGGCGGGCGATGATACGGTAGGCCGCTGCCGAGACAGCCGCCGTGTCTTCGAGTCGCACTCCCGTCGGCAGCTCGATGGCCAAGTCGGGTGCTCCCAGGTCCGCATCGGGTATGAATGACTTGGGAATCAGCGCCAGTCCCGCTATGGACAGCAGGAAGAACAGCATGCCGCCGCCAATGGTCTTCCAACGATTGTGTATGCACCAGTTCAGTGTCCGCATGTATCCCGACATGAACGGGCCGTCGGTGTGAACGGCGACGCGCTCCGACTTGAGCATATATGCCGCGATCACCGGCGTTATGAGGCGAGCGACGAGCAGCGAGAAGAACACCGCCGCGGCGACCGTCAGGCCAAACTGTATGAAATATTGTCCCGTGATGCCGGGCATGAAGCTGACCGGCAGGAAGACGGCCATGATGGTGCAGGAGGTCGCGACGACCGCAAGTCCGATCTGATCAGCTGCATCCAGAGCCGCCTGGAAACCGCTTTTACCCATGCGCATGTGGCGCACTATGTTCTCGATCTCGACGATGGCATCGTCGACCAACACCCCCGCGACCAGCGACAACGCCAGGAGGCTGATGTTGTTCAACGAGAACCCCATCATCTGCATGAATGCAAAGCTCGGGATCGCCGACAGCGGGATCGCCAGCGCCGAGATGGCGGTCGCGCGCATGTCGCGCAGGAAGAACCACACCACGATCACGGCAAGAATGGAGCCCTCGATGAATGCGCTGAGCGCCGAGTGGTACTGCTGTTTCGTGTAGTCGACCGTAGTGAAGACTTTCGTCATCGTCACCTGCGGATTTTCCTTGCCGACCTTTTCCAACTCGCGCTCGACGGCGGCCAACACCGTGACATCGGATGAGCCCTTCGCCTTGGCTATGCCGAACGTCGTCGCTTCCCGGCCGTTCAGCCGCGCCATGCTGCGAATCTCTCCAACACCATCGTGCACGTTGGCTATGTCGCTGAGCCGGGCAAAGCGGCCGCCAGTTCCGGGCAGCGCGATCTGGGTGTCACCCAGCGCAAGCGCCGTATGGGCGCCACCCAACACACGGATCGACTGTTCGCCGCCACCGAGCTGGGCCCGTCCGCCGGGGGAATCCAGGTTGAGCGTGCGAAGCTGCTGGTTCACATCCACAGCCGTGATGCCGAGCGCCTGCATGCGCGCGGGATCGAGCTCTACGCGGATTTCGCGGTTGACGCCACCGCCGCGGAAAACCTGCGCAACACCCTGGATCGCCAGCAGGCGCTTGGTGACCGCGTTGTCTACAAACCAGGACAACTGCTCTTGGGTTTCACTCGTCGTCGCAACCGCGTAATAGGCGATCGGACCACCGTCCACATCCACACGTTGCACGATCGGCTCTTGGATCCCGTTCGGCAGGTTGCTGCGGACCTTCGCAACGGCATCGCGCACATCAGCTACGGCGCGATCGATCGGTGTCCCGATCTGAAACTCGATCCAGGTGCTCGACACGCCTTCGAGCGCCAGCGAGGTGATGTTGTGGATGTTGCCGATGCCCGCGACCGAGCCCTCGATCTTTTGGAGGACCTGCGTCTCGATTTCCTGCGGAGCCGCACCAGGCTGGGAAACCGTGACGTGAACGATCGGGTAGGCGATGTCAGGGTTGAGAGTGATCGGCAGCCGCACGAAGGCCACCACCCCCATGAACAACAGCACCACGAACAAGACCACGGGCGATACAGGGTGCCTGATCGCCCAGGCCGACATGTTCTTCATGACGTTGCTACCGCAACCGGGGATGGCGCTACGTTGACTTTCTCGCCTTGCCGCAGGAACCCCGCCGCCGTCGTCACGATCCGCTCATCACCGTTGATGCCCTTCGTGATGATGATGCCGGCCGTTATGGTGCCGCCTACCTGCACATCGCGCCGCTCGACTCGATTGTCAGCACCCACCACGTACACGTAGGGGCCCTTGATGTCAGACAACACGGCTGTCTGCGGCAGGATGGGCCGTTCGGCCTTGCTGACCACGACCGAGCCACGCGCGAAGGCTCCTGGCCGCAACGCTGGGCTCGGTTTGAGTGCAATCCGGATGTCCCCGAGACGGGTCACAGGATCGATGACGGCACCGAGAAGCCGGACGTGCCCTTCAAACGGCTGCGCCGAACCGACCAGGCGGACATCCGCCGGCTGTCCCACGGTCAGGACGGCCATGTCCTGCTCGGCCACCTGGCCGCGCATTTCGATTTCACCGCCATTGGCGAGGCGGAACAGGGCTTCACCGCCGGGGCTCGCGGTCTGGCCAACTTCAGCTTTGCGCGTGAGAACGACGCCGTCAGCCGGCGCGATGACACGCGTTCGATTGAATCTCGCCTCGGACTCCGCGAGCATGGCTGCGGCCACTTTCACGTTCGCCGCGTCGGTGAGGGACAGCGCCCGGCGCTTTTCGATCTCCTCTGCAGACAGGGCGCCCGCGGATGCAACCGCCGCGGCCCGTCGATACTCCGCGGCTGACAGGGCCGCTTGCGCTTTAGCCTGCTCGAGCGAGGCCGCCAGGCGATTTACCTGCGGCTGCCATACGGATTCATCGATTTTCGCGAGCAGTTGACCCCGTTTGACGTGATCGCCTGCCTCGACATACACGCCAACAATGCGGCCGGCGTCGCCTTCGATACCGATCGGCATGTCATAACGTGCTGCGATGGTGCCTGTGAAGGTCACCGTAGATGTCACTGATGTGACACCGGGCGAGGTCACGCTGACCAGTGGGACGGCCTGTTGGGTTGCAAGTGTTGCCGCGGCCGGGTCGGCCGTGTGGCCCCGCCAGAGAATGAAAGCCACGACCGCGACAACCGCCGCTGCGACAGCCGCAGCCATCCATTTCGCGCGTGCGCTGCCGCCGCCATCCGAGACTGAAGTCTCGGGCGGAGCGAGGGGCACGATCTCCTCCTGCGACACGGGCTCGCGGCCAATCCAGCGGACTGGCTCGTGACCGGCCGGCGGGTTGATCTTGTGTTCGGCATTCGCGCCCACTGTGGAATCCTTTGGGTAGCGCTTCGGGCCGCAGCTGCGGCATGTGTCGGGTTGGAAGCAGTTCGACGTACTAAAGTTTAACGCGGCCCCCACTTTTTCCGATCCAGGAAGCGCCGAGGGGACCGCTTCCGGCGGCGGGCCGATGCCGTAGTGCAAAAGGGGCAAAAGCCGCAGTGGGGAGCTGTCCGTGCTAAATCAAGGGGTTACGCTACCTTGGGCCATACCTACTGCCAAGCGGCACGCGCATTTTAGCGATGCAGGCGGGCTTACTCCAGCGCCGCGCGAATCGCGGCAACCCGGCGGACGTTGTCTTCGACGGCCGCACTGTCGCCCGGATAGCTTTCATACCAGGCAACCAGCTCAGGGCGATTGAGCCGCCGGTATTTCTCGATTTCGAACTGGAGCATGCCGAACGCCGCTGCGTACTCAGGTCCTACCACGTGAAATACCTTCATTCCCCGGTCGAGTACGCCGTGCTGCCCGCGCCGGGCAAGCCGTGCTCGTATCGTGCCTCCCAACGGGAAATATGGCGCCATCGGCACATCGAGCAGCAGCGGAAGAATAGACCGGTGATAGATTGCAAACCAGCCATCGATGGGACCACTGTACAGGCCCTCGTTCGAATCGAAAGCCGTGTACTGTTCGATAGGGGGCCGTGCGCCTGTCGTGTGCTCATCCTGCCAGACATCGGACACCAATTGCCGCACCCGCGGAAATCGCCGAAACAACCTGTCAGCCCGCTGCGCGATGCCGCGCGAGATGCACACGACGTCATCGTCAATCTGAACTATGAGTGGATACCGGGCCGCACGAAAGAGCTTTCCGTATGCCACCATTCCGATGTTGTCCGGCGTACGGCCGACTACGCGCAGCGGCACGCCTGAGGCGATTGCCGTGTCAATCTCGGTGTCGAACATTGCGTCCGCGACGTTCAGCCACACCAGGATCTCGTAGGGTACCGAGGTTTTGGCCACGAGATCGGCGAGCAGGAGGCGCGCGTACGTGGGCCGATAGACGGCGATGCAGTAGGAAATCACCAGACGGTTCCGATGTTTTGTTCAGCTCACCATCAGCTGCGGATATTTCGCCAGCCTGAAGATGAAGCTCTGTCTGTCGAGATGGCGCCAGCGCACACCACGACGCATCAGCGCATCGATCAGGTGCCAGTCCCAGGCCATCATGTCGAAGGGCAGATCGTCATCGAAGTAAATCTCGAACAGCTCCCGCCGGAACAGGGGCTGGCCCAGATCGATGCGCCCGGGTCTGGGTACCGGATGGTTCAGAACCAGGCGCCCGTCGTATCGGCATGAGCTGTAGACAAAGCCGAGCGCATGATCCCGATCGAGCGTGCATATCAACGGTTCGAAGTGATCCGCCGTGTAGCCGTTATCGTCCGAAAGGAAAGCAACGTACTCGCCACGCGCACGCCTGAGCGCGGCAGCCGCGGGAGCGATGCCCCAGTTGTTGAAACGTCGTTTGAGATTGTAGAGACCGACACGTGCGTCGCCCGCGCTCGCGACGATATCGCGGATGCTCTCCATTACCTCTGGCGGCGGGTGGTCGGCAACGACCAGGTGCTCGTAGTCTGCAAACGCAAGTCGCCGAACGGAAGCGATGCAACCGCGCAGACAGTCGGTACGGTCATAAACAGTGGTAATAATCGAAACACGCGGTGTCGGCGACCCAACCGCAATCAGTTCCTCGGCGTTCTCACTGGCGAGGGCGGCCGTGCGCGCCCGCTCAGCAGGGGAGATCCTGACCCCGCGCAGACGTACGCTTCCACCCTGCGCGCCGATGAATGCGAAGCCACCAGTCAACACATTGTCACGCACACGATGCAACAGCCGGTCGTTGCGCCAGAGCGAGAGAACTCCGCCGCCACAGACCAAACGAAACCGCGTCCACATCCTGCGTGGCGTTTCAAACTGCCGGAACACGTGCTGGTGGCGCGCGAGATAGGCGCGCTTCTCATCGATGTAGAGGTGGTAGGAATTGCTCGTCTGGTCGATGCGGTCGCTCTGGTGTACCTTTGCGACCAGACAAACACCGGAGTCGATGCAGGCATCGAATGTCAGATCGACGGCCTCAAAGCGCGTCCGGCTCGTGAGGCCGCGTTCAAGTGCGGGGCCGCGCCGCGCATCTGTGTCGATGACTATGGTGCCGTCGCGGGAGCGACGGACGACACCGCCAACATCATCCCAGTCGTCGTCGAATGGCACAACGCGCTCTCGTTCGCCTGACATCAACTCGCCGCCGCCAGGCGCGGGTGCTGGCACCGGCGCCGAGGCGAATGCGACCGTAAGTGCGGGAGCTGGTATCGATGTAGAGCTCGGTGTCTGTTTCGGCAGTTCGAAGGCGATGTCCATAACGGTCCTCAATCGCTGGGCATAGATGGCATCCGCCAGACGTGCACTGCAGGCACGCTGCACACGCACGCGCTCGGCAGGATTGGCGATGAAGCTTTGGATGAGCGCCGCCGCCTCGGCATCGTTGCGGAAAGTCGGTAACTCGGGTACCCATCGCGCGAGGTCTTCGCGGGGCTCGCTGATCACGAGAGCACCGCAGGCCAGTGCTTCGCAGATACGCGGGTTCATGGCGCGCGCATCGACGCCCGCGCGATTGAAGTGGTGGCGGTCCCGAAAGACATTCACAACGATCGTTGTATCCCGATAGAGCGCCGCTGTCCGTTCGGCCGGCACATTCGCGGCGAGGCAGAGCGTGCGGAGCTTCGGGTCATGCCACGGGCCGCCGACGATATAGTCGAGCAAGTCCTGTCGTGCGAGTCCGCCAAGCAAAAGCTCGCGCGCCGGGTTGCCGCCTCCGATGAATCCGACGCGGTGGGCTCGGTCGGCCTCCGGTGGCCCGTAGTGCAGAACTGGCGCGTAAGCCACGGGCAGATCATGAGCATGTTGGTGGCGCTGCAGGGTTGCCGCGTCGTTGAGAAAAACTAGATCAAAGTGCTTCGACCACGCTGCAGTGTCGTCAACCTCGTATGGCTCATCGAGCAGCCACACGGCTGAGCGGAACTTCGCGAAACGGGCGCCCCAGCGCTGAACGAACCGTCGTCCGTGTACCACGAATAAAAGGTCGGGGTGAAAGCGCTCGACTCTTTGCAGCAGTTGCGTGTCGTCCCAATAGGCATGCTCGGCCGTGATGCCAAGCGTTTGAGCCGCCTCGCGCAAGCCTGTATCAAACACGGTGCCGCACGAAAGGAACCTATAGTGGACAAAGAAGACGCGTCGCGGAGGGGCTAGGGCAGTGCACCCCAGCCACTCATCCGGTGCTGCGCGGGGCAGCGAACGGAGCCGGCTGTTGGAGCTCAGGTTCACGAGCTCGATGCCCTCGGCGCGGCAGGCCTCCGCGAGAGCGCCATACTCCTGGTCGATCTGCGCCAATTGTCCGGACAGCGGGTGCCGTCCGGCGGAGCCAAAAAAATGCTCATCTCCGAAGTCCACACCGATGAGGCCAATGCGTGTGGCGCCCATGTAACGCGCAAGATTGACCGCAACGTACGGAGAGTTGTTAGTGTAGTGCAGGCTGTCGGTATCGGTTCGCTCAGTACCACCGCGCCTGCCGAGCCGGAATCGCACCGCACGCGGGTGAGCCAGCTCGAGCTGCGAGAAGACCGCCTTGGCCTGCGATTGCTCGACATGGACGTAGCGGTCCGGCATGAACTGGCGCCGCTCGTTCACAACCACCAGATAGTCCGGTGTAAACAGCCGTCCTACGTCATTCACGCCTATAGTTACGAAACGCTGCGGCTCACGCAGCTGTTTCAATGACGTTCCGCAGCCGCATACCACGACGGTCTGTCCGCTATGGCGACCCCGGAAATCAGCGAATCTCATGGTTGCACGGTGACCACGTTGGCGGCCTTCACGAAACTCGCCGCATCAGGCACGACAAACCGCAGAGTTGACACATCGTCGAGCACGACTGCCAGATTTCCCGTGGCGCTGGCGCGCGTCGCCATCATCACGCCGTACAGGGCGTTCTGCGCTGGCTTCGCGAGAAAAGAATTGATCGTGCAACCCAGTAGTCCCGCGACGAACACATTGTTCTGTTCCATGAAGGTGTTGCTATGCAGGAGCGCGCTCGCAAACACGCCGGTGGCGGTACCGTTCGTGGCCGATAGCCTTTTGACCATCGCAGCAGCGACTGTCAGCTGCGAGACGCTGTTGTTGCTGAAGGAGAGCTGAGAGTCGTTGGACGTCAGGCGCAGATTCTTCCGTGCCGCGAGCTTATTGACCAGATCCTGGGTCGGTGCGCCGATGCTTTCACCGTAGAAGCTGACCAGGCCGACGAAACGGTTCTGCGTTACGCGGCAGGTGCCCGTGATGTCCTGGAACAGCGCGGCCATCGATGGCATCGTGGTCAGGATTTCGCACCCTGTCACACTCACGCTGCCCGCGCTGATGACATTCACTGCCGCCGACTTTGCCGCATTCTGCGAGCGGTCAAACGTCACGTTTGTGAGGTGCACTTCCGTATTCTTCTCGAATGACAGGCTGATTTCGCCTGCAGCGTTCATCGCGAGGTCACGGATCTCGACCGCGGCGAACCCGGCGAAAGTCAGCGGCCCGCGCAGGTTCAACAGCGAGGTGTGGCCGCAGCCGTGCAAACTGAGCCGGAACTGGTTCGATCCCGCGATCTCGAGCTGCGTGACAACGTGTGAGCCGGGCAGGAAGCACACGCAGACACTCCCGCCACCCTGCTCAAACAGCTTACGCAGCAGGTCCGCGCTGAGAGTTTCGAAATCGCCACCTTTGCCGATGGTGACTTCGCATTTGCTTTTGACGGTTGTTGTCGTGCCGAGCGACGCGGTCGCGCAGAACACCACGAACTGACCCGGCAGCGGTTGGCCGCTACCGTCGAGCAGGCTTGCCCGCATGCGCTGAAAGCGTGTTGGCGCCGTCGCGCCCGGGCCAAGACGCCAGCCGCAAGTTGCCTGACCCTCCGCGTCGGTTACGGTATCGAACTGCAGTCCGCCGCCGTCGAGGGTGCCGCCGCCACTTTCGATCTCGAAGCGAATGCCGCGGCCCGCCACCGGCACCTGGCCGCGGGCTACGCGCACAGCGAGCGATTGAGGCAGCAGCGTATTCGGCTCGGCATCCTGACCGTCACCCGAAACGTACAGCAACTGGTCCATTGCGGTGAGCGGGGGGAACAGGTTGCGGCAGTCGCTCACTACCGTGATGCTGCCATCTGTGCCTACTTCAATGATGCCGAGTCGGCAGTAGGCATCCGCGATGCCGGCACGTGGACGGGCAACCGGCTCCCCTTCGTCATTGAGCGGCCACTCAACATCGGCAGTGACGGTCCGTGCGGGAATTTGCCAGTAGTCGCCAGGACGATATTCACCGCCCGGCCCGAAGCGCACCTGCACGCCGTCTTCCAGCTCTATCCAGGTATCTTCAACGATCGGCAGCACGTTCGTGCCCGGAACGTCAGGCTTGTGATCCCAGCGGCGCAGAACAGGATGAAGCGCAGGATCCTGGCCCAGCGTGCCCGTTGGCACACCGGATAACACCAGCTCGAGCTCATCGTTGCCGTCATTCAGATACTCGAGCATCACGCCGGCGCGATTGACCAGCTCGGCATCGTCGTCGAGCAGCTCGACGCGATCGTTCACCGCAAGGTCCAGATTGGAATCGCGGCCACGAGCTGCCAGCCGGACGGTCGTCTGCTTTTGGACGGCGTCGATGCTGACGCTGACAACCGAATAGGCCACCGATCCATTCTCGCGCGACCACTTGAAAGTGGGATTCGCTCCACCTTCATGGACCTCAACGCGATAGAGCTGGTTCTCCAGGCGCCGGTAACCCGCGGTCGCCGCGATTTCGCACAGACTCGCGGGTGCCAACTGTGGCTCCGCGCGCGCAGCAAGTACGGGGGACTGCGCGTTAACTAGCGCGTCCCATGCAGCTACTGTCGAACCGCAGCTCCAGTCAAAGGGACTCGATTGCGGCAATGCTAACGCGCGTACCTGCGCTACCGCGCGCGCCCGCGACGCCGTGTCCGGCCCGCCCAATGCGACTTCACGAATTGCCGGCGCTTCGAGATACGAGAGGTGGAGCTGCCAGGCATCGAGGTACATCAGGTATCCGCCCGGTGCGAGCCGCTCGTCAGCGCCGCCTTGATGCAGGTACGAGACACGACTGTCCAGTTCGCAGAGCGTGCCGTTGACATAGCAACGGCCCGGCTCGATCGACAGGTTGATGGCTGGCAGTACAATGTTGGCTACATCGGGCGAGCCTCCACCGAGGCGCAGTGCCGTGGATGCGGCACCGACCAGCCAGCCTGGATCGCTCCCAAAGAAGGATAGGCCGCGTAAATCAACCTGGGTGCCGACATCCTCGAGGGACCAGTTCGCGCCCCCGTCGGTTGTGTGTAGAACCACGCCGCCTGCGCCTGCGGCCCAACCTTCGTTCTGATCGCGAAATCCGATCGCATACAACGTTGCGGCCGACGGCGTATTGCACAGCAGCCACGTCGCCCCCGCATCCTCGCTGCGGACGATCGTGCCACCTTGTCCTGCGGCCCACGCGAACGTCGTGCCAAATACAGCCAGCGCGCGGAGGTGTGCAGTGGTGCCGCCGGCTACCGCTGTCCAGCTCTGACCGCTGTCGTTGGAGGTGAGGATTACGCCGCCCTGGCCGACTGCAAGGCCGGCGAGCTCGTCGATGAAACACACGGCATACAGTCGCGCAGCGCTCGCCTTCGCGAGCCTCCAGGTGGCACCGCCGTCGCTGCTTGCGACAACAATGCCCCCGTCCCCGACCGCCCAGACGTGGTCTGCGTCGAACACCGAGACACCCCGCAACGTCTCTAACGTGCCCGGGTTCTGCGCGATCCAACTTGCGCCCTGGTTGCTTGTCTTACGCACGACGCCGCCGTCGCCGACAGCCCAGCCTGTGCCGCCCACCTGGGCAAGCGCACGCAGGTTATTAGCAGTAGTGAGGTCCACCAGGCTCCAGTCTGCGCCCCCATTGGTGGTGCGGAGCAGGGCGCCGTCTTCGGCCGCCATCCAGGCGACATTCGCGTTGATCGCTTGCACCGCGAAAGCGTTGGTCTCAGCCACCAACGCGTAGCCGGCCGCGTCTAACGGCGCGCCACACGGACCTATCGTGTCGCGTGCCTGTCGTTCGGCACGATAGCGCGTCAGGTCCGCCTGCTCATTCCAGTCTGCATCCGTGACGATCCGGCCTTGCTGCAGGCGTACCGAGCTGTAGTGGTGTGCGCGGTCGAAAGTGTTTCGGGAGATATCGCCCTTCATGGCAGTGCCTTTTCTAATACTTCAGGTGACGTAGATAAGCCTCGCCTCGAGCCCGAAGCGCAGATACTCGGCAAGCGCATCGCGCAGGTTCGCTTCGCGCTGCGGTTGCTTCAGAAATTCAAATGCGCCCATCTCGGCGCCGCTTTCTGCGCCGGTGCGGATTTGCGTGGCGCATCGCAGCTCCAGCTGGCCGAAGCCGGGATCGCCATAACGACGTGAAACGAACAGTGGTCGGATCAACGCATTGTCGGGCTGGCAGCGATAACGCCGCGGCACGCTGGATCCGGGGGGCACGTAGCTGAATCGAACGCAGCCCGTCTGTCGCCGCAGCGCTTCGAGGAGGCCTGCGAAGATGCAATCTGAGGCCGAAATCGAGAAGCAGCTGATCGCGCCGAAGAAGCTGCTGCGCAGGAAGTTGACCGGGGTCTGGGGTGAATCGACACTGAAGTCGGGTGAGCTGGCGTCGTCGCCGATGATGCTGTCGCTGACCTCGAGCGCGCGGATGGGGCCGAAGACGCTGATTGCCGCGCAGATCGATTGATTGACTGACACACCGAGCCGCTCGTTGCCCCCTGCAGTGACGGTGAGGGCACCACGTCCCGGAACGACAGTGCAATGCGCGAGTCCGAGTTGTCCGAGATTGCCCGGTGCGACGACGAGCTGCCCTTCGAGAAGCAGGCCGTTTATAAAGCACGCACCCGCATCGTGGGAGTCGGCAGCCGCGTTTCCGCGGACCGTGATATCGCCGATAAAGTGCGCGCGGATCTGCTGGGCGTCGAAGTGTCCCGGCACTCGACGCACACTGCCAGGCGGTGCGCCCGGAATGGGCTCGAGGGCCCACTCGCCAGCGACAATCAACAGTTGCGAGCGCTCGCCAATGTCGATTTCGAGCGGCTCGGCTGCGCCGCTGCTCGCGTCACGGTCTGAGAGACTATCCATCAGCACGATGACGCCGGTGCGGCCGGGCGGCAGCAGATTCCACGCGGCCACCGCATCACGCAGGGATCCATACAACGTGCCCGTGCCGTCATCGTGCAAGAGGTGCGATACACCCACCTGCCACACGCTGGCAGAGAAGAACCCCCCGACGTCTCCGGTCAATGATATGTCGATCGCGACAGTGGCATTCGCAGCGCGCACGGCAGCGCTGCGGTCGTACGGACCACCGCCCATATCCCCGGAGAACCCGTAACTGCTTTGCACCCAGACTTCTTCCACATCGAGAGCGGCTGGGAATGCGATCCGACCGCGTGAGGGATCGAGCGCGAGGGCGCGTGGCACCGGTGAAGCCAGCTCCACGTCGCCAGGGATCTCGCAGAGGTACATGTCCTCGCGCCGTACCCTGACCGGGGTTGTTTCTCCGGCGAGGCGCACAAACACAGACAGTACGGGGTCTTCAACTGCCATGAACACAGGAGCGGGTGTCGCGATGCCTTGGCGCACTCGTTCGAGCTCGGCATTGAGCGCGAGGCGCCGCAGCTCGCCGGGGACGTTCTGTTCCTCTGCGAGATGCGTAATCGTCGTCTCTGTGCGCGGTATGTTGAAGAGCGGTGAGTCGCAGCCGACCGGATGAATACTCCACCACGCCCCTTGGTTGCGGACGCTGACGAAGTCAGGCGACTCATCGCCCGGAGCGCCCGCGCCGACTGCGTAGCTACGGAGGCGCCAGAGATAGATGCCAACGTTCGGAATATTGAAGCGTCCGCCGCGCGTCGCCGCATTGCGCACTTCGAGCGTGTGCGAAAATGCATCGAACGGCCCGTCCGCAAGCTCGGCAACCGCCGCGTTCCGCAATCCCGGAGTGGCAGGTGGCGCGAGTCGCACATGATTCATGTGCTGTGTCGTCGCGAGCCGCATGAAGAACTCAACAGCTCGCGCCGGCCAGCCAGTGGTATCGCGGGCGAGTTGCTCCAAGACGACTGCAGTGCCTTTGCGCCGACGGTAGGCGATCGTGTTCGCAACATACGCACGGGCGCTGACTCCCGCCGAGGGGATCGCACGGATCGGCCGAACACCGAGCAGATCGCCGATGTATGGTACAACCCATTCGTCGCACGTCTCGATGAACCAGTTGTCGTACAGCACCGAGGTATCGGTTTCGACGCGTTCGAGCTCGCGCTCGATAATCCCGAGCAGCGCGCGCAACGGCTGGCCTTGCTCGATATCCCGGTTGCGGAGGAACGCGGGCAGGAGCTGATAGAGACGCTCGGGCATCAGCAGGCTCATGGCGTCATCTCCGTGAGCGTGAAGCCAGCTGGATTAATCAACAACAGGTCCGCTGGCAGTGCCGTAGCGGACGTTGCGTCATACCGCGCGCCGAACGCCGGTACAGCGTCGAGCGCGGTGTTGGCTGGTGGCGGGTCGCCGGTGTACGGCAGAAGCTCGGTTATGTCGACAGCGACTACGCCCGGTACTGTGTGGATAAGAGCCACAATTTCTGCTGCCGTGACAGACTGACCGAGGCCACGTGCATCGAAGCCGAACGCTGTCAGAAGCGCCGAAGAAACGTTTGCCTGCACGTCGTCGAATCGATACCGCGCGTTAACCGCGATTGACGCCGCCAGGCTGAAATAGCGCTGCGCATATGGTGCCGCGATGAACTTCTGTGAGGGATCGCTCGCGCCTGCGATCGACTGGCGAAGATTGTCGAGCACGTCCGAGCCTGGTAGGCCTCCAGTTGCGCCCGCGACCGTGAGATACACGCGCGACTCACCATTGATCCACAACACGTCGCCACGTGCTTTACCTATGCCGGGAAAGGCACGTGCGTAGTTCTCATAGTCCAAGAGCGAGACGACGCGGTCGAAGGTCAGTAGTGTGAGTGGCGCGTTGCGGCGGGCATCGGCGAGTCTCTCGGGGCCTTCAGCACCGCTGGCAGCGATTGAATTGGTAACGCCGCGCAGGCCGAGGGGCATTGCGCGCAGCATCGTCAGGCTGCCTGCATCAACTTCACCGTCTGGACCGATGCCACTGCGATAGTGCGCAGCCACATTCACACTGCCGGTTGGAAGGCGAGCACCCTGCACTCCATCACCGAAGATGGCGCTCATTTTGGCGTCGTCGTCGATTCGCGTCGTGTAGACGTCGTCTCCTGGAGCAGCTCCATACAACGAAGGCAGTTCGTCCCAAGGCACACCGTTCACACGCACTTCCAGAGTGTTCGTAACTCCGCGCGCCGTCGGCGCAGAGATAAACGTGGTGGGCGGCTTCTTGAGAACGAAGGTCTGATTGGGGACAGACGCATCGCCGTTGCCAAGCACCTCATTGACGGTTTCGCCGTGGGTCGCGTGCACGACGTTCGCACTGATCTTGAGGCTGCTTCGCGAGTAGGAATACTTAAGTCCCTGCTTCAGAACCAGCGTGCTGCGACCACTCGCGTGGATGCTGTCCGCAAGCACTGCGACCTCGGCAGCATCGACGCCGGGCAGGTCGCTGCGTTCGCCGGTCAGAGCGATGGGCTGACCTATCGAGAGACCGAGCACCATGGTGTCCAGCTCGATTGATGTATCGCCGGCGTTGATGGCGGTGTCGATGGGAAGATCGGCCAGAGTCAGCTTCTTGCTGGCCACATAGGCAGTGGTACTGCGGAACGGAAACGGTGTCGCCGGCTTGGTAGTCAGTGCCGTTCCAATGTCGGTTGCGAGGGTGAGTCCCATCGCGCGGCCGGAGAGTCCATAGTCCGCGCGCGAGGTCTCATGCGCATCGAAGATGCCAAAGACCTGGGACTTCGTTTCCGGGGCGTCAAATACGGTCCAGCTTCCACGGCTCACGCCCGGTACCGAGCGTTCCAGGTAAGCACTCGCGGAAATATCGTTGCCCTGGGAATCGGCCCAGATCGTGCGGGGCTCGCCCAGAGTGCCGCCGGCACCGTCCTTGTCGCCCGCGTCCCAGCCCGCTTTGTAGGCGACGTCATTGGTGTGTGTGCTGTCGGGCAGGATCGCCCATTTGGGCCCGTTGTTGCCGAAGAATCCCAGCTTGGCGCCGAAGGCGAAGGCACCGGCCTCGGGCGCAATCGGTGGTCCACTCGCGGTCGTCGTGATTGCCTTGACGATACTGACGTCGCTCCAGCGTTGGATGCCGATCATCGCCATGAGATCGCGCTCGCGCCACGCCTGGTTGGTCACGGTTGCGTTGAGATTGCTGCTTGTGAAGCTGACAGTGGCGATCTGCGGCCGTGCGAACGTTTCGATCGGTCTGATAGCGTAGGGAACCGTCCACGCTACCATCGGCGGCAGATGCGGCTGCGCAAGGTCAGGTAGTGCCTCCACATCGACGCGTACGCGCTTCAAGTTGGATTCGGTCACCATTGCGACAGCGCGGAGTACCAGCTTGACAAGATCACTGCCTCGCTTGCCCACGAACAGCAGGAGGTCGCCGACCGAGATACCTGTTGTGGCGTCCGTGAAGTAGACGCGCCCTACCTCGAGCGCATCGACAGTCTGTTCGGTTGCCAGTCCGGGATTGAGATGGAACAGATCTTTGCTGACCAGGTCCTTGTGCAGATTGACCGTGACAGACGGAAAACTTCCGCTTGGCCCGAGCAGCGCGAGCGCCTTGTGTTTACTGCCAGCGTCGTCGGTGACGTCGATGATCGCCATGTGAGCCGGGCGCAGCTGCCGGGGCAGGAGGGCGTTCCATTCGGCATGCGCGACGAAATCGTTGCTGGTCTCGAAGACTTGCGGCAGCTTGCCTTGCGACGGGACGCTCGAGACGGGCGTGCCCGCTGCGAGTGTGCAGACACCAGGTGCGCCGGGTGCGTTTTCCACCGTGAAGCTCAGATAGACCGATGCAGCGACACCTGGCTTGAGCTCGTAGCCGATGGCCCGTGCAAGCTCCAGAACCGACCGCCGTTCCGTGGCCGTGCGCAAGAATCCTTCGTTGGCGATGCGCTCCGTGTAGAACGTAAGCACGTCGGCAACGCACGCGGATGCATCAATGAGTGCGACGGTGGGATCATCGCTGCTGCGCGAAAGGAGCTTGGCGAGCGGGCGTGGTGAGTTGGGCTGACTATCATTGGTAGGCTTTAGCGGCAGGCTGTCGAGCATGCGCGCGTGGAAGCCTGGCTGTGTGTCAACGCGATAGCGCAGCGTCGGCAGGCCCGGGTCATTGCTTACCGGCGCGAGCTCGGGGAGACCTTCGCAACAGCCACACGCGTTGGTTGACGCTTCATTATCCATGGTCAACTGTCCACATCGAAACGGAGGCGTCCGTTTTCGGGTGCGTTGGGATCGTTGTCGAGGCGCGCGATTTCGAGCCGCGCCATCGGAATACGGCCGCTGGCGATTTCGCCTGCGGCCTTGCGACCAAGACGCTGGAAGCGCACTGGGGTAGCGTATGCAACACCAGGTACAGCCATCGCCGTGGCGATTACCGCGCTGAGATACACGGATTGCCCAAACGTAAAGCGATCTGGAAAGAAGAAGCCTGTGCCGCCCCCAGGGAGCCGACTCGCGCTGAACACGTCGAGGAGGCGTTGCTCGACATCGGCCGCGAAGTACCCGGGTTTGACACAAACGTGCAGCTCAATATCGAGCGGCACCAACGTCGGTGCATCGATCTCCACGTCGTGTCCGGCAAGTCGGTAGCGTTCTATGAACGCTCGGAGCTCGTCCTCAAATTCCGGATCGATGCCGTCCTGGCCGCGGCGATCAACCGTGATAAACATTGTGTACCAGCTTCCGGTCCAGCGTCGTGTTGCGACCGCACGCTGTACTCGCGGTTCGAGCTCCATCATGGTGGCGTAGTCATCCGCGGTGACCGCTCGCTCTTGGCGGCGGAAAGCCTGCGGCGCATAGAGACGTGCCTGCGATATGGGCTGCGAATCGATGCCGCCCTGTGCGGCCATTGGATTGCGCACGCCTTTTACGCCATTCGCGACGACGTGGCCGATGGCTTCGGCACCAACGTTGCCTACCAAGCCGTTGCCGATCCGAAGGCGCGCGTTGAAAGTTTCAGCCGAGTGCGGTGCTCGGCCATTCACGCCGTCACCGAAACGAAGGACCGCGTGACCGTCGTTCTCGGTTTCGACTACAAATTCCGCGGCCTCGGAATCGCTGGCGAGCAGGTCCCGACGCGCGATCCAGCGGCGCAGATCGCCTTCGCTACGAACATCGATCGCTGGACGAACGTCGGCGACATCACGAACCATCGCCGAGGCGGCACTAGCTGTTACATCAATCAGCGTTGTGTCGTCGCTGCCGGGGACACGCGCCAGCGCCTGCTGTGTGAGCGGTGCGAGCACGGTCCGATCCAGTGGAAAACGCTGCACACGTCCGCCGGGTTGGGCGGTCAAGGTGTCAGTGCCGGGCACTGTGCTTCCGTGGTCCGCGAGCCCGACATTTGCGCAGACGCCGGCCATCTCCGTCGTGAGTGCTCCGCCAATACGTTTCGAGAGACACAATGCAAACGGCAAGGCGTCCCCGTCGGCCCATCGAATTTCAACGAAGGCTTGTCCGGTCACCGGGTCCAGCCGAGTGTCCGGTACGCCTCGCACGCCGTCCGTAAGCGGTGCCTCAGGATCGACGCTCGTCAAGCGAACTGCGGTACGCTGTTGCGTGTCCACGTCGATCGTGTCGCCGGTGGTCGTGTTCTTTTTTGCCTCCAGTATTAGTACGTCGCCAGTGCGCAGGCGTAGCCTGTTTACCTCATCGTCGCAGAGGAAAGCGCTCGTCGCGCCTTTCGGCAGACAACATTCGTCATCGCTCCAGCTATAGAACCTGATCGCGTTGTGTGCGGTGTAGAGGGTGATGGGTGCTAGCAGTTCGAACGGCTGGACGGCACCGGCATTGAGTGCACTCTGAGCGGCGTCTGCAGTGATGCTCGCAGGCAGTCCCGGCACATTCGTCAACAGCTGAGTGCCACCGAGACCAGTTGTGGGATCGCAGCCGGGCAGGGTGATGCCGTCGGCCGCACCATCGGCACCGAGTGCTACCCAAACGCGCGAGTTACATCCATCGTGGAAGGCGTAGTCAAGGAGCCTTGCATGGCGCCGCACCGAAACACGTTGGCGCGCTGTACCGAGGTAAGCTTCGGTTGCTACCGCGTCCTGGTAGTAAGAAAGCTCGTCACCCCGGAACGCAACGGCTTCAGCGAGAGTGACCCACAGATCCGCCGGATTACGCTCGCGCCGGTTAGGCATCAAAGCAACGAGACGATCGAGAATCAGGCGGCGAAAACTCGTGTAGTCGCGCGCGAGATAGTCAATTGGCGGACCCACGCTGAGCTCGGGTACGCAGGTGTCGGCCGGCTTGCAATCGAAGTCGCTCGGGCAATCCACCTTGAAACGAAAATCGATCTGCGCAAGTGCGGGATCGATGCCCGCGGGCGGAGCGCCAACCCCGGCATTGGCGACGAGACGCAGTGTGTAGATCGAGAAGTCGCCCGATGCGGCAACATCGACCGACAGCACATCGTCAGCCCAGCTGATACCGGTGACTTGCGGATCGCGTATGCGCACGCCGCCACGTATTTCGACGTTTACGGCCCTAAGAGGGATGTTCGGGACGAGACTCAGCGGATGCACAAAGTGCACTTCGAGCGTGCGCTGAGAGGGCGATAGCTCGAGGTATTGGATGCCATTCAGGAGCCGTGGCGGGCTTGCGAGGGCCGCATCACGCAGCGCGTTGACGCGCCCCGGCGACTTGCAAACGTACGTGCCGCTCATGAACCCACCTTGCGCGTAAAGCTTGCGGTGCGGCTCGTCTGTGTCGCGAGCACGGTGTAGCGCACTTCGACCGATAACGTTGAATCGACGCTGTCGGCAAGAACCTCTTCGATACGGATCAAGCTGCCCAGCCATTGCTGCAGCGAGCCCTGCACCAGCGCCTGCAGGGTCGCCGCCAGCTCAACGCTGTTCGGCGCGAACACGAATTGCATCAGACCGCAGCCGAAGTCAGGTCTGTTCGCGCGTTCGCCGGGAACCGTGAACAGCACGGTTTCAATCAGGTCGCGGATGTGCGCGTCGTCGTTTTCGGCCTCTGCCGTGCGGCCGCGTCCGTCGACTCGATAGGGCAGCGACACGTTCATCGTTCAACTCCCGATCACGCGCGTCTGGCTGAGTACCGGCAGCAGCGGTGTGCCGGTGGGCACGCAGAGCGCCTGACTATCGAGCAAGACCGCAGGCTGTCCTGCGATGAGTACTCGCGTTGCTGCCACTACCCATTGTGCGGTGATACACGGACCATTGCCGGCGGGCGGCACGAATGCACAACCGGCAACCATGTAGGGCGCAGCCATCGTCGCCACCGGTTGACCTGAAACCAACACCCGGGGGTTGGGCGCGCTGGGCATTGCCTGCCCGCCATGGCTGCAGAGGACGGTGGCACCCAGGTGAAGTAAGGGTCCTGGCATCGTAGTCGCCTCGCTATACGACCGTGAGTGCACCGGCGTTGATGATGACTGTGGGTCCTGTCATCACGATGGATGCGCCCTTGCCGTTCTGGATGTAGATTCCTGTGTCGTTGACGATCAATGTCGCGCCTGTAGCGCTCTTCAACATGATTCCGCCGGTGGGCCCGGGAAGATCGCTCACCGTGAGGCCGTTCTGCAGTGGTGTTTGCAGCGTGATCGCCGAAAGTCCGGGCGGCGTCGCGCGCGCCAGGACCGGCACTTCAGCCGCGCTGCCCCAGAAGCAGCCCACCCAGACCGGGTAGTCCGGATCACCCTGCTCGAACTCGATCCAGACACCTGAGCCGATCAGGGGCAGCGCGACCATGCCGTTCTGGATGCCCGCCACGGGCACGCACGGCATCGCCCATGTCACCGGAATCAACCCCGCAACGTCGGGCACCTGCACCTGCAGGCGGTTCATCTGCATCGGGTCGATGTTGTTGAGAACCAGGCCGCGGTACTTGCCGTAGAATTTCTCGCTCATACCGGCACCTTCGGTGTGATTGAGATCAAACCGTTGCGCGTCAGCGTGAAACTCTGTTTGAACTCACCACGCTTCAATGAGCTCTTTACGCTTTGAACGTAATAGAGGCCGTCATAGGCGACGCCGGCACCACGCACGCCCACCAGTCCGCGCGCCTTCAGCACGCGTCCATAGCGCAGCACATTGAGGCTGCCATTCGCCGTCACCGAATCCTGAGACTTCTTGGCCTCCGCGAGACCACGCGAGATTGCCTTCATTGGGTTGAGTTTCGCGGTGTCCTTGAGAATCTTGATGTTCGCTATCGGCGTCGACAGCACGCCCAGTGGGGGCTGCAACGGGTTGATATTCGGGATGGGAATCGGAATGGGCACCCGCGTCAGCTGGTTCTGGATGAACACGATGGGCAGCACGCCCTTGGTCGGATCGAAGCTGAAACTCAGCGACTCCACGTTCGTCAGCGCATCCATGTCGATGTTGAGCGCCGGCTGCGGTACGCCGATCTTTATCTCGGGCCCGAAATACGCGATGTTCGTGCCGGGTACCGGGCCAGGCTCGATGTAGAACACGTAGCCGACATCGTTCGCGAGGTGGCGGATGTACTGCAGGTCCGTGCCCTTCTGCGCCGGAATCTTGTCGATCGGAATCTCGATATCCGGGAAGAGGATGGGGATCGGCAGGGGAATGATCCCGAAGGCCGCGTACTTCGCGCACAACAGCGCAACGCGGCCCTCGACGGGTATCGCCGGGAAGGGCAAGCCGCTCCAGTCCTGCATATCCATGACTTTGGTGAGATCCTCGCCGGTCACCGTTACCGTGCCGGGTGATCCCTGATTGCCTGCCTGCACTTCGACGTTCGTCATGACTCCGTCAAAGAGTGGTTGCGGCGTGCCGTTCAACGTGACGATCAGCAGAACGCGCAGCGGCGGTACGCCCAGCGAAGTGTTGTTGCCTGCTGCGATGAGGAAGATCGTGTTGAGGTCGGATTTGCTCGTGAATTGAAACCGCAGCTGGAAGCCGCTCGCCGCTCCGTCGGATGTGTGGACCTCCACGCTGTCGAGCGCGTCCATCACGACGCGAGGGGCTGCGAATGGGATGATCGGCCCCATCATCAGCGTGAGCTGGATGCCTTTGGCGAGGAGGCTACTGGCCATCGACAACCCCCGGCACACCTTCGGGCAGTGTAATGGTCAGCATGGCGCCAACGTTGTTCACGAGCGCCTCAGGTTGCATAGCTCCGTTTGAGTCACACAGTCGCCACGACTGCTGCGGGTCACCGATGTAGCGCGCGGCAATGTTGTCGAGGCGGTCCTGGGCCGAGATGGTAATGACCTGCAGCGGCGCGAAGTTTTCTGTCGGCGGCAGAAATCGCCGCTGTACGTACACAACCGTGCGGCCATCGGGCTGTGTCATCTGTACGGTGGCAATACCGTAGTAGCGGCTGGTTGGTGCGAACGCAGGCGGCGCAAGCGCATTGCTCTGAAGGAATGACTGCACGGGATCCATCAGCCGATTCCTCCAATGCCGAGTGTTGTGAGGGTTGCAGATTGGACCTTGCCCGCGAGTTGTTCCCTGCTTTGCAAGTAGGCCATGAACAAGCTGCCACCCTTGGTGGAGAAACTGAGATCGTCGGTGGACATGACGCGCAGGCCGAGACTCACCTTGGCGCGAATCGGGTTCAAGGACGGATCGAAGGCTTCCTCGGTGATGCTGAAGTCCGTGACCCTGACAGGCACGATGCGACTCCTGCTCCAGACGAATAGTGTCAGTGGCGCCAGCATCGGTGCGATCTCGAGAGTTCCCGAGCTCGCCTCGCGGTCGACTGCGGCAAGCTGCGCAGCGGTGGGCTGCACCAGCGACTCGAGGAGTGCGAGCTGCGGCTGAATCCCGAATTGCGTGGCACTCGGGTTGCGGTCGGGGAATTCGAGCTGGTCGGTGGCGTCAATGTCGGCTTCGAGCTTGAAGGTCTCGACAGCAGGACCTTTGAAACGCAGTGGCTCCGCGCGATTCGCCGCCTCGCCGCCAGCGGTCTGGACCTGAAGGGAGCGCGACAGCGAGTCTGAGTTGTATTGAAGTGAGATAACGCGGAGCACACGCGCGGTGTCAGCGTCGACGAGCACGAGGCCCGCTTTGAGCAACCTGGGTGAACCTGGAAAACCGCTCACGTGCGTACCTCGCTCGGGATCTTCATTGGAATGGCATCTGTTGCTGGGCGGCGGCGCGCAGGGCGGCATCGACCACCTTGCGGGTATCGCCGGTCATGTTGGCGGCATCGAGTGTCTTGTCCAGAGCCTCGGTCACGCCCTTTTCGGCGCCGGCTTTGGCCAGGTCGCGCAGGCGCTTGTTCCAGGTGTCGTTGATACCGAGCTTGCGCAGGCCGCGTTCCAGGGCCTTGTCGATCGGATTCCACACCGCCTCGGTGAGTGACGGCTGCTTGCGCTTGGGCAGCTCGGGAATCGGTTTGAACATGTCAGGGGACACCCGGTTCGGGTCGCACTCCTCGGGAAACAGCTTGCAGTGGTCGATACGCGTGTCGAATCCCGGGATCTTCGGTGGAGGTGTCGCCGGGAGGGGCTCGGGCCGCTTCAGTCCGCCGCTCATGATCCCTGAGAACTTTCGGCCGCTGCTGGGAGAGAAATACACTTCGACGCGGCGATTGCGTGGTTCGGCGTTCGGTGTGTCAACTACCGGCACACTTTCGCCGAGGCTATGGGTGCGGATGTCCGCGATGTCGAAGCCGAGACCAACCAACTCCTCCCGCACCGCGTCCGCACGCTGCTGACCGAGCGTCTCGTTGCCTTTTTCGGCACCGACTTTGTCGGTATGGCCGACAGCCTCCACATGGCCACCCGGCGGTTCGGCAATCAGCCGCTTGAGCGGCGTTGCGAGGTCGGCGAGTTGTTTGCGGTGCTTGGGCGTCAGGTCGGCTTTGCCGAGCACGAATCCGTCCAACGTCGCGGAGCCTTCCGCCGGGCCGAGCAGGGAAGGGCGCGGCAGTGTTACATCGGGCACAGGCGGCAGCACTGAGGTCGTCGGCGTGGCAGACGAAGGAGCTTGCAGCCGTGTATCGAAGTCACCGCCCATGGCAAGTGTCCCGTGCGGTTGCACACTCAGAAGAAGTGAATGCGTTCGGCACGGCCGGTGCCTCCCTTTCGTTTTTCCTGCAGGAACTTCCGCAGAACTGCTTTGAGTGAATCGAGCAGGGGACCGGAAACCAGCTCCCACTTATTCGCTGCGGCACTCGAGGGAATGACTTTGCCGACGATGCAGGTCTTCCCCTCGCAGGTCAGTACCATTTCCTCGTCCTGCGAGCCGTCAGTGGCCTTACGTACGGTGAAAGGCGACTGCTTGTTGGGTGGGTTGAGCATCGATGAGGTGCCATCGGGATCCATTTCAGTGGCGGGCATGACCTGCCAGCCGTCATCGGGTGCGCCGATTTCTTCGAAATCAACCTTCCACTCATTGGCGGCGCACTTCTCAGGCAGGCCGCACCCGGCCGCGAGTCCGGCGACATCGAGCGGATATTTCTGATCCTCCGGCTTGTCTTTCTGCTCCTCGTCTTTGCGCTCCTCCTTGGGCGCGTTCGACTCGTCTTTGCTCCCGCCCTTGGCTTGTTGTTGGCCCTCTTGCTGTTCCTCGTCCGGCTGCGGATCGCTGCCGGGCGGATCGCCGGCATCGCCGGGCTTTATCCTGGAGTTGACTTCGCCGCCGGGTGTGCCTGCGCCACTCTCGGGCGGTTTCTGCTGTGGTTCGCCCGGTGGCTGGGTATCCGGCTGGCCGCTGCCCTGGCCCTGAGGCGGGGGCTGCGCCTTGCCGCCGCTCTGGCCCTGACCGCCCTGACCCGCACCGCCCTGGTCCTGGCTGCCTTGCCCTCCCTGACTGCGGCCGCCCTGGCTTTTGCCACGCTGGCTCTTGACGTCCTTCACCTCCGGCTGTTTGCGGCCGCCAGCCGGCTGCGGGGGACAAACACCCCCGGCGACCTCAGCGCCCTTGTCGTGGAAAGGTGTGCGGATGGTGAGTTTCTTCTGCGTACGCTCTTCGTGCATGTCGGCCTTGGTGACCGTGAGAGGTACCTTGCCGCCGTCGTAACACTTCCCGTATTCGCCATCGACCACGCCCGCGGCTCGGATATTGTCGTCCCACATGAGTGCCGGAGCGTTGCGGAACCGCCCCGGCTTGTAGGGAAGCATGATCTTCCAGTGCACCTTGTGAGTGGCCATCTCCTGGAAGTTGAATTCGTACTGCTTCTGCCGCAGCTTCTCCAACGTCTGTTTGAGCACGGCGTCGTGCGCCTCCCGCCCCAGGAATCTCTCCAGCGGTTTGCCCTTGCCCTGCAGGCGCGGGCTGACGCCGCCGCCGGCGAGCTTCTTCAACTCCTCCTGCGTCAGCGCGCTCTTCTTCAACAGGTCCTGCAGCTTCTTCACCTGTTCGGCCGTCAGCGGCGCGTCATCCGGCATGCCCGCGTCCTGCGCAAGTTTCGCGAGCGCCTCCATGCCTTCGGGGCCCTGATTGTTGAGCAGGTCATTGAGTGCCTTGTGCACTTCTTCGGGAGCGGGCAGCTCGCCGGGCTTCGCTCCGGGCCCTTTCGGATCGGGTTTGAGTGGGGGGCCCGGCTGACCGCCCTTACCCGGTTCGGTCGGCACGTCCTTGTCTTCCTGGTGGGGCGGCGTTTCGGGCTCGTCCTTGGGCGGCCGTGGCGGCCGGGGTGGAGGCGGCGGGGGCGGGGGTTTGACGTGCGACGGGTCGTCCGGGTCGTCCGAGTCGCGCGTCTTTTTATCGTCGCCTCCCGGTGGTACGGGTATGTTGCCTCCCGGCATCAAGCCCGGGCAAAACAACTCCGGCGGCGTGTCCTCGCATTCGATCTCGCTCTTGTCGAATATCCCGGAGCGCGCGACCGGCTCGCTGAAAACTTCCTTCACGGCATCCGGTGCGGCGTCTTTCACCACATTCAGCGCACTTTGCGCCATCGTGGCGGGCAGATTGGCCAACGGTCCCAACTCGGCGACCAGGCCGGCGATCTGTTTCTGGACGATGCAGATGTTGAGGGCCGATTCCATGCCGCATTCGCGGAAGCGCTTTGACAACAACAGCAGGCAGCCCCAGCCCGGCTTCTTGCCGCATTGGATCGCGATCGATGCGGCTTCCAGGATGGGGCCGACGGTCTTCGCCGTGTCGATGACATCCTTGATCCAGCCCAACTCCTTCGTGTAGCCATCGACGATTTTGTTGACGTGGTTGTCCGCGTCTTTCTGGAAGTTTTCGAGATCGGCTCCCCACTGTTTGAAGTCGGTGCCGAACGTGTCGTCGACCATCTTGAGCGGGTCGATGTCGAACACCTTGGCGAGCTTCTTCTTGATGCCGGCGACCACAGCGTCCATGAACAGGTGCACAGCGCGCGGGATGAGCACTTTCGCGACCTGCAACAGGGCCTTGAGCAGCGCCTTCGCGATGATCTTGCCCTTGCTGTCCGTGGGCTTGGATGGGTGCGACTCGAAGGCCTTGCGGAATTTGTCGCGGATGCGGTCGCGCAGGTCCGCAAGCTTGTTGGCCACGACGACGAAGCTGCTGCCGAACTTGTCGCGGAAGAAGCCAAGTATTTCTGCCGGCTTGCTGGTCCAGCCGACGAGCCAGCTGCCCAGGTCGGCGAGGTTGCGTTTTTGTTCCTTGCGGTCGGCACCTTTGCCGGAGACGATGGTGACGAGGTCGGAGCTCTTGGGCGGAAGGGTGCTCTTGCCGGTGCCGGATACCTTGTCGAGCGCTTCCTCGGCTTTGTACGCGTGCTCCAGTAGCTCGACGGAAGCGACCTTCTGCTTGTCATCGTTCGAAGCCGTGGGACCGGAGATGCGGTTGCGCAACGCCTCCTGACTCTTCTGCCAAGGCGCAAACTTGAAGTTGTCTTGCAGCTCGGGCGGCTTCGGCGCGCGCTGAATGACCGGCGGTGCAGGTTGGGTGCCGATCCGCGGGCGGGGGGTGGCTGCCTCCTGCAGGGGTTGCCGTCGGTTCCGCAGCAGCGGCGCAGTCCCAGTTTTCTTCGTCGGCGTCCTGAAGAGTGGATCGACGATCTCGTCCTGCACCTGGTTGGCGAGCGTCATCTGGTCTTTGTCGAGGGCACGCCTTGCCAGCGCGCGCGCATCGGCGAGATTCTTGGGCCGTGCGAAATACATCCACAGTCCCTTGCCGGGCTTGAACAGCTGGGCGTACAGCCCGCCCCGGATCGGCGGCAGGCCGCGCGCACCGGGATTGAAAATAACCCGGTGACTGTATTTGCCGCCGACACTCGATTCGGCGATCGTGGCCAGCACGAGGTTCTGGTCGTCGCGCGGGCTGGCCGGGTTGAATTTCATATCCGTGCCGTTGTGCACGAACTTCACGGCCGAATCCGGCAGCGTCGCGGGATTGTTCAGTCCCCAGCGAGCGGTGTTGTTGTTATGCAGCGCCCATTCGTTGGTCAGCTGGGCAGCTTGCTTCATCCCCTTCTTGTAGTTCCCGACCTGCTCCTCGCCCTTTTCCAACATCGGCAGCGAGGCGGGTTTCAGCTCGCCGATCTTCACGTCAGTCGGGCCTTTATCGATGCCGTCGATACTGCCGCCGGCAGTGACGAAAGGATTGAAGTTGCCGCCTGCGATGGCGATGGCCGACACACGTGGGTGATTCTTCGGCGTAGCAGTGGCAACAGCCGCGCCGCTGCCTTGTGCGCCGGTGGTGCCGTCGAAGAACAACCCGACTCGCGAGTGCAAGCCGCCGCCGGGACCCTTGCCTTGGTATAAGTCGATGTTGCCTGCGAAGCCAAGCCCCGAGCCTGCGGCAGTCGCGTTGGGCGCCGGCGCTTCGATGTCCAGATTGGCGTTGTTGGCCTGGGCGATGCCGAGCAGGTCGCGGTGCAAGTCGGTCCCGGTCTGCATGCCCTTCGCGCCCAAGGGAACCCAGAACGGCAGGCTCAAATCAAGCCGCCTGACGATTCGCCTGGAGCCAGACAACAGCGGGGCATCCTCTGCGTCGTCCAGCGAACCCGCCGGGTTCATGGGCTTGGGCTGCCGCTGTTGGATCACGTGGGCCAGCTCGTGGGCGAGCAGAAAGTCCGCCCTGGGATGGTGACCGCGGCCCAGCCACACATGGCTGCCGTAGGTGAATGCATGCGAGGTCAGCCGGTCGTTCCAGGACTCCGAGCGCGGTCCCGTGTGAATTCGTACTTCGGACAGGTCGCGCCCGTAGCGCGTTTCGAAGAAGCTCCGCAGGCCCGAGTCCAGTGATGATCCGCCGTGAGTGAGATCTTCGCTTTGCGGCACGTGGGAATTGGGTGCGTGTACAGTGGCGGGACGGTGAGCGGTGACGCCCGCATCGGTGGTGGCGCCCGGCGATGCTGAGACAGCTCGCGCTACCGGCGCAGACGCCGCTCCTTCGTGTACGCGGACGGCGCCGAAGTCATGCCC
The DNA here is from genome assembly GCA_028293745.1 of Gammaproteobacteria bacterium. Classification (GTDB taxonomy): domain Bacteria; phylum Pseudomonadota; class Gammaproteobacteria; order Steroidobacterales; family Steroidobacteraceae; genus 13-2-20CM-66-19. The sequence goes on along the minus strand of JAQGOF010000082.1, from coordinate 25,117 downwards.
GATGCGTCCCTGAAACGCCGGCAAAGTAGGCTGTTGGCTTGCGACGTTGGCGCCGCCGCGACCCGTCGTCGGTTCACGCATGGCTGCGGCGGCGTCCGCGGTAGATGGGCGCCGCGATGCACCGACGTGTGCGCCAGGCGATGGGCGCCACGGTGTACTGCTGTACGCGCCAGGCGATGAGCGTCCCAGCTCCGACCCGTCGGCCGTGGGGGGCCGCGTGTGAATGGGCGTGATGGTTTGGCCCTGCCGCTCGCGGAACGTTGCCGGTATCGCGAGCACGCGCTCGGCGGCCCGATCAGCTTCATACTCGAGCGGATCGTCGCTGGTGCCCACCGAAAGCTTCTTCTGCAGACGCAACGTCTTGTCGCGCCGACAGTCAGCGCAATCCCCAGTGAGTTGCGACGCGCTGCCACCGCAGGCGCATTTTCGCTGCAACATCGGAAAGGCGTTGCGTACGCCGACCTTCACAGTGCTGGTAGCGCTGATCTCGCTCATGACTTCGCACCACGTACGATGCGACCGGCCACCGCGCGTCCTACCGCACCGGCGCTTCCGCCGTGTGGTACACGCACTGAGCCCGCCTTCACGAAATGAGAGGCGTGATGTTGCGACAGTGCATCGACCGCCGCGTCGCCTCGGCCCAACAGCGACTGAAGTCCGGAGCTCAGCCCGTCAGAAAACACCGCGGTGTCAGCGTGGGAAAACCCGCGCAGCGACAACTGGTCGATGTGCAACACCACACGCTTCATCGCGGCATGCTCACACCCAACCCCGCGTTTCCGCGTCGGAGTAGGGTCTCTCCCGCTTCGTAGCTTCCATCTGCGCTCCGCGCAGCAACTGCTGCATGCCAATCGGCACATCGGTTTCCGCGGCGAGGAATGCCGCCGACATGGCGATGTTGCGGATCGTTCCGCCGGGCACGTCGAGACGTGCGAGCTTTGCGTAGTCGATGCCGTTGAGAGGTGCGCCCGCAGGAAAAACGGCGCGCCAGATGATTTCGCGCTGTGCCTGATCCGGAAACGGAAAGTGCACCACGAAGCGAATGCGCCGCTGGAACGCGGAGTCGAGCGCCGCCTTGTGGTTTGTGGTCAGGATAGCCAGCCCTGAATAGGCCTCCATCCTCTGCAACAGGTAGCTGACTTCAATATTGGCGTAACGGTCGTGGCTGTCCTTTACCTCGCTGCGCTTGCCGAACAGGGCGTCCGCTTCGTCGAACAGCAGAACTGCCCCAGAGTCTTCCGCGGCATCGAACAGCTTGCGCAGGTTCTTCTCGGTTTCGCCGATGTACTTGCTCACCACCGCCGAGAGATCGATCCGATACAACACGAGATCGAGCACGTTGGCAAGCACTTCGGCGGCGAGCGTTTTTCCTGTGCCACTCTCTCCCCAAAACAGCGTTGCGATGCCGAGCCCACGCGCGCTTTTGTCGGCAAATCCCCACTCGTGATGAACACGAAGCCGGTGCCGTGTATGCACTGCGAGCTGTTGTAACGCGGCACGTTGCGGCTCGGGCAGTACGAGATCGTCCCAACTCGCGCGAGCGTCGATACGCTGCGCGAGACTCGGCATAGCTGGTCCTTCCACCCGGCTGGCATGATGGAGCGTCGCGATGTAACGGTCGGGATCTGTGTCGCTCGCGCTTGCGGCTATGGCGGCTATCCGCCGCGCACTCAGACGATACTGGCTGGCAAGTGTATTCAGGGCTGGCGCGAGCGCTTGGGCCCGGACTCCCACTGCTTCGTTCCAGAGCCGCCTTCGCTCTGGCGCGTCTGGACGATCCACTATGTAGTGGATGTTGTCTGTATCGATCGCAGGTGCATGACGCCCTGCAATGATGACAAGTCCCGCGAGGCGCGCTATGAACCGCGCCAGCGTGGTATCAACGTCGCCATCTTCAATCGCGATGAAAATGCCGCAGCCAAGCAGGGCCGCCTCGCGGGTCCATAACACCGCGAGCGCCGCTTGCTCGCTGGCCGTGGCGGGTACGTCCCTAGCCCGAAGACGGAAGAGACCGACGCCAAGATGAGCGGCAATTGTTGCTGCGACATCCTGCTGGCCGGAGATGTCGTCACCCGACAGGACCAGCGACGGTAGCCGCTCATGTGTTGCACGCAGGCGGTCGGCGGCCCGAGCCGCGATATCGCGATGCGTGATACTCATTGTGCCAGGCCCAGGCACCTCTTCGAGAAGCGGCGCCAAGCGGTGATCGAGATAATTCAGCCCTCCGATGAAGTGCAGCACGCGCTCGTCTATTTTCAGTCGCGTGGCCGTGAGACCGGCCCCCTCGTCAACCTCGACCAACCGCAACCTGCGCAGCGGTTCGCGCGGAGCAAGCGCACTCCAGTGCGGATCGGTCAGCGTCGCGAGAGCCAGCCCAAATGTCGCCCAAGGCCGCTGTGCCGGGCCACTCGTCTGGCCGCAGAGCGCGGCGAGCAGCGAGTCCATCTCGACTCCGGCGGCGAGCAGCAACACGTCGCGCTCGAACGCGGTCAATTGGAAGAGGCGCGCGACAGTGTCGATAGCGGCGGGCGCCGGCATCGCGGCACACAGAGTGTCGATCTCGGCACTCGCAGAAGCGGTGTCACCGTTGCTGACCAGCGCGCGTATTCGCCCGAATTCGGCAACCAGCAAACGCTGATTCGCCTCGGTCCAGTCGTTGAGCCCGCTCATGAAATCACCAGGCGCTGATTCAGGAAGGTGGGCGTTGCCGGTGGCTGCTTCGAGAGGTCTATGATCGGGCTTTCAATGCCATCTACGCGCAGACGCGCGAGCAGAGATGCCGCGGCTGCCCCGGGTATTGCAAACGCGAGCGAGGTTGGCGGAGATCCCGTGCTTTTCGGCAGATACTCCTGCTGGCCGAGCGCAAGCACGACTGTCTGGCCGTCGCGCAGTGCAGGCAGGAACTCGATCGTGAAATTTGCAGCGCCACTGCCGTCGCGAGTCACGTTCAGCGGCAGATTGGTCATCTGTGGTGCGAGGACCATTGTCAGCCGGTTGGTTTCGCGGGCGTCCGTCTCGCCTGGCCGCACGACACGCACCGTTACACCGTAGGGACTGACCGGCAGGGTCGCGGCGAGTGACGCATCGAGCTTGAATTGCACCAGCGCGTCGGCACCGTTGGCCGGCGGTGCAAGCGCCGGAATGACTGTGTCGATTTTGAATCGATCGTTGACGAGCCGCACTTCGCGGTTCGTGCCGTCGAGATCGTGGCCTTGCAGGTCGATTGTGTCGGTGACGCGCGCGACCGGTTGGTGCAGTGGCGGGACGATGGCGGTCAACATCGGCGCCGGTGGTACGAGCCCCGGATTGACGACAACGCCGCGGTCACGCAGGGTCACCGGATCCACCTTGCCGCGGCTCAGCACAGGCAGGGGTGAGCGGGCCGGCTGCTCCGACTGGATCAGTACGACCGATGCAGTGTAGGCCGCGGTCGGCCGGAAGTGACTCTGCATGGCCGTCCACAGCTTCGACATCTCCTCCGTATTGAGGTATTGCGGCGTCAGCTTGATGAGCTCGATTTGATCTTCGAGACCCGAGTCGGAGAGCGCGCGCAATGCCGGGGGCAGGACATTGCCGACGTCAGGCGACGGATTCAGCGCCGTGTGGATCGAGTCGCGTGTCAGCACTGGCATCTCGTGAAGCAGCTGCATTGCGTAACCGAGCAGGATCTCGGCGTGCAGGTCGCCATTGCTGTAGACGGAAAGCAGGTAATGCAGGTCCAGCGCGAGAGGTGCGTTGGCGAGGCGCAGGCGTCCAGTCGTGTCGCGCGAAGGCAATCCTTCATTGCGCCATCCGGCATTCGGCGTCACGAGGTAGAGGAACAGATTGATCTGCGACGACTCGTTGCCGCTAGCCGGCACCACACGATCTGGCGCGAGCACGCTGACCGTGACGCTGCTCCCGAGGACTCCGCTGATATTGCGGTTGATCAGGCCGTCGTTGAGCAGATCGCGCAACACCGCTGTCACGCCGGCAATCGCGAGTGCCGTGCTCATGTGTGCCCCCGCTTAGCGAGGTATGCGTCGAGCGACATTGGTGGCGTCGTGGGTGCGGCGAGTCGTCGTGGAGGCGCCGCCTCATGCACCGCGGTCACTTCAATGCGGCCGATGTGGATGTGCACCTCGCGGGACTCCTCGCGCGCAGAAACCTGCGCTATACCGACAGGTAGACGTGTTGTGGGGGCGGCGACTCCCAACAAGGACGCGCGATCGGATACCTCAGGTGGTAACAGGAGCGAGGGCTCACGCCGGAGCCGCGTAGAGTCACTGGAGGGCCTCATTTCGTGTGAATGTTGATCGGCGGTCCGGGTTCTCGGCTCGAACGCCGACTCCGGCCGGAAGGCACTCGCATGCCCGTCGTTGACGGAAGCTTCACGGACCAGTGGCGTCGGCAGACCGACTTCCGCATTCCCAACGGAAGGTGACGGAAAAGCGAGACGTGCTTGGTTTCCGAGGTCCCCATCGGTCATTGGTCCGGAGGGCCGCGGCGGCATGTGCCCGGCTATGGGTGAAGGCGCATCGACACGCGAAGCATCAACCTGCAGCGCAAAAGTGTTTACGACACTCGGCGGCGGACGAAGTCCAACCGAGGACGATTGATCCGCCGTTTCCTCAGCCGCGCCGCGCCCAAACTTTGAAGCGTTGAACGGCAGGCGCGCGTCCGATCGCACGGCCACCGTTGTGCCTGCAGCGCGTGCGGCCAGCCGATGAAGAAAGCCCTTCACGGTGCCACCAGTGAAAGATAGGACGCACGGCGTTCGGCGCTAAGAGCAAGAATTTCGCTCTCGGTCCATCCGTAGGCGCGAGCGAGCAGATGCACCTCGGTAAGTAGTGCTCGCGCACGACAGTCCACTTCGTCCCATAACAGATCGCCGGCATCGAGCTGCGCCGTACCGAGGTGCCCACACGCCTCGCAACGTACATCAAACGCGAGGTCCGCATTCGGATCAGCTGCTTCCAGCGCATCCTCGACCTCGCGAACTGTCATTTCGGACAACAAGGCCGCGGAGCCGCCGACACCATCGACAAGGCACCGCGCCAGTAGTTGTCGCGCTCCTTGGGCCGCATCGCGCTCGTGCACGATCGCCGAGAGATCACGCAGACACGGTGGCCTGAATCGTAACCCCGCAGCATCTACGTCACGCGAGACCGAGTCCGTGCCTGGCTGCAGCAAATCGCGGACACCGATGGTCAGTTCCAGACGCTCGCCGCAATTCTCGCAATCGACGTGCGCCTGGATTCGCTCGCCGAACAACGCTGCGCGCAGCCGGAGCAGGCTGGAGGTGACTTCGCCCAGCGGCAGATCAGCGATCGTGTCAACGGGTAGCTCGGGCCTCGCCCATGCGCATAGCAGCGCACTGCGATCGAGTGCGTGGCGCGAGCTACCGCGCTCCCACAGTGTAAGGAGGTCGAGAGCCTGGATCATGCGCATCGTAGAGCAATCAGTTAGCCGGGTTCGTGAACGATGGCTCGGACGGCTCGACTACATCGACATCGCGCTCCCAGCCCTCGTTCTCGAGCTTCATGTGTTGAATCGCCACTGCGCCGGCGTTTGCATCGAGGTCGGGCAACGCCTGGTATTCGGACACCCAGCAGCGATACACCTTGTACGCGAGGGCGAGCTGGCCGGCCTCGTTGTAGAGCTCAATGATGATGTCCTTGCGGAAATCCTTCAGAGAGACCTCGGCGCCCAAGCCCGACCCGAAGTTCCAGACCTTGTTGGCCCATTTTTCGAACTCGGTATCGTGCGTAACACCCCGCTCGAGTGTGATTGCGTCGAACTTGGTACGTGCGGGTGACTTTCGCGAAGTCGACGGGTCGCCACCTTCCCGGTGTTCGACGAGATCGGTCGTTCGCTTCAACGCTCCTACCTTGGAGATGCCGGCGACGTAGCGGCCGTCCCACTTCACGCGAAACTTGAAATTCTTGTACGGATCGTAACGCGTCGCGTTGACGCTGAATTGTGCCATGGAACGGTCCTCATTAAGTTTGTATCTGGCCGGCCATCTGCTGGATGCTGATGATGACGAACTCCGCCGGCTTGAGCGGCGCGAACCCGACTATGACGTTGAGAATTCCGAGATTGATGTCGTTCTGCGTAGTGGTCTGGCTGTCGCACTTGACGAAGTACGCATCCTTCGGCGTCGTGCCCTGGAATGCGCCTTGGCGGAACAGACCCTGCATGAACGCGCCGACGTTGAGTCGCACCTGGGCCCACAGCGGCTCATCGTTCGGTTCGAACACCACCCACTGAGTGCCGCGGTACAGACTCTCTTCAAGGAAAAGCGCGAGGCGCCGCACGGGCACATATTTGTATTCGTCGGCGTTTTCGTCCGCGCCACGCAGAGTGCGCGCGCCCCAGATGACGCGACCATTGACTCCCATCGAGCGCAGGCAATTGATCCCGAGCGGATTGAGCTCGCCGTTCTCGAGATCGCTGAGATTGACTTGCAAGTCCTGGACGCCGTTGAGCGATGCATCGAGCCCCGCGGGAGCTTTCCACACACCGCGAGCGACGTCCGTGCGCGCCATGATGCCGGCAATGATGCCGCTGGGCACAAAGGTGTCGACACGGCTATCTCGTAACGGATCAACCTCGCGCACGCACGGGAAGTAGAGCGCGGCGTTTCGCGCATCGGTGCCGCTCAGATTGAGATCGTTGCGACCGTCGATCGCGTTCTCGATGGCGCGGTTGATCGAGGTCGCCCAGGCCGGATCCGGATCGACGATGAGCATCGCACGCCGATCAACACATAGTTTAAGAGCATTCTGATAGACGTTGGCCGAGGTCGCCGTCCAGTTGGAAGGCAGGCTGGTGCTATCGCGCGTCAGCGGGGGGATGCACAGCAGGTTGAACAGGTCAATGCGATTGAGCGCGTAGATTCCGGTCTTCGCGCCTTGATCTGCGAGAATGTCGTTGTCGTCGATGTCGCCGCCATCGGAACCTGAGCCAGAGTCAGCTCCGATTGGCGTGACGTTGGATTGCGGCCGGGAGGTTGGCATCACACCATGCACGCGCACATAGGAGGACTCGCGCTCGAGCACGATGGGTAGGAAGCGAGGATCACCCTCGATCGTCGACACCGAGCTGAAGTATTCCGTGGCGAAGTTGTCCTTGCCTGGCTGCGTCCGATAACGAACTGTCAGATTGAAGCGCTGCGGGTTCGTCTTTGGCGGCGAGGCACGCGGCAGTGACTTATCGGTGCTGTAGTCAACTACAGCGTCGAGTCGATTTCCCCACTCGCCAACGCTCGATGCTTCGAGCACGAGGTCTTCCGCCGGACTACCGGATCCCAGCAACGTGATCGTTGCCGCTGTCGCATCGACGTGTGCCACGCGCACGATGATCGCCAGCGTTCCACCGTTTAGGTAGAAGTCGCGCACCGCATAGCTCATGGGGTTCGCTACATCGAGGCCGCCGAACTGACGTTCGTAGTCGGGGAAGCTCGTTGTCATTGGCGGCGGGTCAGTCGATGTTGCTGTGCAGATGGGTCCGGCGACCGCACGGCCAACAAAGGCCGTGATGGATGTGGCGACACCAGTGATCGTGCGTACGCCGCTCGGTATTTCCTGGATGTAGACGCCGGGGTAGGTAGTTGCAACTGGCATGGAATTCCTCCATCAAAGAGCGTCAAGGGTTGCGGTTTCGGGATCCGCCGGAGCTCGCGTAGGTGCACTGACCATCGGGCAGAACGAGCTTTGCCAGTTCACCGGATGCTACCAGGCGTTGGATCGCTTCGTGCACATCGGCCGCCGAATAGCTGCGGGGCGTATTGCGCAGCCACCATTCGCGGATGCCGCGCTCGCTGTCATTCGCCTGCGGGTGTGCTTGCAGATAGCGCCGGAGAAGCTCTTCGATTTCCGCCACCAGGGGCGGTTGGTTGTCCATCTCATGCCTACGCTCCGTGCGTGATGACACACTCATTGCAGATCTCGTGCCACGCGCAGTTGTGTTGAGTCAGATGTGGGGAATCAAACACTTGCATGGATAGTTGCGGCTGTGCCGGGTGCGATGCGACCCAGGCCAGCGAAGCAAGAGCCGGCGGCTGCACGAGAAAACGCAGGGGACGTCAACGGCCCACCGTGGGCGCAAAACGGCCCACCGGTGCGCAGGCACAACCATCTTGCGCGGTGCAGCGCGCCTACGCCGTCAGGGGATTCGCCTGCGCCGTCAGGGGACTAGTGAGTAATCGCTGCGCGCAATGCCGTGTTTCTTGAGGAGTCGGCCGAAACTGCGGCGCTCCTTGCCGACACGTTTCGCTGCGAGAGATACGTTTCCGCCGCTTTCCGCCAGTGCGCGGCTGACGAAGCGGCGCTCGAAGTCGGCAATGACTTGCTTGCGCGCCTGGCGATAGGAGCCGGGCAGGGCAAGCTCCTCTGCGCCCGCGGGCGCGCCATGCTCTTCGGCCGGACCCAGCGCATCCGCCGTGAGCGTCAGACAATCACCTTCGGCCAGCAGGAAGGCGCGCTGGATAACATTGGCAAGCTCTCTGACATTGCCCGGCCAGGTATACCGTTCGAGCCTGAGAAGCGAAGTAGGGTCCATGCGCCGCGGACCGTGCGCGTCCTCGTTGGCCAGCGTATGCAAGAACGCTTCGGCAAGCAGTCTCACGTCGCCTTCGCGCTCGCGCAGCGGCGGCAGGTTCACGGGTACGACTGACAAACGGAAGAAGAGGTCGCGGCGAAACGCACCAGACTGCACACGTTCTTCGAGGTCGGCGTTTGTTGCGGCGATTACCCGCGCTTTGGATTGCGAGGAAGTCCTCGCGCCGATGGGCCTGAAGCTTCCGTCTTGCAGAAAACGCAACAAAGCTATCTGCGCCTTGATACTGAGCGCATCTACCTCATCAAGAAACAGTGTGCCCTCATGGGCTTGCACTACCAGGCCGGGTTGTGTGTCGCGCGCGTCGGTGAATGCGCCGCGTACATGGCCGAAGAGCTCGCTCTCGACCAGGGTGTCGGGGATCGCACCGCAATTGATCGGTATGAACGGAAAATCACGGCGCGTGCCCAGGTAGTGAATGGCGCGAGCGGCGAGCTCCTTGCCGGTACCCGTTTCACCGAGCACGAGCACGGCCACATTGGCTTCGGCCAGGCGTTGAATCAGGTGTGTTGCAGCGCGAAACGCGGGTGAGCGGCCGATCAGGCCGACGTGCGACAGATCCGTACCATTCAAGGCAGCAGCACGGAGGAGGTGCGGCTCGCGTGAATGCGTTTCCATCTTGGTATGCGGCGCCGTACGGTGTACCCAGTTTATCCTGTCACCTGCGCGGCATTTATCACAGGCCGCTTGCGGGCAGCTGGCGAGGGTCTCAAGTGGTGCCGACTCACGGAATCGAACCGTGGACCCCATCATTACGAATGATGTGCTCTACCAGCTGAGCTAAGTCGGCACCGAATTACGAATTCTAGCGGGTCAGAGGACTTTTCGCAGCCATGCCGCGATGTCTTCGATTTCCTGCGGGCAGACGGAATGGGGCATGGGGTAGGCATGCCATTCGACGGGGTAGCCGCCGGCTTCGAGTAATTGCCTGGCTTCCGTTCCTCGCCGCACATCGACCACCGGGTCCTGGGTACCGTGGGCGAGGAAGATGGGCGTCTGGTAGTTGACCCGCGTGCGCTCCGCCGGAAGCAGGTCTTCCAGGAGCAGGTAGCAGGACAGGCCCATGATGCCGGCCAGCTTTTCGGGGTGGCGGGGGCCGGCGAACAGCGAAATTGCGCCCCCCTGAGAAAAGCCGCCCAGGACGATGCGCTTGGTGGGAATGCCGCGCTGGTTTTCCCGGCTGATCAGTTCGGCAGCTTCCGCCGCGGAGGCCCGGATCCCGGCGGTATCCTGCGGGATTCCGCGGTCGAAGCCGAGGATGTCGTACCACGCCCGCATCGGCATCCCCCCGTTGATCGTCACGGGCCGGACGGGCGCATGCGGAAACACGAAGCGCAGGGGGCGCTCATCGGGGCCCACCAGCTGCGGGACGATGGGCGCGAAATCATGGCCATCCGCGCCCAGCCCGTGCAGCCAGATGACAGCGCCGGTCGGTTTGCGGCCGGTTTCGATCTCGATGGCTTCGAGCAACGTTATGACTTCTTGCGCAGGCGGATGACGAGGTCGATGCCCGCCACTTCCGTGCCCGGGGGCGGCGCGGGCAGCTTGCTGAACTCAACCTCGGGAACGGGCACGTCGATCAGCGCGCCACTGGCCACATCGTGGAAGTGGTAGTGCGCATCGACGTTTGAATCAAACCACGCCCGCGACCCGTCCACCGACAGTTGGCGGATCAGCCCGCGCGCCGCAAACAAGTTGAGCGTGTTGTAGACAGTTGCCTTGGACACCCGGGCGCCCGCCGAGCGCAGGCTGGCCAGGATCTGCTCGGCCGACAGGTGCTGGGGGGCCGCCAGCAACAGCAGGGCGATCTGGACCCGCTGGGCCGTCGGCCGGATGCCGCATTCGGACAAGCGCTGCTCGGTCGGATTGGCGTGCATGGTGCCGGATAATACCCTCAGGCCGCGAGCTTGTCTTCCAGGTGCCGGGCGAGCTCTGTGATGGTGGGGAAATCGAACAATTCGGTGAGGTCCACCAGGCCCGGATACTGCCGGTCGATCTGCTCGTGGATCTCGATGAGCTTCAGGGAGCTCGCGCCGATTTCGAACAAGTTGTCCTCTACGTCAACCCGCTTGCCGGGCAGGGCCGCTTCGCAGATGACCCGCAGGCTGTCCTCGATCTGGTTGAGCGCTGTGGATTGCGGGCCGCGCTGGGCCGTGCGCAGGGCGGCGAGCTCCTCGAGCTCGGCCGTGAATTCGCCCTCTTCGTAACTCTCCTCCAACAGGTGCCGTTGGATCTTGCCGCTGGTGGTCTTCGGAATGCGCTTGACCGGGATGACATCGGCCACTTCGAGGCCGGCCTGCTCGTTGATGAGACGTGACACTTCGGTCGCAATGGGCAGGAATTCCTCCACGCCGCCGCGGTGAAGCACAAACACGACCAGCTGCTCGGTCTGCGCGCCGCGCGGCCGCGCTCCGGCTGCGACCACCTTGCCGAGATCCAGCCCCTGGGCACGCTGCGCAATCGCTTCGAGATCGTGCGGGTAGTAGTTCTGACCGTTGACGAAGATAATTTCCTTGGCGCGGCCCGAGATGTAGAGGTTGCCCTCGAGTATCACGCCCAGGTCACCGGTCTTCAGCCAGCGGTCGGGGGTGAAGGCCTCGGCGTTGGCCTCCGGATTTTCGTAGTAGCCGCGCGTGACGTTGGTTCCTGAGATGTGTACGTGGCCGATACGTCCCTCGGGCAACGGTTGATCGTCATCTCCTGCGATCCGCACGAGACTGTACGGAATGGCCTTGCCCTCCGACACGAGCTCGATGGCGTCCTTGTGCGTGTTGGGCACACGCTCAACCGGATCACCGACGTTCATGCGATGGCGGTCGAGTGACAATGTTTGAAGTGGAGAGCCCAGTGGCGGGAAACTGACGGCCAGCGATGCCTCGGCGAGGCCGTATACGGGAAACATGGCCGTGCGCTTCAGTTTCGCAGGCTCGAGCCGGTCCAGGAACTCGTTGCACAAAGGTACCGAAATCGGCTCGGCGCCGTTGAATATGAGCCGCACGGGCGCCAGGTCCACGGCGTCGATCGGACGGTCGCCCAGGACTTTGAGGTAGTGCCGGTAACCGAAGTTCGGTGAGCACAGGATGGTGGCTCGAATCCGGGTGGCGAGCGACAGCCACAGCAGCGGCCGCCGGATAAACAACTCGGTCGGCATGAGATGCGTGTGGATCCGGGCCGAAAACATCATGATGTGAAAGCCGATGAGGCCCATGTCATGCGTCAGGGGCATCCATGACAGGCTGACATCGTTCTCGGTAAATCTGGCCGCCTCGAGCGTGCCCCGGGCGTTTGCGACGATGTTGCCGTGGGTCAGTACGACACCCTTGGGCTCGCTCGTGGAGCCGGAGGAGAACTGAATGAATGCAACGTCGTCGGGCTGCGCCATGTAGGGCTTGCCGGGCCGGGAGATGTCATCCAGGTCGTCAATGAGGAACGTTCGCGAGCGGAGGTTCGCGAACGTCTCGGACTCTCCTACCTGTGCGGCGAACGTGCCGATGCGGTCGAGGGTTCTGCGCTCCGAGTAGATGTAGGGGTTGCCCAGTTTGCGCGCGATTCGCAGCAGTTTGTGCCGATGCTCATCGCTGATGCCGGGCGCCACAGGGACGGGAATGATACCGCCGAGGATGGCGGCCCAGAATGCGTCAATGAACTGTTCGTTGTTGGCGAGCAGCAGGATCAGCTTGTCGCCGCGGCGGGCGCCGATACGTTGCAGGTGATAGAGGATGCCCGTCGCACGCTCGTAAAGTTCGCCAAACGTAACCTCGCGGGAGTCGTTCTCGCCTTCGAGATAGGTGATGCTCCGCGGAACATTACGGTTGCTTTCGATCAGCTCGGTCAGTGTCGTGGCTTTCAACATCAGCGGCGTTCCAGCCTCATGTACAGTGGATGACGGGTGCGAAGGTTGATCTGCGCTTCGAGCTCCAGCGGCTTGTCAGGTACGTAGACCAGCCGGAAGCGGCGGACCATTTTGTACAGGTGCATCAGCATCTCGTACAAGGCGAGCGTCTCGCCTATACAGTGTCGTGGCCCGGCCGCGAACGGCATGTAAGCAAAACGTGGGCGTTCTGCTTCGTGCTCCGGAGCAAACCGCTCGGGCCAGAACACGTCCGGATCCTTCCAGAAGCGCGGATGCCTGTGCAACAGATACAAAGGCAACAAGACGTTGCTGCCTGCGGGAATATTGTAACCGCCCAGTACATCCGCCTCGACTGCCCGGCGGGATAACAGCCAGCCGGGAGGATACAACCGCAGCGCCTCATCGATGACCTGGCGGGTGTAGGCCAGGGCTTCCATCTGCTCGAGACCCGGCGCGGACAGCACCGGGGAGGCGTCGATCTCGGCGCGCAGCCGGGATTCCACTTCGGGGTACTGGGAAATGAGGTACCAGGTCCAATTGAGGGCACTCGCAGTGGTCTCGTGTCCTGCGACCACCAGCGTCATGATCTCATCGATGAGCTCGCGGTCCCCCATGGGATTGCCGGTTTCCTTGTCGCGGGCACTCATGAGCATCCCGACGAAGTCGAAATGCTCTTCCTGGCCTGCGCGGCGGCGTTGAATGACGGCGGCCACGAGCTTCGTAAGTGAGCGGAATTTGAAGGCGAACTGCAGGTCGCGCGCTGGCTCCTTGGTCACGAGGGCGAATGCCTCGGCGAGTTGCTCCAGGTCGCGGCCGAAGATGGAGCGCAGCACAATATCGAGCGTCAGCTCGCTCATCTCTTCGGTGACGTTGAGCGGCTCGGCTCGGGCGGCGTAACCGTCCCACCGCTCGATGAAGCGCTCGTTCACTGCATCCAGAGCCCGGGCAAACTCCGTCACGACACGACGATGAAAAAACGGCTGCATCATGTATCGTTGCCGCCGCCACAGCTCGCCTTCGCTGGTCATGATTCCCTTGCCGAGGAGAATCTTGACGCGGTCGAGACCGACGCCCTTGGTATAGTTGCGGTGATTGGAGACGAGCACACGCTTGACATCGTCGGGATGATGGATGACGTAGGTGTACGACTTGCGCCCCGGCGCAAACACCCGGTAGGTGTCGCCGAGTCGGGCGAACAGCTCCGTCATGCGCTCCAGGGAGTCGTCCGTGGAGCCGATATCGAACTGAAGCTCGGCCTCGGGCGGATGTTTTGACTCGGACTCGATAGCGGTCATGCAGGTGGCGATGAGCAAAACCCTAATTCTATCCTACTCGGAACCCCTATGACCGATCCGGGGCCGGACGACGGCCTTCGTAACTCGTTCTACCGCAAGACAACGCGATCGAGCCGCCGCATGACGCCCGGCCGGCGCCTGCTGTACCGGCTGGCAGTTCCCTTGGGGCTCGCCATCATCAAGACATGGCTGCGTACCTGCCGGGTCGTGCGTGTGGTGGGTGCTGAGAATCTCGATGCCGCGCTGGCCAAGGCGCCTTCGCTGGTTCCGTGTTACTGGCATCAGCACCAGCTGTTCTGCGCCCGCTACCTGCTGGAGCAACGCCCGCGTGGACTCGCGGTTGGGTGGCTGATCAGCCCGTCGGTGGATGGCGATCTCGGGGCGATGATGGTGCGGCGACTCGGCGGCGGGGTCATTCGCGGCTCATCGAGTCACACCGGGGCCCGCTCGTTGCGCGACTACTACCAGGCGCTCGTGAAGGACCAACTGTCGCCCGTCATTACACCCGATGGTCCGCGCGGGCCGCGGTTCAAATTCAAGCCGGGCGCCATTCTCCTGGCGCAGATGTCAGGCCGCCCGATGTTGCCAATGGCCTATGCTGCCGCGCGCGCCTGGCTCGTGAAGTGGGACAAGTTTGTAATCCCGGTGCCGTTCACGCGAGTCGTCGTCGCGATCGGTGCACCGCGTTACGTACCTCGCGTCACAGATGCGGCAGCGATGGAGCAGCTGCAAGTTGACATGGAGGGGGAGCTCAAGAAGTTGTATCAGACCGCAGCTTCCGAGTTGCAGGGGAAGTCGCGTTGATGGATGTCCATAGTATGGGTGCTGCAGCGATGGATGAGCGTGCACTCGAGGCAGCGGTGGAGTTGCCACCGCTCGTGATGCGCTTCGGTGCCTTCGGCGACATGGTGTTGCTCACTGTGCTGCTGCGGCAGTTGCATGCGCGCTTCGGCAAACCCGTTGATGTGATTTCGTCCGGTCCCTGGACGAAGCCGCTGCTCGAGGGTCAGCCCTCGGTGGGGCGGTTGTTTGTCGTTCGAAGCCGGCGCACGCCCTATTGGATGAGCCTCGATCAGCGGCGCCTGGTGGCCTGGCTGCGCAAGCGCGGGGCAGGGCCGACGTGGTTCTGTGATATGCACCTGGGGAAGGACCTGCTTCACCGCGGCAGGATTCCAGATGAGTACATCTGCGATTCCCGCTCGTTCGAGTGGGTGCCCGGGGAGGGGTTTGCGGACCGCTATATCCGGCTGGCCAATGAATCCCCGGCGGCGTTCGCCGGCCGGCTGCCCGCTCCGCATGCTGCGGTCTCGCGGGCGGCGCAGATTGTGCTCACCGCGTCCGCTCGCGCCGAGGCCGATGAATGGCTGGCTCGCCGTAATCTTACTGGGCGATCATTCATCGTCGTTCATCCGGGCAGCAGGCACATGGCGCGCCGTGGACTGCGCTCGCGCGCGGGCTCCGACAAGTACTGGCCTGAGGCGCGCTGGGGCCTGGTCATCAAGACAGTACGCGACCTTCGCCCTGATCACGTAATTCTGCTCTCGGGTACACCCAAGGAGCGCAAGTTCAATGCGGACATCATGGCTGCAGCGGCCGTGAGGGACGTTCACAACGTTGCGGACGACTTGCCGATTCGAACGCTGCTGCCGCTGCTGGAGCGTGCACACAGCATGATCTCCGTGGATACAGGTCCAGCCCACGCCGCTGCGGCCCTCGGATGTCCCACGGTGGCGTTGTTCGGAACCGCGCCTGCTACTTTGTTCCGGCCGGGAGGTGAGACCACGCGGGCGATCGCGCTGACCGGCGCCGTCAATGGGGTCCAGAACATTCTCGGAATTACCGCGGAGTCGGTCATTGCGGCCTGGTTCGATTTGATTCGGAGTGCCGAAGTGCCCGCACCGTATTCTGTAAAGTCCTTAACCTGTGATTGAACAGCAAGTTAGCTTGTGTTCCTCCATCAGTGTGCGAGAATCGTGCGCAACTAGTTAGAAAATCGCACCGTCCCCACCCAACCCCAACGGCGTCACATCGCCCGGGGGAAGAGTCGGTTACGCTGCGATCGACTATTCGGGAGGACTCCCCTTCAATGTCGTCTCTGCCGCCGGATAAGCCTGCGGAGTTCACGGCTTCCGACATTTTATCGGCAGACGCGTGGACAGGGCGCGCACCTCGTCCTGTTCTCGGACTCGATGTCGCTTGTACGAAGATCGCCGTCGATTTCCAGAACATGCGGCGCGATCAGATCGACGACATGATTCGGCGCAATCTCGAGCTTCTTCGCGAAGCGACGGCGACCGATTGCGCATTCCTGGCCAGCTTCCGCACGGACGAGCTTGTCATCGAAGACGTGCAGCTCGCTCGTAGCGCTTTCGCACAGTCCCGGCCCGAAGGATTGCGCGAAGCGAACATCGACTCTTTTCCGTGGCTGAAGTCGCGGCTCGATCACCTGCGTCTTTCGGAGCTGCGCGACACCAGTACCCCGCGGCGTGAGCAGACCCTCGAGGCGCAGAAGTTTGCCGATCTGCAGATCGGATCAGCGCTGCTGGTCAGCCTGCGTGTGCAGGGCAAGCCGGCAGCGATCCTCGGCTTGGCGCATACGATGCCGCGCGGCGCATGGGACGTGAACCTGCAGCTTCTGATGAAGCTGATCGGGACGAGTCTTGCGACGGGTCTGGAGCGGATCCGCATCGAAGCACGTCTTGCGAAGCTCGAAGAGCGTACGAATCTCTCGCAGGCCTCGGCGAATGATGGTCTATGGGACTTCGACGTCGAGAACAACGAGGTCTACTTCTCGCCGCGCTGGAAAGCGATGCTGGGTTACGCGGACGACGACATGCGCGAGTCGCCCGACTGGCGCAGCCTCGTTCACCCCGACGACCTGTCGAGAGTGCAGGCGGCCATCCGTGACCACGTGGCGGGCAAAACGCCTACGTTCGAGAGCACCCATCGCATGCGCCACCGAAACGGTGAATGGCGCTGGGTCAGCAGCCGTGCCACGGCACGGGTCGATAAGCACGGGCGATTGCTCCGGCTCGTCGGCGTTGAGCTCGATATCACCGAGCGCAAGATTTATGAGGAGGCGCTCTTCCGTGAGAAGGAAAGCGCGCAGATCACCCTGCAGTCGATCGGTGACGGCGTCATCACGACCGATGCTCATTCGACGATCGACTACATCAATCCCGTAGCGGAAGAGCTCACGGGCTGGCGATTGGAAGATGCGATGGGCCGGCCCGTCGAAGAGATCTTCCGCGCATTCCATGAAGAGACCTGCGAGCCGCTCGAGAATCCCTTGAGCGTGGCGATCCGGCGTATCAGGCCGATCAAGTCGGTTCGGCCGATGCTGCTGATCCGGCGGGATGGCAATGAGCTTTACGTCGAGAGCACAGCGGCACCCATCCGTGATGGTGCGGGGCACGTGGCCGGTGGCGTGCTGGTGTTCCACGATGTCAGCGAGTCGCGCGAGCTGAACAGGCGTCTGTCGTATCACGCGAGTCATGACTTGCTGACGGGACTGGTCAACCGGCGCGAGTTTGAGAGCAGGCTGGAACGTGCGCTCAAGAGCGCGAAGGCCCGCGAGGCGTCCTACGCACTTTGTTACCTCGACATTGACCAGTTCAAAATCGTCAATGACACCTGCGGGCACAGCGCCGGTGATGCCCTGTTGGGGCAGGTCGGCGCGCTGCTCAAGTCCAAAGTGCGGTGGCGGGACACGCTGTCGCGGCTTGGTGGGGACGAGTTCGGCATTCTTCTGGAGAGTTGCTCGCTCGATGAGGCTATGCGTACGGCGGAGACGTTGCGCGAGGGCGTGCGGAACTTTCGGTTTACATGGGAAGACCGGGTGTTTCGACTCGGCGCGAGCATTGGCGTAGTACCGATTACGGCGGACAACGAGGACGTTGCCTCGATCCTTTCGGCGGCTGACAGTGCTTGTCAGGCGGCGAAGGAAGGTGGACGTAACCGCGTACATAGTTTTGCCGAGAACGACATTGAGCTCATGCGCCGGCGTCGCGAGATGCAGTGGGCAGCGCGTATCAATGCCGCTCTCGAAGAGGGACGGTTCGAGCTGTATCGGATGGCCATTATGCCTCTGCAGCGTGTAGAGACCGGTGCGCACTACGAACTGCTGCTGCGGCTGAAAGACGAGAGCGGCCGGATCGTCGCGCCGAACGATTTCATTGCCGCCGCCGAGCGCTACGGAATTACTCCGGCGATCGACCGATGGGTTATCGAGAATGCGCTGCGCTGGCTCGTATCGGAAGCCGATGAGCGCGAGAAGCTGTTGATGTGTTCCATCAACCTTTCGGGCCAGAGCCTGGGCGATGACAAGTTCCTGCCGTTTGTCATCGATCAGTTCCACCGCAGCGGCCTGGATGCTTCGAAGATCTGCTTCGAGATCACGGAGACGGCCGCGGTCGCCAGCTTCTCGCAGGCCAACCGTTTCATTCAGTCGCTCAAGGAGCTCGGGTGCAAGTTCGCGCTCGATGACTTCGGGACGGGCTTGTCTTCGTTCGGTTACCTCAAGCATTTCCCGGTCGACTTCCTCAAGATCGACGGAAGTTTCGTACGCGAGATACTGCGTGACCCCATCGACCGCGAGATGGTCCGGTCAATCAATGAGATCGGGCATCTTACGGGCAAGCAGACGATTGCGGAGTTTGCTGAGAACGCCGAGATCATCCAGATGCTCACCAGCCTCGGCGTGGATTATGCGCAGGGGTATGGGGTGGCGCAGCCTCAGCGGGTGTTGAAGTCGGCAGTCGCCTGACCGCCAAACTCGAGCCGCATCGACAGGTCTACCGCCCGGACGTGCTTCGTTATCCCACCGATCGAGATGTAATCCACACCCGTTTCTGCAACCGAGCGTACGGTCTCCAGAGTCACGCTTCCTGAGGCTTCGAGCTTCACGGGGCGGCCTTTCGAGCGATTGAGCTCCACGGCGGTTCTCATGTGCGCCAGGCTGAACTCATCGAGCATGATGATGTCGGGTGCGGCCCGGAGCGCCTCTTCAAACTCCGCCAGCGTCTCGACTTCCACTTCCACTTTTCGGCTACCCGCGACGCGGCGGCCCGCCGCGATCGCCGCGGAGAGCGAGCCAGCGGCGGCGATGTGGTTTTCCTTGATGAGGACCTGGTCGAACAGACCGATTCGGTGGTTTTGTGCGCCGCCCTGCAGGACCGCGTATTTCTGCGCCGTCCTCAATCCCGGCAATGTCTTGCGCGTATCGAGGATCGCGCAGTCAGTTCCAGCGATAGCATCTACGTAACGACGCGCGGCTGTTGCCGTGGCTGAGAGAAGCTGCAGGAAGTTGAGGGCGGTGCGTTCGCCAGTGAGGACCGGTCGGGCGAGGCCGGATACCTCGAAGAGAGTCTGATTCGGAGTGATGCGGTCACCATCATTTGCGTGCCATGTCACGCGGACGGTGGGGTCGAGCTGCCGGAATGTTTCGGTGACCCATGGGCGGCCGCACAGGATGGCCTGCTCGCGAGTGACTACTTTGCCACTGACGTGTTGGGTCGCGGGGACCAGCTCGGCGGTGACGTCGCCAGAGCCGACGTCCTCGGCAAGGGCCGCGGCTACTTGCCGCGCTAGATCGGAAGGGAGAGTTTGCATGCGAGCAGCGTAGCGCGGCGTTGCCGGTCCGCGGTAGCGACGCCGGAGTTAACGGGCTCGTTGCCAGCGGCAGCGGGCAATCGCGGTCACCTCCGTGAGCGGCCGCTTGGCGCCGGCGGGTGTCGCGACGCGCGGCAGAACCGCCCCTTGCCCAGGCCGGACAAGGCGGGCGACTTGCCGCGGGCGAGCGCCTCAGTCTAGAAAGGCAGCCCGTGCGACGCTGATCCCATGCACAGGATCAGGGGTATCGACAGCGCGAAGTTGGTCCGCGAAGCCAGGAGCGCCACCTTCCGCGCCTTGGCCTTCTGCTCGTCTGTGGCAGCGACCAGGCCGAGGATCTTTTGCTGATTGGGCCAGATCAGGACCCAGACGTTGAACAGCATGATGGTGCCGATCCACATGCCCGCCCCGATGACCAGTCCGTAGAGGTCCTTGCCGCCATGACCGAGGGTCAGGGCGTCCATGAATCGGGGCCCGAGGTACCAGGCGCCGGTCAACCAGGTGGCGACCGCTGCCCAGCGAAACCAGAGCAGGGCGCGCGGAGCAATGTACTTGGTGACGCCGGCGCCACCTGGGCCACCTTTGTCTGCTGCAGCGGCCGCCAGGCCCGGCACCTGCACCACATTGAAGTAGTAAAGCAGCCCGATCCACATGATCCCGGAGAGAATATGTACCCAGCGGGCAAGGCCGAGCTCGTTGAAGTGAATTGCCCCAGCCCCCATCTCAATGCCGAAAGCGATGAGGAGGGCGAGGATTACGCCGGTGACGATAGCGCCGGTGATGGACGTGAGCGGATTCATGGCGGCTCCCTCTCCAATGGCAGACGTTATGTGCCCAAGTGGTTTTTGTTCTTGGGCTGGACAGTATGCCATTATTTGTGGCGCCGATGCCTAGTGGGGCGGTTGTCGCCGGCCGGCACCTACCCCTTTAGAGATCACGATGCCTGACCTCATGAGCCCGGAGCGGCCCCCCTCGCCGTGTACCAAGGTCTGTACACTGGACGAGCAGG
The DNA here is from genome assembly GCA_028293745.1 of Gammaproteobacteria bacterium. Classification (GTDB taxonomy): domain Bacteria; phylum Pseudomonadota; class Gammaproteobacteria; order Steroidobacterales; family Steroidobacteraceae; genus 13-2-20CM-66-19. The sequence continues at coordinate 4,749 of JAQGOF010000082.1, read as the reverse complement.
GGCTTTGTGCCGGATGCTTACGCACAGGTGCGGAAATTGGCCGCTGGATGTCGATGAGCGCCGAGGAGCAATGGCAGCTGATCGCGCAGCTGGAGGCCCGCCGCCGGTTACGTGATCGCGGCTCGGCCACGTGATCGGGCCCTGAATAGTTATCTTATCGGCGCGTAGCGCCGCTGCGCTTCGCGGGTTCGCGGTCCGCCGCAAACCCGTAGGAAAGTTGGGCGCAGCCCCATGAGGAGTGCAAATGATGGATGTCGTAGAGAAGATCAAGTCCGAGCTAGGCTCGAGCCCCGTGGTGCTGTTCATGAAGGGCACCCCCGATTTCCCCCAGTGCGGATTTTCCGCGCAGACCGTTGCGGCACTGCGTGCCGTGGGTGCCGACTTCAAACACATCAATATTTTCGAGGAGCCGGAGATGCGCGAAGCACTCAAGCGCTACTCGAACTGGCCCACCTACCCGCAGCTTTATATAAACGGCGAGCTGGTCGGCGGCTGTGATATCGCTTTGGAGATGTACCGCAACGGCGAGCTGAAGAAGCTGCTGTCAGAAGCCGGCGCCGTCGCGGCCTAGCTGCAGATTGGGTCCGCCGCGTGGGGCGCGCGCCTAGCCGCCACCATTGCGCCTGCGGGGGCCCGCGACTATCGGTGTCGTCGCGCCCGCCTAGGGCGCAGCAAACATCGGCACCGGCGAGCGATCACGACCTCTCAGGTCTATAGCGGCGGCTCATCGGCCGCCGGCTCTGCTGGCGCCGCATTGAACCACCCCATTGAGCGTGCGCGGTCCTGCGCGTCGCGAAAGCTGTCGTGCAGCCGATTGCAGATGACGCAGAAGATATCGGCCGTACGCTCCGCGTCATATGCAGCCGAATGCGCGCTGCTCGGGTCCCATTGGAGTCCCGCGACCGCAAGAGCCTTCGCCAGAACGGTCTGCCCCAGCGCGGCACCCGCCAGTGTCGCGGTGTCGAAGCACGAGAACGGGTGAAACGGATTGCGTTTCACGTCTGCTCGAACGACTGCCGCGTTAAGAAAGCCAAGATCAAACGCAGCGTTGTGACCGACCAGAATCGCACGCCTACAGTTGTGGGCATGTACTGCGTGGCGGATTTCGCGGAATACGCGACCGAGTGCGTCCTTCTCGGGCAGTGCTGGCCGCAGCGGATGAAACGGATCAATCCCAGTAATCGATAGTGCGGCTGGATCGAGTCGAGCGCCTTCGAACGGTTTGACGTGAAAACTGTGCGTCGCGCCGCGCTTCAATGTCCCGTCGGGCTCTATGTCGATGAGTACAGCGGCGATCTCGAGCAGCGCATCCGTCGCGGAATGAAACCCGCCGGTTTCAACGTCGATGACGACGGGGAGAAAGCCGCGGAAGCGCCGCGCCATCAAGCCATTGGGCACCGCGGGTGGCGCGGTCGTTGTTGGTGGCAGCGCGGCGACGGCGGGTCCGTTGGTCGAGGATGGCGCGGTCGCTGACCCTGGCGCTGGCGACAGCGCCGTAGCCGAGGGGGCCGGTGCTGTTGGTTCGCGCGGGGGAGCCGCCTCGGGTGGCGTGCCGTTTGATGCGTGTGCGTTGGCCCCGTTGTCTACGTTCGTCGCGTTACCCGCGGTCGACGGTGCGGCCGCGTTGTGTACGTCGGCGGCGCTGGCCGGCGTCGGTGGCACGCCGATCGTCAGCGCAGGCCCGGTCCCGGACGCTGTGGGTTCAATTGCAATCACTGGGCCGCCGGCGGGTGCCGTTTGCGCGCTCCCTATCTGCGGCCCGGCGGTGGCGCCTGCTTCGTCACTTGACCCGGACGTCTTCGGCTGACCGGGAGCCCCTGGCGCGTCAGGTCCCTCTGGCGCAGACGCGCACGTCGCCGCCGATATCCCCGCGGCGACGGTCAAATCAGCGTCGCTCATTGGTATTCCCTGATTGCGCGATGCGCCAAGGCATCCGCTCTCCGGCGCGTAGCGGAACGAGCTCCTCCGAGCCGAACCGATAGGTAGCCGGCACGTCCCATGATTCTTTCGTCAGAGTGATCGTGCCCTCGTTGTATGGCAACCCATAAAACGTAGCACCATGCTCGGACGCAAATCCCTGGAGCTTCCCAAGTGCGCCAGCGGCTTCGAAGGCTTCGGCATACAGCTCGATCGCTGCGTGTGCAGAGAATATCCCCGCGCATCCGCAAGCCGCCTCCTTGGTATGCCTGGCGTGAGGCGCACTATCCGTTCCCAGGAAGAAGCGCGGGTTGCCGCTCGCGACAGCCTCGAGGAGCGCGCAGCGGTCAGGCTCGGTCTTGAGCACCGGCAGACAGTAGTGATGCGGCCGGATTCCCCCGGTAAACAGCGCGTTCCGATTCATCAGCAGGTGTTGCGGCGTAATCGTTGCGGCCACACCGGGCCGCGCGCGGCGCACAAACTCGGCCGCCAGGCGGGTGGTGATGTGCTCAAACACAACGCGCAACTGGGGAAACTTCTCGACGACGGGCACCAGCACCTCACCAATGAAGCGGGCTTCGCGATCAAACACGTCCACGGCCGGGTCGGTTACTTCGCCGTGAACCTGCAGGATCACTCCCAACTCGGCCATGCGAGCCAGCACCGCGCCGACTTTTCCAATGTCGGTAACCCCGGCGTCGGAATGCGTGGTAGCGCCTGCAGGGTAGAGCTTGAATCCGTGCACGAGACGGCTGGCTTTGGCGCGATCAACTTCCGCCGGGTCGGTGCGGTCAGTGAGGTACAGAGTCATCAGCGGCTCGAACCTGACGCCGCCTGGAAGCGCTTCGAGAATTCGCTGCCTGTAGGCCAGGGCCTGCGCGGTTGTCGCGACCGGCGGCTTCAGGTTGGGCATTACGATGGCGCGGGCGAATTGCGCGGCTGTGAAGGGCAGCACAGCGTGTAACGCTGCCCCGTCCCGCAAATGCAGATGCCAGTCGTCGGGACGGCGGATGGTCAGTGTGCTCACTTGCGACGGCCTACATCAGCAAGGATGTCGTGTTTCAGAATGAGCTCGAGCGCGTACCGGACGCCAAAGCCGGTTATGTCAGTATTGATATGCGCCAGACCGCCATTACGGGTTGCGGATGACAGATCGACGTGGGCCCACGCAATGTCGTCCGGAACGAAGCGGCTCAGGAAGCGTGTCGCAAGGATGTGATCACCCTTGCCGTCCACACTGCACTGCAGGACATCTGCAATCTTGCTCTCCAGGTCGGTGTCGTAATCCGCATCGAACGGAAAATTCCACACGCGCTCGCCGCTCGTGCGCCCGGCTTCGACCAGCTTCGCGGCCAGTTTTGGCCGGTTCGTGAGCACGCCGCTCATTCGCTCCGTGAGCGAATACACCGCGGCTCCTGTGAGCGTCGCGAAATCCATCATGAAGCGCGGCTGTGTCTTTCCGGCGAGAGCGAGCGTGTCGGCCAACACCATCCGGCCTTCGGCGTCGGTGTGAATGACCTGGATGGTGACGCCGTTGGCGGCTTTTACAACTTCCTGCGGGCGGTAGGCGTTGGGTCCGATCTGATTCTCTGTGATGGCCAGCCAGGCATCGACCGCGAGCGGCGCTTTCAACTCAACGAGCGCCAGCAATGTTGCCAGGGCAACGGCGCTGCCCGACATGTCGATGTGCATGTCGAGCATCGAGCGGTGGGGCTTCAGGTTGACACCGCCCGTATCGAACAGAATGCCCTTGCCGATGAGGGCAATGTCCGGTGAGCGCGCTTTGTTTCCCGGCGGCCGATAGGTCAGATGGGCGATGCCGGCGTCACGCCGCACGTTGGCCGCCGAGACGGCCAGGAATGCATTGGCCCCGGCCCGGCGCAACGACTGCTCGTCGAGCCACTCGAACCCGACTTTATGAGCCTTCGCCAGTTTGGCGATGGTGGCGTGGTAACCCTGCGCGTCGAGCATGTTCGGCGGAAGCGCGGTTAGCCAGCGTACGAGGTTGTTGCCGCGGGCAGCGGCGGTGGCGTACGGGATATCAACTTTCGCGGCATCCAACAGAGCCAGGCGCCGGATGGTGGCATCCTCGCTCGCGTGCGAGCGGAAGGCCGGCATTTGGAATGCAGACGCAAGTGCCGCCGCCAAAAGTGCATCGACTCCCCCCTGCGCCGCCACGTCATCGCCCAACGCGATCAGGCCGATAGACCCGGGGCACCTGGAGGACGCCTCTTTGAGCATGCGTCCCGCCAGCGCCAGCCTCTCGAAAGTGCTCGCCTCCGCCCCTATATATCCCAGCACAGCAAGTGTCTGCCGGGGATTGGCGAGCACAGTGGTACGCACCGTACCGGAGCGCGGTTTTGACCGGGCGTTGAGCCCCTGCCAGCGCTCGCTTTCGGGTAGCTCCCCGAAGAGTGACTTGGCAGGCGAGTCGGGGACGATTGCGAGTATGGCGTCGAGCTCGGCGATTTCCGGGGCAGATGCGCGCGTGATCTTTGGCGTGTCGCTCGCCGGGAGCAGGTTCGGCGCACGAGGGTCAAGCCGGGCTGTATGGCGGCCCGTGCGGCCCTTTGTACGCGTGATCCGAGAATTTGCCGACGTGCTCGCGCTCACAGTGAACCCCAGACTCAAGCTTGCTTGACCATCGCGAGTGAAACCCGGATCATTGCGCCGCTTGTGTAGGCGCGAATTCTCTCGCATACGTTCGTTGCTGCCGGCGCATCTTATTCTATTTTCCACATTTTATTTTTGCACCAGGAGCGGTCGCCCCGCTGTGGTCGCACGCCCGCGACAACTTCCGAGGCTGACGCCCTCATATGTCGCGCGAAGCAG
>JAQGOF010000058.1 GCA_028293745.1 Gammaproteobacteria bacterium | reverse complement strand
CGGTGTCGGGCTCGCCCTGGTGCGCAGTTTGGTCGAATGCCATGGTGGCCGCGTCACCGCTGCAAGCGCTGGCCTCCGGCACGGAAGCGAGTTCACGGTTCGTCTGCCGATGTCTGCGGAGTAGTTGTGCGTCGCAGCCGGGGGAGTGGGCAAGCCCAACCGAATGGCGAGGCGGTGAAATCAGGGGAGGGCGCGAATATGAAGTCCCCGCCGTCCGCAGGCCGATAGGGATGGACGCGAGCAGTTCTTCCACTGGGCCTATACCGCCTTCGAGCAGCAATACACATCGAAAGTGGTGGCGAAGAAAGTGAACAGTGCCAAAAGGCTGACAACCATGTCCCGGCCCTCGCGACATAGTCTTGCTTTACCTAACACAGCCGCTGGTGAGGCCGTGCCGCGCATAGCATGTCTCGCGTGGGGCTCGCTCGCCTGGATCCCCCGTGCGTGCCTACTGGGCTTTGCCCGAGGCCGAAGATCTGCAGGCGGCCGTTGAGGGCGCCATGGCACGGCCTCGGTAGGGGGAACCCGGTTCTGCGGCTGCAGCCGGTCCCCACGTGCCCGTGGCCACGCCTGCATTCGGACTGCTGCTGCAGAACAGCACGCCGCTTCCGGTTGGTAGGCCGAAATCGCGGTCGCTCGGGGTAAGGGCGGGAGTGGACGGCTGAGGACCGCGGCCATGGAGACTAAAACCGAGCCATAGATTTAACTAGCGTCGGTCGCCAGTTAAATCTTTTGCCGTACCAGAACCACTAGTTAAATTTAGGATCCTGCGCTTAAATAAGAAGCCGGCTAGTAAAGCCGTTTAACCCTGGATCGAGGCAATGAAGCGGGATCCATTCGGAACATATATTGAGACCACGACACTGGGCGAGACCGTCCGCGCCTTCGTGCCCCCAACGCTGCCTCCCGATCCGCCCCTCGCCTTTACGGCGGGATCTCAAACCGCCTTGGATCGGGCCATGCTCTCCCTCGGACGACTCGACGGCGCCGCGGCGTCCATGCCTGATGTGGACTTGCTCCTCTACACATTCGTTCGCAAGGAGGCAGTTCTCTCCTCCCAGATCGAAGGGACCCAATCCACGCTGGATGAGCTGCTGGCACATGAGATCGAGGCGGTGCCCGGCGCACCGGGCGATGACGTGAGGGAGGTCTCGCGCTACGTGGATGCCATGAACCACGGCTTGGAACGAATGGCCGGCGGCTTCCCGTTGTCGAACCGGCTGTTACGCGATATGCACGACATCCTGCTCGCCGATGGGCGCGGCGCACAGAAGCAGCCCGGCGAATTCCGGCGCTCCCAGAACTGGATCGGAGGCACGCGGCCAGGCAATGCGGCCTTCGTGCCGCCACCGCCAACCCATCTGGATGCCTGTCTCACGAATCTCGAGCAGTACTTGCATGAACCGGCCAACCCAGTTGTAAAAGCGGCCCTCGCCCATGTGCAGTTTGAAACCATTCACCCGTTTCTGGACGGCAATGGCCGCGTCGGACGCCTACTGATCACGCTGATTTTTTGCCATGACAACGTTCTGCGCAAACCACTACTGTATCCCAGCTTGTATTTCAAGGAGCACCGGCAACAGTACTACGAGGAGCTGAATGCGGTGCGCGCGGGCGGGGACTATGAGCGCTGGATCGATTTTTTTGCGGAGGCAATTCGTCACAGCGCAGAGGTCGCGATCGAAACCGGCCGACGCGTGACGCAGGCGTTCCACGAAGATCGAGCGCAGCTACGTGCCGTACCGCGGATTGCCGGCTCACTGCTCATGATTCAGGAGGCGCTGCAGGCGAAGCCGGTCGCCACGGTGGCGACACTGAGAGAGGCTACGGGGCTCACGACGCCGACCATCAATTCGTTGCTGCGCGAGTTGGAGTCGCGCGGGATCATCAAAGAGTCCACCGGCCGCGCCCGAGATCGGGTGTACGTCTACCGACGTTACCTCGAGGCATTGGCCGCCGAGGAGGAGGCGCGCGTCAGCTCGGCCGAGAAGTCCGGCGGGTGAGGGGCCAGGCTCGGGATGAGCCGGAAATTGGTGAACTGGATAGTCGGTACCGCGGGGTGAGCAACGTGATCGTCTGGCCACAAGAGTAAACGGATGCCTTTGGCTGCCGGTTACGTGTTGTTGCCATTCCACGGTTGACTGGAACGTCCGTGCCCGCGATGTATCGATACCCCCGTGAGGCGAGATAGAACATCTGGTCTTCGAACGCATCGGCGGAAGGCGGCCAGCCGTGGCTGAAGGTTGATCGAACCGCCGTATCTCGACCGCGGGTAGACACCTGAGCCTAGATCGCCATGCGATAGCCTACGACATTGCACTACGTCCGCGCGGTGAAATTCGCGCGCAACTCAAGCCGTGAGAACGTGACCGCAATGTCACTTAACTTTCAATAGAGTAAAGGATCGGCACTGTAAACACCGCAAGGAGTGAATCATGGCATTGCAGCTTGGGGATTTGGCACCGGACTTCACAGCGTTGAGCACCGCCGGGGAGATCAGTTTCCACCAATGGGCTGGCAACAACTGGGTGATCCTGTTTTCACATCCGCAGGATTTCACCCCGGTATGCACCACCGAGCTGGGGTACGTTGCCAGGCTCAAGCCTGAATTCGACAAACGCGGCGTCAAGGCTATCGGACTTTCGGTCGACGCCGTCGACTCCCACAGGAAATGGGCGGACGATATTCGCGAGACGCAGGGCTACGAGCTGAACTTCCCGCTCATCGCCGATTCGGATCGAAAGGTCGCAGGCCTGTACGGCATGATCCATCCGCAGCACGACGAGCTCCATACTGTCCGCACGGTGTTTGTCATCGACCCCAGGAAGAAGGTCCGCCTCACGATCACCTATCCGCAGACCGCCGGTCGAAATTTCGATGAGATTCTGCGCGTCATCGACTCGTTGCAACTGACCGACTCCTACTCCGTCTCGACTCCCGTGAACTGGGAAGTAGGCCAGGATGTCATCATCGTTCCGTCGGTGAGCGATTCCGATGCGGAGCGGCGCTTTCCGCTGGGCTGGCGGGCAGCGAAGTCCTACCTGCGGCTCACGCCAGATCCGCGCTCGAGCCCGAGGGAAATCAACATCGACGCGACCGGGTGAGATCGGACACGAATTTGTCACCTCGGGCCATTGCGTGAGCTTTGTCGTAAGCTGGACGACCGCGGAGCGAGCAAATAGTCAGTGATGACCTCAGATGCCGACCTTCGGAGGTCGCCATAACCGCATACCAACACGCAACTTATCTCTGTCCGCGTCACACCTGGCCGCGGATGCTGAGGTGGTCGTAGGCCTTCGAGGGTGGAACCGTCGACCTCTTCCCCGAACAGCGGGAACAGCATTTGCTGAGGCTCTGCAACACGTTCTGCTTTGGCTTAGCCAGAGGAGTATAACCATGAAACGTTTTGCCCCCGTCGCGGCCGGTGCTCTCACAGTGTTCGTTTTGTTCACAGGTGGATGTGCTACACCCGAGCACCGGATGAATGTCGCCGCGGCGCGCGACGAGGACCGTCGGGCCGATTTCGAGCGCTGCCGCGACGAAGGACGGAGCGACTGCGATGCGATTCTCAATGCTCCCGTAGGTTCAAACATAACAAGCGGGGATGCCGTTCGGGAGCACGAGCGTCGTGCGGCTTATGACCGCTGTGTGGCAGAAGGTGGTAATAACTGCGCAGACCTGCTGAGACGCTGAGCACGCAGGGTTGGCCTCCGTATAGGTGCGGGGAATCGTTGCCCGGGTTGACCGGCGAATACAATCAAACCCGGATCTCGGTTCAGGACCGCCTCGGAGCGATTTGGACGGAATGCCGTTGAGGGACTTCTCGATGACACTTTCGACCAGGAGCACATCAGGCGAGCGGATTCTGGAGGCAGCGCTGAATCGTTGCCTGCCTCGACATGAGATCTTTGTCCGGGCCACGAGAGTTGGGGACATCTATACCAGCGTTATCTTGCAGGACTACCCCCAGTGCCGTGGTGACGGTCCGACCGTGGTCGATGCGCTGCGTGCCGCTCGCCAAGGATATAACCATCTGCTCGATTGCCGGGTTAGCTGGATGATCCAGGCTGCCGTACCCGAAGGGTGCCCGGGCGACGCGGTTGAGCCAATTCAAGTCGACCGCATGCCCGCCCGCTAATAACTGCCTCGATGGTTGCGGCGAAGGTTCGGAACAGTCTCCCGGGCATGCGTCACTCGGCCCGGTCTCCTACATCGAGACTCTGCGGCTGACGGTTAGCTAGCCCATCTTGCCGCCTACGGTCACGCAAATGATGCCGTAGCGGAGTTGCAAATTAACTAATCCCTCGGAGAAGCCTATGGCCGGAAAGAACACAGCCGTTTTCTGAATCTACCCCACTGCAGAGCACGCTGAACGCGCGGTCGACACGCTGATCACAGCGGGGTTTCTGAGCCCCGATATCTCAGTGTTGCTTCCCGACACCCGCAGTACGAAGGAATTTGCACATGTCGAGGAAACAAAGGCCCCGGAGGGTACGGCTGCGGGTGTGACTACAGGAGGCGTGATCGGGGGAACACTGGGCGTTCTTGCTGGGGTCGGTGCTTTGGCGATCCCAGGCGTAGGTCCCTTCATCGCGGCCGGGCCCATCATGGCGGGGTTAGCTGGTCTCGGCGTTGGTGGGGCTGTCGGTGGCCTCGTCGGGGCACTGGTTGGAATGGGCATCCCTGAGTACGAGGCAAAACGATATGAGGGACGGGCGCAAAGGATGTTTTGAAGTCAACTGGGGCGGAGGATATTGCATCCACGGGTGAGAGCGCCGCTGCGGATTCCTCTACGAGGGCCCGCGCGATCCGGTGATTTAACTATTGCTTCGAGATCAGCTCGGGGCGCAAGCGCGCCTTGCGCCCGGAGCCTGACAACAGGAGATCGGCGCGGAACGAATGAAGAAACGAGGGGCTCGATGGCCCCTCGAATGTGCGCGATGGATCAGTCGGGCCGGGACGGCGCGTCGCGCCACTCACAGATAGGGCACGCAACATGACGATAGGGTGCTGCGCGGCTTATGTATGTCATCGGACCGGCCGTCGCGCGTAGGTTCGTAGGCCGGCATACAGGAATTCCCTCCTACTTTTGGTTTGGAGTCGTCGCGGTTGCGGCCGACCGGGGAAGTGGAGCGCGGCCCGAGCACCTGTCCATCCCTGAGCCATGTTCTATTGCGGGTCTCCACAATAGAACCCGCTTTCATCGATCTCGGACTCGTCTACAAGTTGACGTGAGTTGAATTCTGGCTCGCCGTGCACGTGCCGTATGGCATCTATTGTGGCCAGGCGTAGCCCCGCGGCAGGCAGTAACTTATCTGCATCTCCACCCTGGAACGTGTAAACCGCGACCTTAATCATGCCGACTACCTCTCGTTCACCTTGCGTCATCTCGCACTGGGAGCGCAATCAATTGCATGCGCGCGACGACGGTCGGCGTGTGATGGGCGTCGCACATTCGAGAAGCTCAGAGCGTCTTGCTTTGCATGGACCGGTCCCAATGATCATCGTTGGCATTAGACCGGCGGTCCTCCCCCGTAGGGAATCGCCTCTATTCGAACCCGGTCCTGGCCCTGGATCGCGGGCGCGTCGAAGCTCGCTCTCTAATCAGAAGTAGTTATTGTGAGCAGCGCGCGTGGCGGTACGATCGGTAGCGCTCATGGCCCCTTTCCGATCTTGAACTGTGTGTACTTATGGAAGAGGAACAATTGCGAGCGGTCGTCCGCGATCGTATACGCACCGGGCAGCTCCCGTCAGTATGCGGCGGCAAGACATTTGGTGGGCGCGGCAGCAATAATGTCTGCGACTGTTGCGATCAGATCATCGCTCATCATGAAATCGAGTATGAGGTCGAGCTCACCCTACCACTCGGGGTGTCCAGGCTGACCTTTATTACGCACCCACAATGCCACTGGATCTGGCGGGAGGAATCGAAACCCGCATAACAGTCCGCGAGAGCCGCCGGGGCTCGCAGAGCCCAGTCTGGAACACTATTACGGAACGGAGCGCCACCTTGAAGGATTTCGAGGCAAGTGGGTCAGATTTACGGTGTGGCTTTCCGGCGGATACTGGACTAAAGTCTCAATCCCGTATACTAACGATTAGACGGCGGTAGCCATGCTCATTCTCACGCGACGGGTCGGGGAATCCCTGAAGGTCGGCGAAGACGTCACAGTCACGGTTTTAGGGATAAAGGGCAACCAGGTTCGAGTCGGTATAGCCGCGCCGAAGACCGTCGCGGTGCATCGGGAAGAGATTTTCGAGCGGATCAAGTTGGAGCAGGCGACAGAGGCACCTCCGGTGGACTAACTCGCGCCTGTGACTATCTGTGTCGACAGCTGCATCATCAAGAACGAACTTGCCGCGAAGCCACCCTGATTTCCTCTGGCCGTCTACCTGGTCCTGACAGCCGTCAACCGCCCGTGGCGGCGTGCCTGGTTGTTACCGGCTTGCGTCAGGGGTAGACCTTTGTCACCGAACGGATCGACAGCGCATGCTTCTCGATCTTTTGCGCATAGATTTTCCAGACCCCCGCCGCGCTTCGAATCCCGATCACATTGATCGACCGGGTGTCGATGTTGTAGCTGTTGCGGCCGTAGCAATGCTGGGCCGCCACCCCCGCCTCAGTGTTGTTCAGCGTAACGCCGTCGATGTGGGCATCAGGCTGCACATGGGCCACGTCAACCTCGCCGGCCACGGCGCCCGCGCGCGCAATGAATGTGCAGCCGGTCAGTTTTGCCGTCAGCAACAGGGCCGGCCCGGTGGCGTCCAGCGTGTACCACTGCTTGGCGGCCGACGCTGCGGTGGTGAAGAGGCCATGCACCGGAAACATAAGGCCTTCGCCGCTTGCCCCATACCCAGATTGGATCCTGAAGGTCTCGGTGGCGTGCATGTTGTGGGTGCGCAATATCGACCCGGGCCGCTGGCCGGCGATGTTGTTCATGATGCACGCATTGGTGACGCCGGACGCGGGCGGGTCGAAGATGCCCTGGATCGGGTACTTGGACAAGAACTGCTTGAGGTTGGCCTGGAGCTGCGTTAGGGCGACACTGGGGCGTGTCAGTCGGCCAGCAGTCCACTCGGCATTGATCCAGGCTGAAAAGGCAGCTTCCATCACCATGGGCGGTTCACCTCGTGCATAAAATTTGAAGCCGATCAGGACATCGATCAGTCGCGACTCAGTGTCCCATATCGCCTGGGACGGACGTGCACGACACCGACAGGTGACCACGTTCTAGGGAGTTGGGGTCGGACAGCATCATTGCACATCCCCCCCCGAGGCCCTGCATCCCGTGACGGACATCGAGTGAGGCTTCTGGCCCGGTGAAGTGTGGCCTCGGTGCGTCGCTCAATATCCAATTGCTTTGCCGTTTTCATTGCGTGCGTCGCTGGCGCCCAAGCGTTCTCCTGTCGTCGGATCGACCTCGATGCACTCGCTGTCGCCAACAATGTCGCTTGGAGCGAGGCGGTTGCCCGCACTCTTGAGCAGCCTGATCGAGTCTGTTGATATTCTGTGCGGCTCCAGCTGGATATGGTCCGGCAGCCACTGCTGGTGAATACGCGCTGCATTCACGGCTTCCTGCACATCCAGCCCATAGTCCTGCATGCCGACGATGATGTTTGCCACACTCGTGATAATTGTCGGGCCACCCTCCGCGCCGAGCACGAGCCACAACTTGCCATTCTTCAGCACCATCGTCGGAGCCATGGCGGACAAAGGCCGCTTGTTGGGGCCTACAGCATTGGAAGTTCCCTGCACGAGTCCGTAGAGGTTGGGCGCGCCCACCTTTGCAGCAAAATCGTCCATCTCGTTGTTGAGAAGAAATCCGAGTGAGCCGATCGTCACCCTGGAGCCGTAGTCATCGTTAATTGTCGTCGTCACGGCTACTGCATTGCCGTCAGTATCAACGATCGAGTAGTGGGTCGTGTGGGCCGGTTCCTTGCCACCGAAGAGTGGGCGTTCAGCCGCGTATCGATCGAGCTCCGGAAATACAGCAGGCCGCTGCAGTGCTCGACTCGTGCTGGGACGCTGCCAGTCGATCGACTTGCGCCAGGCGGTGGCGTAACTCTTGTCGGTGAGTTGCGCGACCGGCACTTCGTTGAAATCGGGATCACCCATAAAGAGCGCGCGATCCATGAAGGCCCGCCGGTAGGATTCTGCGAGCAAGTGGATGGAGCGGGCGGATCCCGCTCCGGCCCGGGTCATGTCAAACCCCTCCAGGATGTTCAGTGATTCGAGCAGCGTTGCGCCGCCTGAGGAGGGCGGCGGAGCGCTGATGATCTCGAGGCCCCGGTATGTTCCGTGCACTGGCTGGCGCTCTTTGACCTCATACCGTTCCAGGTCCTGAGCGGTTACGATTCCGCCGCCGGCCTGGATGAAATCGGCAATCTCGTGGGCCATTGTGCCGCGATAGAACTCTTCGGGATCCGCGGCAATGCGTTGCAATGTTCGCGCCAATTCAGGCTGCTTGAATACATCGCCTTGGTGCCACCCGTGGCCGTTGTTTTGAAAGATCCGTTTCGAGTCAGCAAAGCGCGCCAAGTCCGGCTCCGCACTCAGTGCCCGTGCTGAACCCCAACTCAGCGCATAACCTTCCCGCGCCAACTTGACGGCCGGTGCCATCACCTGCGCAAGACTGAGCTTCCCGAAGTGCTGTTCTGCGTACACCATTCCTTTGACGGAGCCGGGCACCCCAACCGCCTTGTAACCGATGGTGCTGAGGCCCGGGATGAGATCCCCCTTCGCATCCTGATACATGGTCAGCGAAGCTTGCGCGGGAGCCGTCTCCCGATAATCGAGAAAATGAGTGGCGCCGTCGTGGGTGCGGATCAGCATGAAGCCCCCGCCGCCAATATTTCCCGCTTCCGGAAGTACGACTGCTAGTGCGAAGCCGGTCGCAACTGCCGCATCCACGGCGTTACCACCGTCTCTCAGGATTTGTACGCCGGCCTGCGAGGCGAGCTCGTGCATGCTGACGACCATGGCATGCTCCGCGTGTTCCGGGTGCATGCCTCCGCCAGCGACACAGAAGCGCGCCACTCCAAGCGTAAGAGCCCAAATGATCTTGTTGTGTTGCATTTCCTGACCCGCGGAAGATCTTACAGTTCGTCTTTATTTTCACCGGCGGGCTCGAAGAATATCTGCAACACCACACCCTGGCCATCCAAAAAGGCCGCGAGAGCCGGCTGGCCCCCGTCGGCGTTTACGCGCAGGTGCTGACCGGCCTGCCTGCTCAGCCGTCCCGGCAGCGTATACCAAATACGAAACAAAATAAGTTTCAACAAAGATAATTCGAGGCGAAATGGGCTTTCTACCGGCCAACAAGGCCAAAGTCGGCGCTACGTGTCCTTCATAATTGCTCTTGACTGCTTACACGTGAGAGCGTGCAGCTCGTATTTCTTGGAGGCACTCTGCGGCGCAAGAACCTGTCCTTCTACGGCACGCAGACCGAGCGGGCATTGCAGGACCTGCACGTAGACAAGCTGTTTCTGGCGGCCGATGGATTCGATATCGAGAAAGGTATCACCACGCACTTCGAGCCCGAGGCGCTGCTGAATCGCATGATGTGCCAGACGGCCACCGAAATCATCGTGGTGGCGGACTCCTCCAAGTTCGACCGGATCTGCCTGCACAAGATTCTCGAGCCACAAGGCATCGCCAAGCTCGTGACCGACGCCGGGATTCCCGGCGAGGCTCGCGAAGCGCTCACCCGGAGCGGCGTCGAAGTCATCATCGCGTGAAGCCGCGGTCGCTGCCGCGACCAAACACGCCGCCCAGCATCGACCGGCTACCGCCGGCGGATGAACGTTGCGAGTATGCAACATAAAAACAGAATCCCGGTCTGGAATTCGTTCCCGGAAGGGTTACCCGGTGTCACCCTTTGGATTTACGGCAATCGGTGTGCGGACCGTAAATTTTTATCGGCCCTCCTTCTATCTTCCGTTGTATTTCCGCTGTTACGATTAGTAACGCTTTGATGCAAAGCACCAAGAATGCTTCATGCTCGAGGCGAGGAAGAGCAGGGGGCTGCGCGCGCGGACTTATGCCGACGCGCCGCTAGTGGCTTCCTTCGGTACCTCCCGCACGCAGTCCACGTTTGCGGGCGCCGCCAGCTCGGGTCTGAACGAGGTCAATCTGCGAAATCTGAATGCGCGGCGTACGCTTGTGCTGATCAACGGTCGCAGGGCACCGTCTGGTACAACATTCAACTCCGCCGTCGATTTCAACACCATCCCGACGGCGAATATCGAGCGCATCGACGTGCTCACCGGCGGAGCATCAGCAATCTACGGCGCAGATGCTGTGGCGGGCGCGATTAACATCATCACGAAAAAGCTCGACGGCGTCGAAATTGGCGGCAACTACTCGATCACGGGTGATCACGACAACAAGAGTCCCGGCGGCTATCTGATGATGGGAGGCGAGTTGGGTGATCGTGGGCACGGCGGCCTGACGGTTCAGTATGAAGACGAAGGTATCGTGCACTGCTCGGACCGATACCTCTGCGCGCAGGATGTAACGTGGTTTACGCCGGACCAGTTCGTACGGGGTCCTGCCGCGTACTCAGCCGTTGGCGCCAACGGGAAGTTCCAGTTGGGAAACTCCGGCCCGTTCTATACCTCCCGGAACGGGAGCTTTACGGATGCGAACGGTGCCCTTATCCCGTTCAGCATACCGATTGATGGCTACAACCGTAATGCGGTCCGTACCCTGGCAATTCCGACCAAGCGTCTCATGTTCGCAAGTGATGGCGACTACGAAATCTTCAAAGGGGTGTCCGCGTTCGCGGAACTCAACTTCGGTCAAGTGAAAACGAATGCCCCGTTCGAAGGCAACCCCTTTCAATCCACCGCCTTCGGCAACCTGTTCGGTGGCGGAGTGGGCCTGACAGGGCTGCAGGATTCGATTCCCGTAAATAATCCGTTCATCCCGGCCGCCCTGCGCGCGGCCCTTCCAGCCAACGCCACGGTCTTGAACTGGCAGCAGCGATTCAACCAGCTCGGCAACCGAGGCGCTACCAACGAACGCAACACCGTACGCGTACTCGCGGGCTTCAAGGGGTCGTTCGAATCCCCGCTGCCGGCGGGCGGTGCTTGGAACTGGGAATTGTCCCACGTCTACGGTCACACGACACTCAGCAGTGTCACGGACGGCCTTGTCCGCACAGACCGCCTATACTACGGCTTACGTGTCGAAGCGGATCCCGGCAACCCGGGCCAATACCGTTGCTCCGATCCCGGAGCGCGCGCCACCGGCTGCGTACCCATCAATCCGTTTGCGCCCTATACGCAGGCGATGAAAGACTACCTGACCGATGCGGCCGGGCAGCATGGCGCCAGCGATCTGGAGGATACGAACGCCTTCATCGGCGGACCCGTGTTCAACTTGCCTGCAGGCCCACTGAGTATAGTGCTGGGAATCGAGCGTCGTAGCTTCGCGGGGTTCTTGGATTACGACGACGTCATCAACAAGGCGCTCGTGACCGGCAACCAGCTCGCCGACATCAGCCGAATCAAGACGGTCACACGGGAAGCTTACTTCGAGACCTCGATACCGATCCTCAAGGGCGTGAAGTTCGCTGAAGATCTGGCGTTCGACGGCTCGTTCCGCAGATCCGATCCGAACAGCGGCGACAAATACAACACGTGGGCGACCGGTCTCGTGTGGGAGCCGCTGTCCGGAATTCGTTTCCGTGCGAACAAGGCGCGTGCAGTGCGGACCCCCGCGCCGGACGTACTATCGGGCAACGCCCAGACCTTCGGCGTCGTCAATGACCCTTGCACGACTTCACGCCGAAATCAGAATGCAATTCGTGCAATGACAAGAACGTAAACATCGGGCGCGTGGTGGTCAGCGGCTTCGATGTCGAGGCGGGCTACCGGTTCGAGCTCGGCCGGCTGCTGCGGACCGCGGGCGACCGCGGTTCGATCTCTCTGCACATGATCATGACCTTGTACGATCAGGCCAAGGAAGTGCCGCTGCCGGGGAACCCTGTGATCGACCAACTCGGCTATGCCGGT
>JAQGOF010000054.1 GCA_028293745.1 Gammaproteobacteria bacterium | reverse complement strand
AGATGGCGCCGAGGAATCCGGTCATGACCAGGGGGCCTGCGAGAGGCAGCCACAGGTAGGGCCGGATTTTTTCCCAGCGGGCAGCGAGCGCCGAGCGGGCGCCATCGCTGCGATCTGCGGCGGGCTTCTCGTCCGGGTCGTCATCAAAGGGACTGGCGAGCTCCATCACGAGCTGACGTGCGCGCGCCGTAGTCGGCAGCAGCGTTGCAACGACAATGTGCGTCAAATTCTTGCGGGCGTGAGGTTGGGTGACCAGCGTCCCAAGGCGAGTGATCAGCGCGAACAGACTCAGACTCAACGCAGCGCGCACACCGATCTCCATGTCGCCATCGGCAATCGAGGCAATCAGGTTGGCCGCCACGCCCTCCATCTGCTCGCGGTTCAACAGCGCCAGCAGCCCCTGAGAGATGACGATGGTGGAGTGCTGCGCATCCATGCCGAACGCCACCGCATCGACCGCCTGGCTGTGCGCAACGAACACGCGTGGTTGCGGCAGGCTTGCGGCGATTGCCATTTCCGCCACGACATTGCCGAAGCGCTGTTCCGCCAGCACGGTTGGATCGGGCGCCCGTGCCGACAGCTCGCCGGAATCGAAGGTCATACACAGGCCGAGCACCCGCCGCATCGCGTTGAGAACGAAGGCCATCCACACGAATCCGGGCAGCGCGGCCAGAACGCCGAACCGAACCCAGTCTGCAACGCTCATTTTTTGCGGAGCGTTGATGACTCCATCAAGGGCATGTCCGATGCCGGGGACGAGATTCGGTGCCGGAATGGCCAGGTTGAGCAGGTCGAGCAGCTGCGCCAGCGCGCCGTAGAAGAGGGGAGACATCAGGACCGCGACGATCAACGCAACAGCGAGGTTGATGACGCGGCTGGCAAACGTTACACGCCATGCGGCGCGTCTGTGGCGCGCGATCGCATCGAAGAAGCTTTCGCGCTCGGCCGGGGTCCACGCTACCCAGCTCGCCGCCGGATCTGCTCGCGGATCCGCGGCCAGATTCGTAAGTGTCGTCACGCCTTGAGTTTGTATCCGGTGCGGAAGATGACCCAGACGGCCGCAAAGCACGCCAGCAGGAAAACCACGATCATGCCGAAACTGACCACGATGTTGACATCCGATATTCCGTAGAAGCTCCAGCGGAAGCCACTGATGAGGTACACGACGGGATTGAACAGTGCGACCTTCTGCCACAACGGCGGCAACATGCTGATGGAATAGAAGCTACCGCCGAGGAAAGTGAGCGGTGTAACGACCATCAACGGCACGATCTGCAGCTTTTCCCACCCGTCGGCCCAGATGCCGATAATGAAGCCGAAGAAGCTGAAAGTCACGGCAGTCAGCAGCAGCGAAGCCACCATCCAGACCGGGTGAGCTATCGAGAAGCTCACGAACAGCCGGGCAGTGACCAGAATGATGCTGCCCAGGATGACTGATTTGGTTGCGGCCGCACCTATATAACCGATGACGATCTCCGCGGTTGATATGGGGGCCGACAGTATTTCGTAGATCGTCCCCGAGTATTTCGGCATGTAGATGCCGAAGGAGGCGTTGGATACGCTCTCCGTGAGGATCGAGAGCATGATGAGGCCGGGTACGATGAAGGCGCCGTAGCTGACACCATCGATATGCGCCATGCGTGAGCCGATGGCAGCCCCGAACACGATGAAATACAGCGAAGTCGAGAGCACCGGGGCGGCGATGCTCTGAAATCTCGTGCGCCATGTCCGGCTCAACTCGAAGCCATAGATGGCCCGGATCGCGTGCACGTTCATCGGTTCGAGCTCACGAGACTGACAAAGATATCCTCCAGCGAGCTTTCGCTCGTCTGCAGGTCCCTGATACTGATGCCGTGCTCGCCCAGCTTGCTCAACAGGGTGGCGATACCAGTGCGCTCGCGCTGAGTGTCGAACGTGTACACCAGCTCTGTACCGTCGGCACTGAGCTCGAGATCCCATTGCGCAAGGTCCGCGGGAACGCTCCGCAATGGGTTGCGCAACTGCAGCGCGAGCTTCTTCTCGCCGAGCTTCTTCATCAGCACGGTCTTCTCCTCGATCAGGATGATCTCTCCCTTGTTGATGACACCGATGCGGTCGGCCATCTCCTGGGCCTCCTGGATGTAATGCGTGGTCAGGATGATGGTGACGCCGCTCTGCCTGAGCCCGCGTACCATGTCCCACATTGCGCGCCGCAACTCCACGTCAACACCTGCGGTGGGCTCATCGAGGAACAGAATTCGCGGTTCATGCGACAAGGCCTTGGCTATCATGACTCGGCGTTTCATGCCGCCGGAGAGCGTCAGGATCTTGGAGTCCTTCTTCTCCCACAACGACAAATCGCGGAGCACCTTCTCGAGGTACGCGGGATCAGGTGCCTTGCCAAACAGGCCTCGGCTGAACCTTACGGTATCCCACACGCTCTCGAAGGCGTCGGTAGTCAACTCCTGCGGGACGAGGCCGATCTTCGAGCGGGCCGCACGGTAGTCACGAATGATGTCGTGGCCGTCCGCCAGGACGACGCCATGGGTAGGATTGACGATTCCGCAGATGATGCTGATAAGGGTTGTCTTCCCGGCGCCATTGGGTCCGAGCAGGGCGAATATCTCGCCCGGCCGGATCTGCAGATTCACGTCTTTGAGCGCGTGCAGGCCCGAAGAATAGGTCTTGTAGAGATTTGAAACGCTGATGACCGGCTGCATGAGCTATTGTTGCCTACCAGTAGGCTGGAATGGATAGAAATTGACGCCAATTGACAGTAACGACGAGGCCAAGGAAGCGGTGTTCGTTCCCCACACGGACCTTTCCGCTGACGCGCTGCGGGGTGTCGTAGAGTCTTTTGTGCTGCGTGAGGGCACTGACTACGGTGAGCGCGAGTTCTCGCTGGAGCAGAAGCTGGCTCATGTGTATCGCCAGCTCGAACGCGGAGAAGCGCAGATCAGGTTCGATCCGAACACCGAAACCATCGACATCGTGCCTATACAGCCACGGGGATCTTCTGCTGTGCGGACGCCGTCGCCCCGATCGAAGCCAGAATGACGAGCGCAATGGCAGTCCACTGGACCGCGGTGAGCCACTCGTGCAGGTAGACGTATCCGATCAGCGCGCCGAAGGCGGGCTCGATGCTCATCAAGACACCGAATGTCCGCGCAGGCAGGCGAGTGAGCGCAATCATTTCGAGGGTGTAGGGGATGACTGTCGACAGAATTGCGACGGCGAGGCCCGGCAGCAGGATTGAGCTCGAGAACAATGCGTGACCGCGGTCGGCCAGTCCGATTGGAACGATGATGACCGCCGAAATCACGCTGCCCAAGGCCGCTGTCTGTGCGCCATGGTTGGCGCCCGCCTTCTGCCCGTAGACGATGTAGAGCGCCCAGCAGGCGCCAGCCGCCAGAGCATACAGAGCGCCAACCGGATCAATACCAACACCGACGTGAGCCACGGGCAGCAACAGGATCAGGCCCGCTGCGGCGAGAAGTACCCAGCAGAAGTCGAGCAGGCGGTGCGAGGCCACCACTGCGACGGCCAAGGGGCCGGTGAACTCGAGCGCTACGGCAATACCCAGCGGAACCCGGCTCAGGGCGAGGTAATAGAGCAGGTTCATCACACCGAGCGAGACACCGTAAACTGCCAGCGGGCGCCATGTACTCGAGGTTATCCGGGCACGCCAGGGGCGCATCACGATGCAGAGGATCATGGTTCCGAGTGCAATTCGGACAGCCACCATGCCGATCGGCCCGACGACGGGGAACAGGGTCTTCGCTATTGATGCGCCCGCCTGCACGGATGCCATCGCCGCCAACAGCAGAGTGATGGGCAACAGATTCGACATTCGGCTGATAAGCTGACCTTTGGTTACGCCATGGAATTAGAACATATCGCGCGCGCAGTCGAGGTCTTCCGCTCAGCACGCCTTCCGGAGTGCAATGAGCGGGCATTCATGCTCTATGCCGTCGGTATTGCAAGCGCCATTGCGAGAGATTCCACCGGATGCGTTTTGCTGGTAGAGATCAGCGATGCTCCCGCGGCGCTCGAACATCTCCGGCAATACGAGATCGAGAGACTCAACAAGCCACCGCCGCCTCCGCCGCCACCGAAGCTGCATCCGTACGCCTGGGCCGGGAGTCTCATCTATGCACTGGTCGTCACAGGTGTTGCATTCGCAATCTCCAATGGCCTGTGGCGACTGGACGCGTTCGATGTAGGGGAGCTTGACGCGGGTCTCGTGCAGAAGGGGCAGTGGTGGCGGGTATGGACAGCTCTGACATTGCACCTGGACGGGCCACATCTTGCCGCGAATACATTGGCGGGAGTCTGGTTCGGGTACCTTGCCTCGCGCTTGCTCGGCACGGGCAATGCCTGGTTCCTGGTCGTCTTGGGAGCGGGCCTTGCGAACTGGATCGAAGCTTTCTTCGGGCCGGCGACGCACCGCTCTGTTGGTGCGTCGACCGCAGTGTTCACCGCCTTGGGGCTACTGTCAGCCTACTCATGGCGGACGCGACTTGCATACCCACAGCGCTGGGCACTTCGCTGGGGCCCGCTTGTTGCGGGTATTGTTCTTCTGAGCTGGACCGGTACAGGCGGGCAATCGCTCGAGGAACCGGGCGGCGGTGCCGGACAGACAGTCGATGTCCTCGCGCACGCGCTCGGATTTGCAGTGGGGCTGTTGGCCGGGGCGGCTGCGGCACTCGAACCCGTATCCCGCGTGTTGAATCGCGTGCCGCAGTGGCTCGCGGGGCTGCTCGCGCTCGTTCCGGTGGTCGTGGGGTGGATTCGCGCGCTGAGCAGTTGAGTCTGCAGCGGCGGTCTGCAGCGCCGGTTTCAGCGCAGGCCGCTGGCGAGTACCTTGCGCAGTTGCCCGAGGTCGTGCAGCCGCTGCGCAGCTTTGCGGAGCGCCGCAACATTGGTGACTTCCGCGTCGTACAGCGTGCGGTATTCGGCTTTGGCCTCCAGCCACTGGCGGGTCGTGATCTGCCACCGGTCGGTCAACGTGCCGGTGCATGCCGTGGTCGCGGCTTGCTGCCAACGATCACCTGTCGCTTCAAAACTCATGAGCCATTTTCCTGTCCGATGTTTGGAACAGGTTGCACCGTGCATGTTACATGCCAGCGACAAAGACTTGACAGGCGTAAGAAGGTGTTGGAACTGTGACGCGGTGCTCAGGCGCTCAGGGGATCGCGCAGGGTGCCGGCCGGAAACTACCGCAACGCGCGCAGCATCCGCGGTGTAGCGAGCCATTTGAGTGCGGCGTGTCCCGGGCGCGGCTTGCCGTCGAACGATACGCACGCCACCGCATTCTTTTTCATTTCGATGGGCAGCGAGCCACCGCCGCCGAGCAGACAGGCGGCGAGCAGATGCCCCAGCCCCGGTTGATGGCCGACGACGGCTGTCAGCTTGCTGCGGTCCTTCGCGAGCAGCTCCAATACCGCCAGTACCGGCTCGTCCGGTGACAGCTCGGGTACCTCCTCCGCCGCAGGCCAGCCCGCGATATCGGTCAGAATCTGTGCAGTTTGCCGGGCGCGCACCAGCGGGCTCGTCAACAACCGCTGCGGCCGCGCAGTGAGTTTTTTGAGTCCGGCTGCCGCCTTGCGTGCGCGGCGCATGCCGGCCGGCGAAAGTGGACGGGCGGCGTCTTCCTGCCATCGGTGACGGTCGCGGTCGAAGGCGATCGCGTGCCGGACGATCAGCAGGTCCATCGAATCACGGCCCGGAGCTGGGCAGCGGCGACACGCGCGGTGTGATTTCCTCTAGTTTCGACTTTAATGTCTTCCATCGTCCCCGAACCTTTCGATAGGCACGCGGGTGCCGCTTCCGCGCCTTCGAAGCACGGTCAGCATAGTGCGCGGCTAGCCGGCCCATCAAGAACAGTGTCTCGGGCGGCAGTCCCTTGGGCGGCACCGCTGCGAGGGCCTGGAGGCGCCGGCCAGCTACATCGGCATCCTGCTGCACACCGAGCTTTTCCTGCCACCGGCGCAACGAACGCACCATTCCATTCGCAGGTTTCCCGAAGATGACAGAGACCGATTCGAGGACATAGCGCAGCTTCTTCACTCTCCCGCGGACCGCGTGGTAGGACTCCGTCGGAGAGTCCGGAGTGAGACCGTTGGCGCCCTTACGCACCTTCTTGTAGCGCGTGCGGATCAATTCGGAGACCACTTCAAGTGCAGGCGCTCCCGGGGCTTCGGCATCGCCCGAGGGCTGGGTCAGTCCGAGCCGCAACTTATCGAGACCCTTCTGCACGGCACTCGAGTCGAGGAGGCTCAGCATCTTGGCGCGCGCCCGCGCGCGCTCCGAGCGCAAGTGCTGTTTCAACGGTTCCAGGTTCGCCTGGTCCGCTTCGGACAGCTCGCCGTTGAATGCATCCAGCTCCAGCAGGGCTACGTCCAGGTCGCGTGCGGCACCCAGGGCGCGCAGCACCTTTTTGAGGGTGGGCCGGATTCGCACCAGCGATGCGGGAAGGTACGTGCGGAACTGGCGCAAGATGGCATCCAGCCGGCGCCCGGCTACGCGCAGATCGTGAAGTTCCTCCGGGTCGTCTCCCAGCCGTGCGCCGGGTTCGTGAAGGTCCCATGCTGACAAGTAGCGGCGGAGGTTTGCGAGACCCACTTCATCGATACGCATCGACGCATTGACTGCAGTTGGTGCGAGCTCCGGAGGAGGCGCTGGCGCGAGACCTACGGATTTCAACCCTTGTGAAAACTTGCTGTCGGATGCCGATTCGAGCGAGCAACCGCTTCGAAGCGCCTTTACCAACGTTTGCAGGGGCTCGTGAGCACCTGTCAGAGCTTCAACCTCGACGCGCTGAAGGCTGGTTTGAGGTTGACCATGCGGCCGGGAGATAACGGTCTCGTCTAGAGCGATTTCACCGAGCGGCGTCTCGTCGTTGGCCGCGTGCACTGCATATCGCTGTCTCGAAGTATGCACTTCGAACAATGGCTGCAGCGGATGCGGGCCACTCACGGCATGTACGCGCATTCCAACAGGTCCAGTCGATCGGGCGATCGACTCGCTCTGCGTGCTCTCGAGCGTTTCGCTCAGCTCGCGGCGATCGGCCATCTCGGCGCTGCCGGAGCGAAGTGACTTGAGGGTGGCTTCCGACTTTCCATCCTCTGACCGTATGCGTAACGCAAAGCCCGCGCGGTGAATACGCCAGTCGTCGGTGTCGAAGTAGGTGTCGAAGATCTTCAGCGTCGACCGCGGTTCGAGCACGAGCCCGTCAATAGTGCCGTGATCGTCCAGCCATCGACGCACTGACGCGAGATCAGTGGAGGCAAGCTGCCACTCCACCTCGCGTCCATCCTTGTGACTGGGGTCTTCTCGTGGGGTGGTGGGGTGGAGGATGCTAGATGACATTCGCGTGACAGTCTAAGGCACTGCAGCACCCTGGGTCACGGCCGCAAGCAGCGTCCGCATTACCGTTGCGGGTGCGATACCGAGCGCCTCAATACCATGGCGAGCCGTCAGCCATACCGGATCGTTGTAGGCAAGCCACGTCTGGCCCGCTGCGTCCTCCCATGCAAGCGCTTTCAGCGGTAGATCGATGCCGATCGTTTGCGTTGCCTGCATGAGCGGCGTACCGCCCTTGGCATTCCCGAAGATCAGCACTTCAGTCGGGCGCAGCTGCAGGCCGGCGCTCACCGCATTCGCCGCATGATCGATGCGACAGAATACGGTGAGCCCTTTCGCTTCAACCCGGTGCACGAGCCTGTCCACGGTCTCTTTGACCGGGAACGCACTCTTCAGCGTGACCAACCCGTCGGGGGTTGGGGATCCTTGCACCATCTCGGGCCTCCGGTATGGGGTTCAGGATTTCGGTCCGGGAAGATCGAACACCAGAACCTCTGCCTGATTACCTTGCTTGAACACCAATTCTTGTGCGTCGGTGAGTTTCAAGGCGTCACCGGTGTTTAGAACGGCTCCGTTTGCTGTCACGGCACCGCGTGCCACATGCACGTAGATTCTTCGACCCGGTTTGACGTTTAGCGTGGCGGTTTCCGCGCCGTCAAACAAGCCCGCGTACACTCGCGCATCCTGATGAATAAGGACTGAGCCGTCCGCTTGGTCTGGAGATGCGATAATACGCAAGCGGCCGCGCTTTTCCTCCGTCGAAAATCGCTTCTCCTCATAGCTTGGCTCGATGCCCTGTGCGTTGGGCTGGATCCAGATCTGCAGGAAATGCACCGACTCGCTACCCGACGGGTTGAATTCGCTGTGACGGACGCCTGAGCCCGCGCTCATTCTCTGAACGTCGCCGGGGCGGATAGCCGAGCCGTTGCCGATCGAGTCCTTATGTGCGAGCTCACCACTTAGCACGTAGCTGATGATCTCCATGTCTCGGTGGGCATGCGTGCCGAATCCAGCGCCGGCCTGGACGCGATCTTCATTAATCACGCGCAAGGGACCGAACTCGACATGCTGAGGGTCGTAGTAGTCTGCGAAGGAAAACGTGTGGTAGGACTTGAGCCAGCCGTGATCGGCATAGCCCCGCTCATTGCTGCGTCGAATTTCGTTCATGGGACCTCCTGCGGTTGGGAAGAACAATAAGGCCCACAAATCGAATAAAAAGCGCAAAATTTGGCTCACACCAATCTATAAATCGGATAGAAAGTGGCGCTAGCTAAGACTTCACTGGAGCAATGGGCCGTACTCGCCGCAGTCGTGGATCACGGAGGTTTCGCCCAAGCCGCTGCGGCTCTGAACAAAAGCCAATCGGCCGTCAGCTACGCTGTGGCTCGGCTCCAGGAGGCCCTGGCTGTCCCGTTGCTCGTTATTGAGGGGCGCAAGGCGGTGTTAACTGCTCACGGGCGGGTTCTGCTGAAGCGGTCGCGCTCCTTGCTCGTCGATCTGGCAAAGCTCGAGCTGCTGGCGCGCAGTCTCGAGCAAGGATGGGAGCCTGAGCTGCGGCTCGTGGTCGACGCTGCATTCCCCCGCGAGCGGCTGCTCAGCATCGTCGGGGAGCTGCAGCAGCTCTGCCCGAACACCCAGATGCAGCTTTCGGATGCAGTGCTGTCAGGTGCAGAGGATGCGATCGTCGATGGGACTGCGGATGTCGTAGTCACGACTCGCATGCCACCAGGTCACGTGGGCGATTGGCTCTTGGACGTAACGTTCGTCGCGGTCGCCCGGTCGGATCACGCCCTCTTGAGCGTCGATCATGCACTAACGCCCGAGGATCTCACACGCCACGTGCAGGTAGTCGTACGCGACTCGGGCGTTAAGCAGCCGCGAGACGACGGGTGGCTGGGGGCGGAGCTTCGCTGCACGGTGAGCAGCATGGAGGCATCTCTCGCTACAGTTGAGGCCGGCCTCGCATATGCATGGCTGCCGGAACACCTGATCCGAGGCCCGCTGGAAAAGGGTGTGATCCGTCGCCTACCCCTTGTGGCCGGTGGATCGCGGAACGTGCCGCTAAGTCTCGTGTTGGTAAATGTCGATCTGGCGGGTCCCGCCGCCCGCGCTGCCGTCGAAGCTTTCCAAAGGCATCGTCCGCTTGCTCAGCTCGACCGCGCGGCCCCGTAGCTCTCCATCATGAGGCCCGTGCCGCCGCGTGAGACGTGAGCGACCACAGCCGTCCGCCGGTGCAGCTTAGTGACGGTGCCCAGGTTGATCGCGAATGCCAGCACGACCTGCTGCCCTTTGCGCAAGCCCAGATTAGTGGTCTCGATGAATACGCCCGTAGCGCTCAGGTTGACTGCCTTGCACAGTTTCCTGCGACCACCCGGGACAGTGATGTAGACGACTGTTCTAGCACGGTGCCTCGTGTGCAGGCGGCGTTCCACTTGAATGAGCCTCGCGTAATTCTATTAGTTGTGCGTCGCGACCAAAGCCATTATGCAGTCGTCCGGTCCCACGCCATGCACCGCTTGAACTTAATTGCACAGTGATTTTGGATCGCGGCACAGCGGTCGGCAAGTGGTGCTGCGGTCGCTCATTGTCGGCCAAGACCTTCGGCGCGGTGGTGCGGCCCAGTTAAGTGAACTGAATAGCGTGACGCGGTTCACATTGGCGCAGCCGCTAGTCCTCGCCCGCAACCACTTGGTCGGCTCGTCAGGCATCGGTGCGCGACGCGCGACAGACCGCGCGGCATGCGAATCGACCCCCAGGCGTCCCGAATTGATGCCGGCCGCGCCGCTCAGAACTCGGTCGCCGTCAGGTAGACGCACGGCCGACTCACGCCGCGCGGCGGCCCCCGCATGCTTGAGATGATGGTGGTGCTGTTGGTTCTGTCGGTCGGGTTGTTGGCACTGAGCGCGATCGCATGCGTAGAATGACCGCTCACTAGTGTGTCACCGGCGCGCGCCAACGGCGTCTGCAGGTTCCACGGGGGTTGTCATGGGCTGGATCATTCTGCTCGTCATCGTCGGGGTCGTGCTCGTCTTCATCTCGACGTATAACCGCCTGGTCACTGCGCGCAACGCGTTCAAAAACGCGTTTGCGCAGATCGATGTGCAGCTCACCCGGCGGTACGACCTGATCCCGAACCTGGTGGAAACGGCCAAGGGATATATCAAGCATGAGCGCGAGACTCTCGAGGCCGTGATCAAGGCGCGTAACGCCGCCTACGCGGGCTTGAAAACCGCCGCTTCGGATCCGGGCAACGCTGTTGCCGTTCAGCAGCTTTCAGGCGCTGATCAACAGCTGAGCGGTGCGTTGGGCCGCTTGATGGCAGTCGCGGAAAGCTACCCGGATCTGAAGGCCAACCAGAACATGATGCAGTTGTCGGAAGAGCTCACCTCGACCGAGAACAAGGTGGCGTTTGCACGCCAGGCCTACAACGACGCGGTGATGACCTACAACAACGTGCGCGAAGTCTTTCCGAGCAGCATCGTGGCCGGCATGTTCAATTTCCAGCCCGCGCAGCCGTTGGACATCGCCAAGCCCGAAGCGCGCGAAGCCCCCAAGGTCAGCTTTACCTGACGGCGCGAGCGCGCCGTCCGTCAAATGGATTTCTATGCACGGCAGGCAGCAGCACGCGGCCAGACGCGCTGGCTGGTAATCGGGTTCATTCTCTCTCTGCTCGCTGTGGCGCTGGCGTTGGACCTGGTGCTGTTCACCTTCCTGTCGTCCGCGCAAGCGAATCGACCGGTTGTCGCGCCGTTGCAGTTCGCCGCGCTGAATCCGGGCGTGGCACTGTTTTCCACCCTGCTCGTGATGGGAGTTCTCGGACTTGCGAGCCTCTACAAATCGATGGAGTTACGCGGTGGTGGTGGTGTCGTTGCGCGCGGTCTCGGCGGGGTGCTGGTCACGCAGGATACGACCGATCTGCAGCGCAAGCGGCTGTTGAATGTCGTGTCGGAGATGGCGATTGCTTCGGGTGTGCCAATGCCCGAGGTGTACGTGCTCGAGCAGGAGTCGGCGATCAATGCGTTTGCGGCGGGCCACACACCTGCGAATGCCGCGGTGACCGTGACTCAGGGCGCTCTCGAGCGGCTGAATCGCGATCAGCTGCAGGGAGTGATCGGGCACGAGTTCAGTCACATCCTGAACGGGGACATGCGCCTGAACGTGCAGCTCATGGGGTGGGTGTTCGGGCTGTTCGTGGTCGCCTTGATCGGGCGGCTCATCCTCAACTTCAGCCCGCGCAACCGCCGCGGCAACAACGGAATCATCGCGCTGGGTTTTGCGGTGATGGTGCTGGGGTACGTTGGACTGTTTCTCGGCCGTCTCATGCAGGCGGCGGTGTCACGGCAGCGGGAGCGGCTGGCTGATGCCTCCGGTGTGCAGTTCACGCGCAACCCGCAGGGTCTCAAGGAGGCTCTCGTCAAGATTGCCGCTACGCCGGATGGCTCGGTGCTGACGACGCCGCATGCCGAGCAGGCGGCCCATATGCTCTTTGCGGAAGGGTTGAACCGCTTTTTCGCGACCCATCCGCCCATACTCGAGCGAATTCGCGAGTTGGATCCGCAATTTGACGAGCGCGAGCTGGCGCGTGTCGCGGCTGAGTATGAGCAAGCTGGGGTGGCGGATGGGGCAGGCGCAGGCGATGCCGCGGTACGCGCGGGCGCTGCTGGGTTTGCGCCGCGCGCGACAGCAGCGCGGGACCGCGCCCCGGCCTCACGGCTCAGTGTGGCCATCCCCGGCGCGGGTGTGTCTTCGCTTGCCGGGTCGGTGAATGCGAACCACATCCGACAGGGGCAAGCGATTCATGCGTCACTCCCTGACAGCGTGCGCGAATTCCAATCACCCGGGAGGGCGCAGGCTTTCGTGCTCGCGTTACTTCTCAGCAAGGAGCCCGCGGTACGCCAACGTCAATTTGATCTGCTGGGACGCTCGCTGAGTGTCGGCAACTTCGCGGTTATACAGCAGATCGCGCCTGTGGTAGACGCCCTCGACCCCATGTTGCGGTTGCCGGCGCTGCAGCAGGTCTTCCCGTCCTTGCGCCGTGCCCCGGTCGCGCAACGCCGGGCGCTCGCGCAACTCGTATCACAACTCATCCGTGCTGACGGGCGCATTGATGCTTTCGAGTTCTCGCTCGCCAAGCTGCTCGAAACACTGTTGAATGATGAGTTGGACGCTCGCGTCCCGCACGGCACGCTGTCATTGGAAGACGCGCAAGAGGAAATCAACGTGTTGTTCGCGACTCTCGCCCAGCTGGGGGCGCAGGACGAGCACAGCGCGCAGATTGCGTATGAGGCGGGCATGACAGTGGTGCTGCCGATGCGGCCTCCCGAGTACAAGGCCTTGAGCGACTGGCCTCGACAGCTCAGCGATGCGTTGCCGCGTCTCGGGCGGCTCGATCCCTTGGCCAAGAAGATCGTCATCGATGGGTTGGTGAAGACGATTACCAGCGACGAGGTGATGACGGAGGCGGAGGCGGAGTTGCTGCGCACGGTGTGTGCGTTGCTACATTGTCCTTTACCGCCGTTGTTGGCGAGCCAGCCGACAGGCACCTAACCTCCCGCTACTGCCGGTTCAGGAAGGTCCCGATCTCGCTGCCGAACCGCTCGATGTCGATCAGAAACGAATCGTGGCCTTCGATGCAATCCAACGGCGCAAACGAGGTTGCAGCGCCGGCCTGCTCGAACGACTTCGCCAGCCGCTCCTGCTCGTCGATCGCAAACAACATGTCTGATTCGACGCCGATGACGAGAGCCTTGTCGATGCGGGAGCGCGCCAGGACCACCGCGTGCGAGCCGCCATGCGCTGCGAGATCGAAGCGGTCCATCGCGCGCGAGATATACAGGTAGCAGTTGGGATCGAAAGCGCGCACAAAGCGGCGTGCGTGCGCTTCGAGATAGCTCTGAATGGCGAACTCGGGTGCAAACGGGCCGTCCTGCTGTTCCGTGGCGGGCTGACGCCCGAAGCGCTCGCGCCACTCATGAGCGGAGCGATACGTCATCATGCCGAGCTTGCGCGCGATACGCATACCCGTCGCTGGAGGCTGTTCGTCCGTGTAAGCGCCGCCGCGCCAGTCGGGGTCGCGCAAAATGGCCTCACGTTGAATTGACCGCAACGCTATGGCGAAAGGTGACGCAGCTGCCGACCCGGAAATACTGATGAGCCGCCGTGTCGCTCCCGGAAACTGCGCAGCATATGCGAGCACGACCATGCCGC
Source organism: Gammaproteobacteria bacterium (assembly GCA_028293745.1). Taxonomy (GTDB): domain Bacteria; phylum Pseudomonadota; class Gammaproteobacteria; order Steroidobacterales; family Steroidobacteraceae; genus 13-2-20CM-66-19. The sequence goes on along the minus strand of JAQGOF010000054.1, from coordinate 2,980 downwards.
CCAACGACGGCCCGATGATCGTGTTGGCGCGCTCGATTTTGAGCGAACGCAATGTCTCATGACCTGCGCGAGCGATGTCCTCGACCGACAAGTCAGGAAAGGCAAGCCGGTAGGCTGCGCCGGTGGCCGGATTGATCGAGGCCGGCCCGGTCGAGCCGAAGCAACTGCCGAGGGAGTTGACGCACACGACGAAGAAGCGATTGGAATCGATCGCAAGTTCTGGCCCCACCATGCCCTCCCACCAACCTTCGCTGGGATCCTCCGGGGAGGATGCCGCATGCGCCGAGGGTGAAAGTCCGGTGAACAGCACAATGGCGTTGTCACGCGCTTCGTTCAGCGTGCCCCAGGTTTCGTACGCAATACGAGCGCCGTGCAACTGCCCTCCGCGCCACATTGGGAACGGATCGGGAAGCATGGCGAAGCGCCGCGCATCGCGACGCTGAGTTCCTGGATCGGTCACGGCCGCATTCACGGCTCAGGATCGCTGCCGTCAGGAATTCCTTCGAAGAGCGGCGTGGAGAGATAGCGCTCGCCGGTGTCAGGAAGCATGGCGAGAATCACGGAGCCCGCCGGTGCCTCTGCAGCCACTTTGAGTGCCGCTGCGAAGGTGCCACCCGAAGAGATGCCGCAGAAAATGCCTTCGCTGCGCGCCAGCGAGCGGGCGGTCTCGATGGCCTCGACGTCCGTGACCGGCAGAATTCGATGGGCCACTTCCCGATCGAGCACCTCGGGCAGGAAGTCAGGCGTCCACCCTTGAATCTTGTGAGGCGACCAGGTCTTGCCGGCGAGCAGCGATGCGCCCGCCGGCTCCGTGGCGATGATCTGTGTGTCGGGCCGGGCCAGGCGGATCATCTGACCCGCGCCGGTGAGTGTGCCTCCCGTACCCCATCCCGTCACGAAGAAGTCCAGACGCGAGCCTGCGAAGTCCTGGAGGATCTCGGGGCCGGTGGTGTTGCGGTGATAGGCAGGATTGGCCTGGTTCTCAAACTGCCGCGCCAGAAACCAACCGTGCTTCTGCGCCAGCTCCGCGGCCTTCTTCACCATGCCCGTGCCGCGCTCTGCGGCGGGTGTCAGAATGACCTTGGCACCCAGCATGCGCATGATCTTGCGGCGCTCGACCGAGAATGTTTCCACCATCAGCGCGACGAAGGGATAGCCCTTGGCCGCGCAGACCATCGCAAGGGCAATTCCAGTGTTGCCGGAGGTGGCTTCGACGACGGTCTGGCCGGGCTTCAGCGCGCCTGAGCGTTCGGCATCTTCGATGATGGCGATTGCGAGCCGGTCCTTCACGGAGCCGAGCGGATTGAAGAACTCGCACTTCACATACATCGTGGTGTTCTTCGGCGCCAGGCGCTGAATCTTCACGATGGGCGTGTGGCCGATGGTGCCGAGAATATTTTCGTAGATCATGGACCCTTCTTATGCGTCAGCGTGGGTGGACACAGCAAGGAATGATCGAGCCTCACCAAATGCCGGATCGTTATACTAGAGTTGCGCGCATCCCATGACCAGACTGCAGAAACTGTTAGCCGCCGCGGGACTCGGGTCGCGCCGGAGCATCGAACAATGGATCCGGGACGGCCGGATCACGGTGGGTGGACGCGTCGCACAACTCGGCGATCGTGCCGTCCCAACCGATGAGATCAGGCTCGATGGGCGCAAACTCGATCTCGAAGCGACACGGACGCCGGAACGGGAAATTCTGCTGTATCACAAGCCCGTCGGCGAGATGACAACTCGCGCCGATCCGCAGGGCCGCCCAACTGTCTTCGAGCGCCTTCCAGAGCCGCGCAACGGTCGATGGATCACGGTCGGCAGACTGGACGTCAACACATCCGGGCTGCTGCTGTTCACGACCGACGGCGAGCTGGCTCATCGGCTGATGCATCCCTCGAGCGAGATCGATCGTGAATACCTGGTGAGGATTCGGGGACGTCCCTCCGAGTTCGCCATCAACCAGTTGCTCGAGGGCGTGCCGCTGGAGGACGGACCTGCTCGTTTCGACAGCATTGTCCAGGACGAGACTGATGGCAGTCATACGACGTTCAGAGTTGTGCTGCACGAGGGCCGCAACCGCGAGGTGCGCCGGATCTGGAGCGCCATTGGATTCGAAGTGAGCCGCCTCATGCGAATCCGTTACGGCCCGATCGAGCTTCCCCGCGACCTGAGACCCGGCGGGTCGCGCACTGCCGATACGGAGCTGGCGACGAAATTGGCGCGGGCTGTCCACCTGCCTGAGCCGTAAGCGTTCATACGTATGAGGCGTGAGCGTTTGTACGAAGATCGCGCCGCGGCATGCTCCTTGCGGCGCCTTCGACGAGTATCACGAGGAGAATTGGCTGATGAAGGTCCTGGTCAATTGCGACGACCCCATCTGCTGCGACGAGAATCTGTTCCAGCGTGTCGAAGGCGTCATCGCGGGAACGCTGGAGCGTTTCGGTAGCCGCGTCTCTCGCGTTGAGGCGCACTTGTGGGACGTTAGCGGCGTAAAGCACACTAATCGAGACAAAATTTGCAGCCTCGAAGCATGGGTCACGGGCGCCGAGTCGGTGACGGCCAGCCACGAAGCCGCCACCCTCACGGAGGCAATTCATGATGCCGCCAACCAGCTCGAGCGGCTCGTCGCCCGCGCTATCCAGGAGCTGGATGCGGCTCTCGGCAACTCCGAGGTGAGGCCCTCGGCAGCACCGAGGTGAGATAGTGAGGGCCTCGCCGGCCCTTGATGAGGCACTTCGCCAGCTCCATAGTGAAGCCTTCGCTGGCTGCGAGATCGGCCCTTTCGGCCAGCTGCTTTGAAAAAAAGGTGGCGAACCGACCCGAAGCCAGCAAATACCGCGCCAAGATGCATTGACACCCCAGGTCCCCGAAATCAGAATACGCGGCTCGTTTTCGCGGAGGGGTACCCAAGCGGCCAACGGGAGCAGACTGTAAATCTGCCGGCTTACGCCTTCGTAGGTTCGAATCCTACCCCCTCCACCAC
>JAQGOF010000049.1 GCA_028293745.1 Gammaproteobacteria bacterium | reverse complement strand
TTGGAAAAGGTCGGCAAGGAAAATCCGCAGGTGACGATGACGAAAGTCTTCACCACGGTCGATTACACGAAACGCCAGTACCACTCCGCGGTAAGCGCATTCATCGAGGGCTCGATTCTCGCCGTGATCGTAGTGTGGCTGTTCCTGCGGGACATGCGTGCGACGGCCATCTCGGCGCTGGCAATCCCCCTATCGGCAATTCCGACATTTGCATTCATGCAGATGATGGGCTTCTCGTTGAACGACATCAGTCTCCTGGCGTTGTCGCTGGTCGCAGGGGTGTTGGTCGACGATGCCATCGTCGAGATCGAGAACATAGTGCGCCACATGCGCATGGGTAAAAGCGGCTTCCAGGCCGCCCTCGATGCAGCCGATCAGATCGGTCTTGCGGTCGTCGCAACCTCCTGCACCATCATGGCCGTCTTCCTGCCTGTGAGCTTCATGCCCGGTATCACAGGACAATATTTCATACAGTTCGGCCTGACGGTGGCCGCGGCGGTGTTCTTCTCGCTGCTGGTCGCTCGCCTCATTACGCCCGTGATCGCGGCTTATACGATGAAGTCGGAGCGTGTTGCCATTCACACCGACGGCCCGATCATGTTGATGTACATGCAGACACTGAACTGGTGCATACACAATCGTTGGAAGACGATTGGCGGCGGCATGCTGTTCTTCGTGCTGTCCATCGCGGGACTGGCGCTGATACCCAAGTCATTCATACCCGATTCGGACTTCGGAGCGCCCGACCTCGCCATCGAGCTGCCGACGGGCGTTCGGCTCGAGGATACGGCGGCTGTCTCGGCAGCGGCCTACCGTATCGTTGCCCGCCAACCCGAAGTCGCCAACGTCGTCGAATCCATCGGCGAGGATGAAGAGATACGCACTGGGCAGCTCTACATACAGCTCGTGCCCCGCAGTCAGCGGAAAGTGACCCAGAAAGAGTGGGAGGACCGGGTCATCAAGGAGCTGAAGACCATCCCGGACGCCGAGATCCATTTCAACAAGAATGGTGGCAATGGCGGCGGACGCGACGTCAACATCTACATCACGGGAGATGACCCGCAGCTCGCCCAGCGCACGGCCGAAAAGGTCGTGGACGAGATGCGCGCCATGCCAGAGCTGCGCACTGCCCGGATCAACGGTGACATGCAGCGTCCCGAGATTCTCATCAAGCCGCGATTCGACCTGGCGGCGCAGCTGGGCGTGACCGTCTCCAGCATCAGTGAGACCATCCGCATTGCAACACTGGGCGACCTCGACCAGAACAGCGCCAAATTCTCGCTGTTGGACCGGCAGGTGCCCATTCGTGTCAGCCTGATCGAGTCCACGCGGCGCGACCTCACCACTCTGGAGAATCTGCCGGTACCCATGGCAGGAGGCGGCGCGGTCCCGCTGAAGGCGGTCGCGGACATCGGATTCGGCGAGGGACCGACGAAGGTTCGTCGCTATAACCAGAGCCGGCGCATTTCAATCGAGGCGGACCTCACCAAAGGTACGGCGCTCGGAACTGCCCTGGACAAGATCCACGCCCTGCCCACCCTGAAAAACCTGCCGCAGGGTGTCCGGCTCGTAGACGTCGGTGATGCGGAAGTCATGGCCGAGCTGTTCACCAACTTCATCATTGCCATCACTACCGGCATATTGATGGTGTTCGCTGTGCTGGTGTTGTTGTTTGCCCGCGTTCTGCAGCCGGTGACGATTCTGTCGTCCCTGCCGCTCTCCATAGGCGGCGCAGTGCTCGCCCTGATGGCCACCCGTCACTCGCTGTCCCTGGGCGTGATGATCGGCTTCCTGATGCTCATGGGTATCGTCGCAAAGAACTCGATTCTGCTCGTTGACTTCGCCATCGAGGAGATGCGTGCCGGCAAGGACCGGTTCACCGCATTGCTCGAAGCGGGCCACAAGCGCGCACGCCCCATCGTCATGACCACAGTGGCCATGGTGGCTGGTATGCTTCCGGTCGCGATCGGTCTCGGTGGCGACAATGCCTTCCGGGGGCCCATGGCGATTGCCGTCATCGGCGGGCTGGTGACATCGACCGGATTGACGTTGGTGATCGTGCCGGCAGCCTTTACACTGATCGACGATATTGAGCGCTGGCTGGGACCCAAGTTCGGCAAAGTGCTCGCAGCGCATCCGCCAACCCCAGAACTGCCGGCATCGGAGCCTCGTCCGGCTGGCTGAGGCTCTTGTCGACAGTGTCCACACCAGATGGCGGGCTCGTCCCGCCCACGGCTATTGCTGCTGCGCCACTACGTTCCGCGTGGTGGGTGCGCGTGTTGGCCACCCTCCCCTTGTCGGTTCTGTACGGCTTCGCCTCGCTGGTGGGGTGGCTGGCGTTCCGTGTAGCCCCCTATCGGGCGGAGTTGGTGCACAACAACCTGAAGCTCGCCTTTCCGGAGATGGACGCGAAGGCGCTGCGCAATACGAAGCGCGACTACTACGCCGGCTTCGCGCAGATGTTCGTCGAGATCGTCAAGTCGGCAAAGATGCCGGCCGATGAGATTCGCCGCCGGGTGCGCATCGTCAATATCGAGGGGCCGCGCCAGCTGCTGGCACAGGGCAAATCCGTGCTGTGTGTTGCAGCGCACCAGTGCAATTGGGAGTGGATGCTGCTGGGATTCTCGCTCGAGTTGGGCTACCCGCTGGATGCGGCCTACAAGCCGCTGGTGGACCCGTGGGCCGAGCGCGAGATGAAGACGGTGCGCAGCCGCTTTGGCAGCCGGATGATTCCGGCCAAAGATCTGCTGCCCGATATCATCAGGCGGCGTGACATTCCGCGGGCCATCGCCATGGTCGCCGACCAGGAGCCCACCACGAGCGAGCACAAGCATTGGACGCGCTTTCTGGGCCGCGACACGGCGTTCTACATGGGGCCCGAAGAGATCGCCCGCGTGACCAAGCTGCCCGTGTTCTTCATCGCCATGCGCCGGCTGTCGCGCGGCCTGTATGAGATGGCGTTCGAACCGCTGGCCATGCCCGAAGAGAAGCTGAAGTCCGGCGAACTGACCGAGCGCTACGCGCGCCGCGTGGAGCGACAAATACGCGACGCCCCCCCCGACTGGCCGTGGTCACACAAACGCTGGAAGTTGAAAAAGTCGGTGTACGGGGCCCGGCGCTGACTAGGCCTTGGCGGCCACACGCAACTCACGCGGCAGCGCGAAGAATACTTTCTCCTCGCGGCCGACTACTTCCTCGGGCACTTCCGCTCCCCAACTACGCAGACGCTCCACCACCTGTTGCACGAGCAGTTCCGGGGCTGACGCACCGGCGGTTACACCGACAGCACGCTTGCCGTCGAACCACTCACGATGCATATCGTCTGGCCCGTCGACGAGGTAACCGGAAACACCCGCACGGTCCGCAAGCTCGCGAAGCCGGTTCGAGTTGGAACTGGTACGCGAGCCTACAACTACGACAACGTCGCACTTCTCCAGAAGCTTCTTGACGGCGTCCTGGCGATTCTGGGTGGCGTAGCAGATATCTTCCTTGCGAGGTGTGGATAGCGCCGGGAAGCGGCGCCGCAGCGCTGCAACTATCTCGGTCGTGTCATCCATCGACAGCGTCGTCTGGGTGACAAACGCGAGATTCGAAGGATCCCGCGCGAGGAAATTCTCCACATCCGCGACGCTCTGGATGAGATAGATGTTGCCGCCGAAGGAGGAATCGAACCGCCCCATTGTCCCCTCGATTTCCGGATGGCCGGCGTGGCCGATCAGAATCACATCGCGACCCTCGCGGGCATAGCGCTGCACTTCCATGTGAACCTTGGTCACGAGCGGGCAGGTGGCATCGAACACGGTGAGTCCGCGAGTCCGGGCTTCTGCCTCCACGGCGCTCGAAACACCGTGAGCGGAGAAAATGACGGTGTTGCCGGCAGGAACCTCCTGCAACTCCTCGACGAAGACGGCACCCAGACCGCGGAGCCGATCCACCACGTGAGTGTTGTGAACGACTTCGTGACGCACGTAGATGGGCCGTCCGAACAATTCGATCGCGCGCTCCACGATGTCGATCGCGCGATCGACTCCTGCGCAAAAGCCGCGTGGGTTGGCCAGAAGAACTTTCATACGCTACTCGCCCTCTTTGCGCCTCGGCTTTCCCGCCAGGCATCGAACAACAAAAACGCCGCCCCCACCGTGATCGCCGAATCCGCGACATTGAATGCCGGGAAGTAGGAATTATTCCAGTGCGCCAGGATGAAATCGACCACGTGACCGATTCGTACGCGGTCGATCACATTTCCGATGGCTCCGGCCAGGATGAGCGCCAGGGCACAGCACAGCAGCCACTGTGTGCGGGCCTTGAGCCGCTTCATCCAGTATACGAGACCTGCGCCGACCAGGAGCGCGAGCCCCGTGAACAGCCAGCGCTGCCACCCCGAGGCCTCGGACAGGAAGCTGAACGCGGCCCCCTCGTTGAACCACAGAGTGATATCCAGGACGGGCAGCAGGTGCTTGCGCTCGTAGGGCTGGAAGTGATGCACGATCCATAGTTTGGACAGTTGATCGAGCGCGATCACCGCCACCGTGAGCGGTAGCCAGACCCAGCCGCTGTGCTCGCGGGATTCGTTCATGCGAATTTCCGCTGCTCGCCCGGGCCATCGACGTTCGTGACGCAACGAGCGCAGAGATCCGGATGCGCCGGCTGCACACCGACATCCGGCCGATGGTGCCAGCAGCGGATGCATTTGCGTTGTTCGCTTGGCCGGACGCGAAAATGAATCTGCGTCGGACCGGAAGCCGTCTCGAGAGTGACCAACGTCGCATCGGCAGGAGCACGCTCGTCCGACTCGAGATTGAGAGCCGAAGTAATGAAGAAGAAGCGCAATTCATCCCTTACGGACTGATAACGCTGCAGCCAGTGCTCTGGAACGAACAAGTCCACTTCCGCATCGAGAGAGGCACCGATCGCGCGCTCCTGGCGCAGCTGCTCCAGCCGCTTGCCGAGCTCCCGCCGCACGGCCAGCAGATCGCTCCAAAACACGCGTTGCTGCGGCGAGGCCTGCGCCGCTTCCAAGCCGTCGTACCACGTTTCAAACATCACCGACTCGCCGCGCGGGCCGCGCTCCGTGCGAGGGGGTAAGAACTTCCAGATTTCTTCTGCAGTAAACGAGAGGATGGGCGCGAGCCAGCGCACCAGCGCTTCCAGGACGCGGTACATGGCGCTCTGCGCACTACGCCGGCCACGGCTGTCTGCCTGCATGGTGTAGAGGCGGTCCTTCGTCATATCGAGATACAACGCGCCCATCTCGTTCGTACAGAAGTTCTGCACACGCTGCACGATGTCGGGAAAATCGTATTTTGCGTAAGCGGCGACCACCGCATCCTGTACATCGCAGGCCTGTTGAACAGCCCATTGATCCAGCGGTAGCAAGTCTTTTACGGGTAGCAGGTGCTCCGATGGATCGAAGCCATGCAGATTGCCGAGCAGGAAACGCGCTGTGTTGCGAATCCGGCGATACGCATCGGACACGCGCTTCAGAATCTCCTCTGACAGCGCCATCTCGTTCCGATAGTCCGCGGCGGCGATCCACAGTCGCAGAATGTCGGCGCCGTACGTCTTCATGACGTCCTGCGGCTCGATGCCATTTCCGAGCGACTTCGACATCTTGCGGCCCTGCGCATCGACCGTGAAGCCGTGCGTCAGCACCTCGTCGTACGGTGCGCGATCATGCATTGCGACCGACGTCAGCAGCGAAGAGTGGAACCATCCACGGTGCTGGTCGGAGCCTTCGAGATAGATCACTTTGTCACCGGGCGCACGCTTCAGGTACGGGCGCTGGTCAAGCACACAAAAATGCGATACGCCGGAGTCGAACCAGACATCGAGTATGTCCGTCACTTTTTCGTAGTCGTCCGCGTCGGCACCCAGCAGTTCCTTTGCATCGAGCGAGTACCAAGCATCCGCACCAGACTCCTCCACGCGCCGCGCAACCTCCTCCATCAACTCCACCGTGCGGGGATGAGGCTCATGAGTCGACTTCCGCACAAACAGGGCAATGGGTACGCCCCAAGTGCGCTGGCGTGAGATGCACCAGTCCGGGCGTCCCTCAATCATGCCGGCGATGCGCTCCTCGCCCCACGCGGGATACCAATCGACGTCCTCGTGGATCGCTTTGAGCGCGCCGGTCCGCAGCCCTTCCTTGTCCATGCTGATGAACCACTGCGGCGTGGCGCGAAACACGACCGGTGTGCGATGACGCCAGCAGTGCGGATAACTGTGGACGATCTTTTCCACCGCGAGTAACACACCACGATTGCCCAAGAGATCAACGATGGCGTCGTTCGCTTTCCAGATGTGCTGACCCGAAAAAATCTCGGTGTCGGGCAAATACACCCCGTTGCCGCCGACCGGATTGACGACGCCCAGTCCATATTTCTGGCCGACCACGAAGTCTTCCACGCCGTGCGCCGGGGCCGTGTGTACTGCGCCCGTACCTTCTTCGGCCGACACGTGATCACCGAGTACGAGCGGCACCTCGCGCGCGTAGAACGGGTGGTGAAGCTTGAGCAGTTCGAGCGTGGCGCCCTTCGTCTCACCCAATACGGTCAGCTGCTCGACGCCATAGCGCTTCAGCGCTCTTTCCGCGAGCGGCTGCGCCAGGACCAATAGTTGGCGTTTGCCGTCGCGCGCCGGGCCCTCTACAAGCACGTAATCGAGCTCCGCACCGAGCGTCACGGCCAGACTGGCAGGGAGCGTCCACGGCGTCGTCGTCCAGATTGGCACGGCGACAATGTCACCATCGCGGATTGTTACCCCGAATTTCGACGCCAGTGCCCTTGGATCGACGGCGTCGTAGGCAACATCAATTGCCGGGGAAGTCTTGTCGTGATACTCGATCTCGGCCTCCGCCAGCGCCGAGCCGCAATCGAAGCACCAATAGACGGGCTTGAAGCCGCGCACGATGTGCCCGCGCTCGTACACCCTGGCCAGCGCGCGCACGATGTCCGCTTCGTACTTGAAGTCCATCGTGCGGTACGGGTTGTCCCATTCACCAAGCACCCCCAGGCGCTTGAAGTCCGCGCGCTGCAGATCGATCTGCTTGGTTGCGTACTCGCGGCATAACCGACGGAATTCCGCTGCGTCGACCTTCTGACCCACCTTGCCGACTTTCTTCTCGACGGCGACTTCGATCGGCAACCCATGGCAGTCCCAGCCGGGCACGTAAGGCGACCGGAAACCAGCCATCAGCTTGGACTTGACGACTACATCCTTCAGGATCTTGTTGACGGCATGGCCCAGGTGGATCGCGCCGTTCGCGTAGGGCGGACCGTCGTGCAGCACGAACATGTGCGCACGCCCGGACGTGTGCTTTTGAATCTGCTCGTACCGTCCCCTCTTTTCCCAGTCGGCGAGCATTGCCGGCTCACGCTTGGCAAGATCCGCCTTCATCGGGAAAGCCGTCTGGGGAAGATTGATCGTCGATTTGTATCTGTTCTCTTCTAGCGCCATTTGCTTACTACTGCAGGATGCGGCGGGCGTCCGCGGCATCTTTATTCATTTGAACCACCAGCGCGTCGAGGTCGGCGAACCGCTCCTCGTCGCGCAGCTTTGACACGAACTCCACTTCGATTTCGCGGCCGTATAAATCCGCGGCGAAATCGAACAAGTGGGCTTCCAGCAACATCTCACCGCCACCGGCAACAGTGGGGCGCGTTCCCATGCTTGCAACACCCGGCAGCGGGATAGCGGACACGCCGTGCACGCGCACGGCGAATATGCCGGCGACCGGCACACGCCGCCGGCCAGTCCGCAGGTTCGCGGTTGGAAAACCCAACTTCCGCCCGAGTTGGTTGCCCCGGACCACGCGGCCAGTCATTGAATACGGGCGCCCGAGCCACGCGCGCGCCTGCTCGAAGTCGCCTCGAGACAGCGCCTCACGCACACCACTGCTGCTGATTCGCCCTCCACCCAGCAATACGGGTGGAACCACATCCACTTCGAATCCCAGGGTCTGCCCGGAGGCGGCCAGCGTTACTGCGGTCGCCTCCCCCTTGCGGCCGAAGCGGAAATCATGCCCCACCACGACCCGGTGCGAGTGCAGCTGAGTCGCCAGCAGCGCCGCGAAATCCGGCCCGGACAGGTTACGCAACCGCTCATCGAAGCGCAGCACACACATGTAGTCGATGCCGCACCCACCCAAAATACGCCAGCGTTCGCGCCACGACGTGAGCCGGGCAGGAGGCTGCTCGGGCATCAGGTACTCCCGTGGCATGGGCTCGAAGGTGAGCACCATCGCCGGCCGGGAAAGCCGCGCCGCGTGTTCACATAATCGGCTCAGCAGCGCCCGGTGACCGAGATGGATCCCGTCGAACGTACCTATCGTGACGACACTGCCCCGATGGCGCTCGCGCAAATTCAGGGGTCCGCGAATGAGCTCCATGGGGTGGTTAAGTCATTGACGGCAAAGCGTCAAAGTATACCGCGTTGACAAGCGGAGGTTGTATCAGCAGACTACCGCCCCCCGCGATTCTGGGGATTGTTTCAGACGGAGATTTCGTGGCCAATACCAAGTCCGCCGAGAAGGCTGCCCGCCAAGCCGAGAAGCACCGCGCCCGTAACGTTGCATTGCGCTCACGCATGCGCACTGCGGTCCGCAGCGTCACGGCGGCTATCACCGGCGGTAACAAGGAAACGGCCACGGCAAGCTACAAAGAAGCCGTCCCCGTCATCGATACGTTGGTGAACAAGCAGATCATCCACCGCAATAAAGCCGCGAGACACAAGAGCCGACTGGCTGCTCGTATTCGCGCAATGCAGTGAGGCTGTGATGAACGCTACCGAAAAGACCGGCACGATTGCCGTCACCGCGGTTCCCGCCGCGGCGCGCAAAGGCTTCAAGTTGAAGCCGGCTGCGCGTCGCCAGTTTCTGCTGCAGACGCTTCGCGGGCGCGCGCCTCGCGATCCTGTTCCTCCAAAAACTTCATAACGGCCTCCGCCAGCTCCTTCGTCCCCCGGCCCGTCGCGCCGGAGATCAGGAAGTGCGGCTCGCGAAAGCGCAGGCTGCGGACGATGGCGCGCGCGCGCTGTTCAGCCTCGTCGTCCGGCATCAGGTCGCGCTTGTTGAGCACCAGCCATCGGGGCTTTGCCGCCAGGTCCTTATCGAACTTCTTTAGCTCCGAGACGATGGCGCGTGCATCCCGCACCGGATCGGCATCTGGATCGACGGGGGCTATATCCACCAAGTGCAGCAGCACGCGGGTGCGTTGCAGGTGCTTCAGGAAGCGGATTCCCAGCCCCGCGCCCTCCGCAGCACCCTCGATCAACCCCGGAATATCGGCCATCACGAAGCTGCGATGCTGGCCGACGTCTACTACGCCGAGATTCGGATATAGGGTCGTGAACGGGTAATCCGCAACCTTCGGACGCGCCGCTGAGACCGCGCGGATCAGTGTGGATTTGCCGGCGTTCGGCAGACCGAGAAGACCCACGTCAGCGATGACCTTCATCTCCAGGTGCAACGTACGCTTCTCGCCGGGCAGACCCGGGCCGTACTGTCGCGGCGAACGATTGGTGCTCGACTTGAATTTCTGGTTGCCCCAGCCGCCTTTGCCGCCGCGGGCTACCAACAGGGTGTCGTCGTGATGGGTGAGGTCGCCTAGTTCCTCATTGGTTTCCGAGTCCTTGACGATAGTGCCGATAGGCACGGGAACGTAGAGGTCTTCCCCGCCCCGGCCGAAGCAGTCGTTGCTCGATCCAGCCTCGCCGTGCTCAGCCCTATACGTCTTCTCGATGCGGAAATCGGCCAGCGTATTGATGCCGGAAACGGCACGCAGGAGAACGTTGCCGCCACCGCCGCCGTCACCGCCGTCGGGACCGCCCAGGGGCACAAATTTCTCGCGCCGGAAACTGCTGCTCCCCCGGCCACCATTGCCCGCCTGCACCTTCAGCCGAGCCTCATCGACGAATTTCATAGCGGCTATTCCACGGCCTGCGGCCGGACTTTCCTCGGGGTCGAAGCGACCCCGACCATACAGCGGCGCGAAACGCGCCGGGGGAGCCTAAGACAAAAACCCCGGCGGATGCCGGGGTTTTGGAGACTTTTACGGCGAAGGCAAGACCTCTCAGGCGGTCTTGGCTACCTCGGCCTCGGGTAATACGTGGACGTACATGCGCTGCTCGGCGCCGCGCTTCTGGAACTTCACCCTGCCCGAGATCTTCGCGAACAGCGTATGGTCGGTGCCGGTGCCGACGTTCGTGCCTGCGCGGACGGGTGTGCCGCGCTGGCGGACCAGAATATTTCCGGCCAGAACGGACTCGCCGCCGAAGCGTTTCACGCCCAGCCGCTTGGAATGAGAATCGCGGCCGTTTCGGGTACTGCCGCCTGCCTTTTTATGTGCCATGAGTGCAAATCCTGCGAAAAAAGCTCAGTACGCCTCAGCCCGCGCTGATGTCCGTGACCTTGACCTCGGTGAACATCTGCCGGTGAGTCTTCTGCCGCAGATAGTGCTTGCGGCGGCGGAACTTCACGATGCTCACCTTGGCGCCCTTGCCGTGGCGAACCACGGTGGCGAGCACCTTGCCGCCCTTCAGAAGGGGCTTGCCCAGGGTCACATTGGCTCCCTCGCCTACCAGCAGCACTTCGCCGAATTCGACGGTCGCGCCCGGCTCGGCATCGAGCTTTTCGACGCGAAGGACACCGTCCTTGGAGACCCGATACTGCTTTCCGCCGGTGGCAATGACTGCGTACATAGTAATTGAGGAAGGGAATGGGGGCCGAAGAAGGCCGCGCATTCTACTGGCGGACCCCCGGCGGGTCAAACGCCTGTTTCTCCAGTTTCCACCAGCACTTAGACCGGCCAGCGCCTTAAGGCCGCGGCCTTGGTACCGTTCCGCCAGCGCCATTCCGGCGGACGCCCGTGTCGGCTAGGATGCAGGGCTCACCATGAATGCCGCCCGCGACAGAATTTTCCCAGTAACGATGAACCTCGAAGAAATACGCGCGCTCGTCCAGACGGACCTCGAATCCGTCAATCGCGTCATCCGCGCGCGTCTGAAAAGCGCGGTTCCACTGGTGGACCAGATCGCGGACCACATCATCGCCGGCGGCGGCAAGCGCCTGCGCCCTCTGCTGGTAGTTCTCGTCGGGAGAGCTTGCGGCCACGAGGGGGATGCAGTCGTCGAAGCGGCCGCTTTCATCGAATTCATCCATACCGCGACTTTGTTGCATGACGACGTTGTTGACGGGTCGTCCATGCGGCGGGGGCGTGATACGGCCAACGAGGTCTTCGGTAATCAGGCGAGCGTGCTGGTCGGGGATTTCGTGTACTCGCGTGCGTTTCAGATGATGGCCGCCCTTACATCACAGCGCGTGATGGAGATCATGGCGGAAGCGACCAATGTCATCGCTGAGGGAGAAGTGCTGCAGCTGATGAATGCGCATGATCCCGATACGACGGAGCAGCGCTACCTGGAAGTCATCCATCGGAAGACCGCCAAGTTGTTTCAGGCGGGTGCCGAAGTGGCGGCTGTGCTGGCGGGCGGCACGATCACTGTGCAGCAGGCTCTTGCTGCGTACGGGAAGCACCTCGGCACCGCGTACCAACTCATGGACGATGTCCTCGACTATCGCTCCAATCCGGCCGAGCGCGGCAAAAATCTGGGTGACGACCTGGCGGAAGGCAAGCCGACATTGCCGCTGATCCATGCCTTGCGTCATGGAGACAAGTCACAACAAGCTGCCATTCGCCTCGCGATCGAGAACGGCGGACTCGCGCAGCTCGAACCTATCGTTGCCGCCATCGAGTCCACCGGTGGACTCGAATACGCTGCGCGACTTGCGCAGGGTGAGTCGGAGCGCGCGCTCAAAGCGCTGGATGCGCTGCCGGACAGTCCTTACAGGACGGGATTGGCGGCGTTGGCGCGGTTTGCGGTGGCCCATACGACTTGAGTCGGGTTGACCGGCCGATACTGCGGCCCCTGTGCGCTGCCGGCCCCTGTGCACTGCCGGCGCGCTTGCGCGTGGCGCCTGCCGCAACGATTGCGCTGGCCGTACACGATTCCCTAAACTGCCCGCCCTTCCAATTGCTTCGGACCTCAAATGAAAACAACAGGCCTCAGGTTTCTTGCGATTTCTAAACTAACTGCCACGGCAGTTGGCATCTGCTCGGCGGCGTTGGCCGTGCCAGTCCTGGCTGCCGATCCCGCGCCTGCCGCGACGATCGTTCTCAAAGCCGCTCACGTGTTTGATTCGACTGGCACCAATCTGCGCGACGGCGCAACCGTCGTCGTGACTGGCGACAAGATCGTGTCAGTTGGCAACGGACCCATCCCTGCAGGTGCCAAAGTAATCGATCTCGGCGACGCAACCATTCTGCCAGGCTTCATCGACGCCCACGTCCATCTGACAATGGAACTGCAGAGCGATTACTACAAAGGCTTCTACAAGGACATGTTCCGCTTCCCGGCCGAGCAGGCTCACTACGCCGAGCTCTACGCGAAGCGCACGCTCGAGGCTGGATTCACGACGGTCCGCAATGTGGGGGCAGAGGAATTCGTCGACGTGGGCCTGCGCAACGCGATCAATGCAAACGTCGCCGAAGGGCCACGCATCCTTACAGCCGTACACGCGATCGGCTCGACCGGCGGACACTGCGATCAAAGCCCATTCCCACCGGAGCACATCAAACCCGTCGGCCCGATCGAAGGCGTTTGCAACGGTGCCGACCAATGTCGCGAAGCGGTACGCGATCAGATGAAGTGGGGAGCCGACGTCATCAAGATCTGCGCGTCCGGCGGTGTACTCTCCGAATCTGATCCCGTCGACACCCCGCAGCTCACTCCCGACGAACTGACTGCCATCATCTCCGAAGCGCACAAATGGAAGCGCAAAACCGCGGCACACGCGCACGGCGATCTCGCCGCAAAGTTGGCTGTTGAAGCGGGTATCGACTCCATCGAGCACGGCAGCTTCCTGACAGAAGCCACCCTGAAGCTCATGAAGGCGAAGGGCGTATATCTCGTACCGACGCGCATGGCCGTCTATTGGACGAACAAGGGTGCTGACAGTTATCCGCCGCAGATCGCAGCGAAAGCTCGTGCTGCGGCCGCTGCGCATGAAAAGATGTTCCGGACCGCACTCCAGGTTGGCGTCCCAATTGCGTTCGGCACCGACTCAGGTGTTTCACCCCACGGCATGAACGCGATGGAGTTCGGGCTGATGACCGACCTTGGAATGGCCCCCTCCGCTGCCCTCCTCGCAGGCACGCGCGAAGCCGCCAAGCTGCTCGGCGTCGACAACGACTCCGGCACACTCGAGGCCGGCAAGCGCGCCGACATCGTTGCAGTGCCCGGGAATGTGCTGCAGAACATCAAGTCCACCGAGCATCCCTTGTTTGTAATGAAGGGAGGCATGGTGGTAGTGCAGAAGCCCGCCGGGTCCGCGGCTAATTGAGTTAACGCGACCCGCGACAGCATTTAACTCTCATTAACTGCTCAACGCGGCGTTCTCGAACCGTCCAATCAGGACGGTTCGAGACCCGCGTGCATGGAACTCATACAGTTCAAGCTCTATCACTCTCCTGCCACACGCAGCAGCCTCCGTGTGAAATGGTTGCTGAGTGAACTACTGGGCGACCGGTTCGAAGAAGAGACCGTGTCACTGTATGACAATGAGCAGTACGACCCGGAGTACATGCGCAAGAACCCCAATCACTGCGTGCCCATATTGCAGATCACTACGGGTTCCGGCGAATCCATGTACATGTTCGAAAGCGGCGCCATGGTGGCGCTGCTCGCGGATGCTTTTCCCGAAAAGGCACTCGCACCACCCGCAGGCGATTTGTCATTCGGGCGGGCGGACTACCTTCAGATGCTGCACTTCGGAACCTCCACCATGGACATGATGCTCTGGCAAATACGCGCCCATGAGCACCTGCTACCCAGGCACCAGCGGGATGCACGCACCATCAAGCGGTACCGACGCAAGTTCGTGACAGAGGTGGAACCGCAACTGAGCGGCCGCCTGGACGCCGCACCCTACATTTGTGGGGAGAACTTCAGCGCCGCCGACTGCATCATCGGACACAACGTGATCTGGGCCCGAGCCTACGGCTTGTGCTACGACGACACGTTCCGCTACTACCAGGCGCGGATCTCCAGCCGACCCGCATTTTTGCGGGCCTACGCGGATACTGCGGGAATCACGGCAGAGGTCCCGGCTGGGAAACGGACCGCCATGGAGACGTTCTCCGGCTGAGCCCCTTTGGGCCCGGCAGCTTTCCTCGAAGCCGGCAACCGCGGCGACATCGGCGCCTTTGCCGGTTTTTTTGGGTACCAGGGCCCTCGCAAGCCATTGACGGTGCTTGGCGTCGGGCAGATTTGCGTTGCTGCGGCTGGGGGGCTTCAGTACACTTCGCGGCCCCGTGGTCCTCGCCGCCTCCCGGCTTCGCAGGACCCCGGGTTGCCAATCTCGGGGTGTAGCTCAGCCTGGTAGAGCACTACGTTCGGGACGTAGGTGTCGCAGGTTCAAATCCTGTCACCCCGACCATTGATTTAATTCAAAGTTTCCTCCTTTTGATTGCCCAAGAGTCGTTCTTGGTCACAGGTAGTTCGCAGCCTGGTCACGGATTTGGTCACAAATGCAGCCGTGGAGACCCATCTCTTTTCTCAACTGCTCTACCACAACCAGAGCAACGTGCGACTCCTCTTTACGGGGTAATCGCGATCAAGCGCGCCATGACCCCGAACGGGCAGCGAAACACAGGATTCGCTGCCCATACGGTCTACGAGTCGCTAACGATTTGTGACCGGACGCGCCGCAGCATGGTCGACTGACTATGGCAGCCGATCATGCCGCGGGTGTTGCTGGCCTAGGTCTTTTCTTCTTGTCGAAGATCAGACGGAAGTGAAAGTAACTCATCCGGATGATCCCGTTGAGGCGCATTGGGTTTTCCTCCTGTATAACGCGGAGAAATTTCCTGCGTCTTTAATCCAGAGTCCCAACGCGACGCACGGCATGTGACGGGGCGCAGCTAGCCTTTTTTGCCGAAATTTCGATGACCAGGATTGGCCTATGAACCTTGAGAAGCTCCGAGACAATATCGGCTGGCGCATGCAGATCGCGCCCCAGCCCCATTCACCTGGACGAATTCGGCCGGGAACTCCCCGGAAAGAACGAAGACTGGATCATTCACAGCGTCGCGGACGACGAGTTCCGCATCGATGAGGCCATCATCCTGGGACGGTTCACGAAGCTAGGGAAGGACCACGTGCATAGCTTCGGCACCAACCCCTCACGCTCGATCGCCGGCGGACTGCAGTACGGATTCTTGAAGCTGCATGTGCAGATGTATATCCCACAAAACGACCCGATATGTTTTCAGCCGTGCGTGCGCCGGGGAGAGCGCGTGCCGCCGCCGCCGGTGCAAACAGTCGAGTTGTTTGTTGATTTCCAATTCCCGGTGAAGAGCGGCATTCAGAAGAAGCTGGAGGACGCGGGCTATCGCGTGGCCTGGATCCGGGACTCGCACTTGGCAGGCCTCGAGCTCGATGGCTGGGAGGTCGTGGTCGAGAGGGATCGTCAGGGAAAACCGACGAGCTTTCATCTGCGCAACCCAACCGAGAACCAGGTCTACGTTAAAAGGCGTGTATAGGTGGGCGGCGGGTGCGCTACCGATGAGACGCGAGAGTGAAATTGTGACCGTGGACTAAGGGGTACCCGGTTTCTCGGTTCCTTATCGCGGGGGCATCGCCGTCAAGCCCGCGCAATGATAGAACACGAGGGGTTGGTAGAAACTGATGCCTGCGACGAGGGAGCGGACGTTGACCGAAGGAAAAAGCTCCAGTTCTTCCGCGTTTGATGCTGAGCTGAACGCGCCACCCGATAGGGTTCCTGCATATCCGCCAGTTGCGACAAGGCCCCAGGTGCTTCCGTTTGGAGAGCTCACGTGGGAGAACTTCGAGCGCCTTTGCTATCGCCTAGCCGGTCGGTCGGAGCGCGTGGAATATGTCGCGCGTTACGGACGATCGGGCCAAGCTCAGCAGGGCATCGATCTGTTCGTGAGGTTGGCCGGTGGCAAGTACGAGGTTTGGCAGGCAAAGCGCTACAAGTTGATAGACGCCAGTGACGTAAGGTTGATCATCGAGAAGTTTCGATCTGGAGCGTGGAAAGATAAGTCAGAAAGGTTGGTCCTTGCCGTTCAGGCGTCGATCGATGACACCAAGGTCCAGGATGAGATTGAAGCGCAAGCCAATCTGCTCAATACCAACGGGATCACGTTCCTCCCGCGTGGCGGCGATGAACTAAGCGAGACTCTAAGGCAGCTTCCGGAACTCGTTGACGATTTCTTTGGTCGGGGATGGGTCGAAGCCTTTATTGGCCCGGAAGCAGCGAAGGCATTGGGCGCGCGCTTGGACGGCGCGGAATTCACGCGCGTGCGAACTCAGCTACGCAGGTTCTATGACGCGCATTTCCACCTCTTAGACGTCGGAATCGCGCTCCCGCTCGACGGGGATGATTCGGGACGAAACGCGCCGCCGTCGCTGCTGCGGCGATTCGCAGTGCCTGACGTCCTGATTCGCGAGACCGCGGCCGACGAACAGCGTGGGCGACAGCTTCAAAACGGTCAATCGCGGCTCAACGCGTCTGAAGCGTCCGCAGGATCGGGTGGCGAAGGACGCCCGACGAGGATGCGACGCCGCGAATACGTCCGACGAACCTCCCTAGGCACTTGGTTAGGGGACGGCCTGTACCTTGCGGTCGTTGGCGAGGCTGGTAGCGGCAAAAGCACGCTGCTGAGGTGCATTGCCCTCGACATTTTGACCGAACGAGGAGTCTTTCTACAGATTTCGAGGCGCTGGGGCGACCTCCTACCTATCCACGTTTCGTTTTCGAGATGGAGTCGCCTCAGCGCACGACTCGGACGGGCGGCCGGCTTGAAGGAGGTTGTGGTGGAAGCGCTCCAGCCGGCACTTACCGCCGACTTGCTGTCGCTGTTGGATCGCGCAATTGATGAGCGACGCGTCTTACTGCTGCTCGATGGTCTAGATGAATGGTCGGATGAGCAGGCCGCACGCACAACGCTGCAACACATCCTCGCTTTCGTGGTGACGCACAGCCTGCCGACGATCGCGACAGCCCGGCCGCGCGGGCTGGATAAGATTGGGACGATTCCCCCGGGCTGGCGGACCGCAGAGTTGGCGCCACTGTCGATTGATCAGCAGAGGACGCTGGCTGAAGTGTGGTTTTTGCGGGGTCTGGGTCGAGAATCCCCTCCTGAACAACCATCTGAGCGCGTACCGATCGAGGAGCGTCTGGATCGGTTCTTCGCAGACGTAGCGCGTGACCGAAGGCTGTCCTCGCTTGCCGGCAATCCATTGCTGCTGGTCGGCCTGATCGCGCTCTCTCTTCGCCAGATCGCGCTTCCTCGCAACAGGATGCAGGCAGTGCAGAGTCTGGTTGCGATTCTCGTCGAGACCCATCCCGAGCACCGTGCGACGGCGGCAGGCGACATCAAACCGAGGTTCGTTCACATAACGGCCGCGGAGGATCGGCGCGCCGCGCTCGGTCGGCTAGCTTTTGTGGCCCGCTCAGCAAGCGGCGGCGGTACATACGATATCAGCGAGGCGAGAAAGACCATTCGGGACTACCTGGCAGACCCGAATACGCTTGCTTATACGAACGATCGGGCACAAAGCGCTGCTGCCGAGATGCTCGCCGTGAACGCCGAAACGGTAGGACTTCTGGCTGAGCGCGCGCCAGGCGAAATCGGTTTTGCCCACGCCGTGTTTGAAGAGTATCTCGCAGCGGAATACATTCAGGGGTGGCAGTTCACTGAGATCACGGACTTCGTCCGCGACCGGTCGGGCGACTCGCTGTGGCGCAACGTCATCTCGAACCTCGTGTCTTTGGTGGGACGCACGACAGAAGTCGAATCGCTGGTCGCTGCCGTCGAGACCGCGAGGGCGGACGAGACCAATCGGGAGGGCGCCATCAGCAGGGATATTCTGTTGGCGGACATAGCCTTCAGTTCCTCTCGGAAGCAGCCCGCAACGGCGCAGAGACTGGTAAATCGGGCGTTCAATATCATCGAGCGTGGCGACTGGATGCTGGCTCGCCGCGAGGTGCTCAAGGCAGCCCTCACAAGCATCGGCGAAACCGAAACGACCACGCCCGTCGACAGTCGCGTCGTGTCATGGGCACCCCGCCGGCAGCAGTACCTATCCGAGCTGTTTGAGGCCTTGGGGGCTTGGAAACCAACGCCGCAATTGCGCAATGTATTGATTGGTGGGATTCACGACGAGGAACGTGCCAATCAACGCAAGGCAGCCAGCGCGTTGGCTAAACTTTACGCAAGAGATGCGGAGTTGCAGCAAACTCTTCGGGACACGCTGCGCTCGACACTAGAGCTTTCAGTGGCCGCTGCCGCGCTCGAAGCACTGTCCGCCGGATGGCCTGAAACACCGGGCCTCGCGGAATTACACGACAGCGCGCGAATCTCTCTAGACCCAACACTTCGTCTCGTCGGAATTAGTGGAAGGGCAACCAGCGCGCGAGCGGATCAGACGGACCGAGATAGCCTCGTGGAACTTCTCACGGAATTTCCCGAGATTGATTTCTGGGATCGACCTGCCGCCCGGGTGCTCCTGTCGCAGCACTGGCCCGACGATCCGTCGCTTATAGACGTCGCCCTCAACGCCGCGCAGCGGGGCATCGCTGGACACGGTCAGTTCGAGCGCGAGTCGGCGATGCATTACCTTCTCCATTGTTCGCCAACGAATCCGAAAGTGGTGAGCTGGATCAGGCGAGAACTGAAGGAGAGGTATCCATTCTCCGTAGCGCATGATGACTTATGGGATTGCATTGCACCGTTTGCCCTGGAGCATTCAGATATCCGCTTGGACGTTATCCGTTGCATTCGGTCGGAGTTCGGACGCCACCACCTTCACGCTCTTCAGGGCCTGATAGTCGAAGTCGGGGGAGACGAATTGCGGGATTTACTCATCGAGATATCTCGCGATGAGCCGGTTTGGGGAGGGTATTGGGCTGTTCGACCGCTGCTGGAGGGCTGGGGCCGCTCGGACCCCGTCGTGGCATCCTTCCTCGATGAGGTCAAGTCGTGGGACGACGAGAAGCTTCAAGACTTGGCGGCAATCCTCCCGAGACTCCTGACGGATTTCGCCACCTGTAGAACGCGACTTCTATCTCTTGTCCACAGTTCCAAACGACCGCGATTCGATTTGATCGCCCGTGGTCTGGCTGCCGCTGGATGTACGGCAGATGACACAGAAGTTGTCGATACGCTGTTGGCCGCTGTCGGGAGGGGCGCCCCAGCATTCGATCCGACCACAACTCTCCTAACAAGCTTTTCGGGCAACCCACGGGTAAAGGAATTCGCTCTTGAAACGCTACGCGGTCGTGATCCTCCGCTCGGGAATCTTGCGAGGGCGTATGAGGACGATGCGGAGATCCGAAAGCAGATCTTAGGCTACGCGAATCCCCTTCCTGTAACCCTCCGAGGGGAAATTGCCGAGGTAGCGTTCGCCGATGTGAACAGCCAACAAACGTACCAACGTATGCTGGAAGGCTATGACATCGAGGTGGATGGCGACCTTAAAATCGCAGGGTCTATTTACTATCACCGCTACGTCACTCGTACGCCGCTCGGGGCAAGTGACGATCATGTCAGGAAGCTTGAGAAAGCCCTCCACGCCGTTGGCCCGGACTTGCAAGAGCGTCGAACCGCAGCATTCGCCGGCATGCTTTTGTTGGGTCGTGTCAATGAGTTCGCGCACATGATCGACTACGGGGACAAGGCCATGCACATCCCCACCGGTACCGGTTATGGCAGCGAGAGTGACACTTTAATGGCGTTAATTTGCGAGCGCTGGGAGCAAGTGCAGCAGGCGTTTAGCATCAATCTCACCAGTCGATTCGGGGATTCCGGAGCCGAGGATGGCTATCTGTGGGACTGCTTGGCTCCGCATATCAACGAGTCAACTGTTGCGCGGCGAGACTTCCTGGCGTATTGCAATCAGACGAACGGGACCTTGGGACTGGCAAGCGTGATTGCTCTCGCGAGAGAACAACCCTCGAGCAAGTTACTCCTCGACCATTGTTGGCGCGCGTTTGAGCGAGACGTAACGGGTCGGCATGCATCTCCATGGGCGGTACAACGCACTCGCTTTGAAGTCGCGTACATTCTCAGGGACCAATTTCGTGAATCCGCCGATGTGAAGGAACGGCTGCGACAGTCGGGTATGCGAGGGCGCACAGAGGTTGTCGCGACGGTCCTGGTCGACCCACGCGACTCCTTACTAGATCAGATTCCATACGGGCCGAAACAGATTGCCCTTGAATTTTCGGATTGGGTGACTGCGCTGCATCTGGCGTCAGCTCGCAGTGGTGCCGACGAGTTTGTCGAGATTGCACTTGCGATGATCAACCGGAGCAGCCATGGAATCTGGAATTTTCAAGAAATCACCAACCGCGCCGTCGTCGAAAGGCTGCAGCGAGACCCTGACGCTATGCGCCGGCTGAAAGACAGGCTGATTGCAGACCCAACAGAGCACGAAATAAGCAGTCTGCCCAGATACCTCATGGCGGCTGGTGCATTAGACAGTCAAATCAGTGAACAGTGCCGGGCACTGCTGCAAGCTGAGGCACGTCATTTACTTCCGAGAGCGGCCTACGACGCCGTCGAAGATTCAACGCGAGCGGTGTCACGCAGCCTTCTCGAGGTCCTCGCGCCGTCCTTTTCGCCATGACGGAGATGTAAGCGGCCCCGCCCTGCACACCGCGCCGAAGTAGAGTTCCCAGAGCTGGTGCGGTGAACGGGTGACGGCGCCACTGTTCGTCCAGTACCGCCCCCGCACCGGGAGCACTGAAACTAGACCTCCCGATGCACGTCCATCGCGTTCCGTTTGCGCGAGAACCGAACAGCCATACGCTTTCAATCTGAGGATACGCTGCAACCAAGTCGCGCACGTACTGAAGAAAATCAACTTCGGATGCCATACTTATATGCCAAGCACTTGCCGGAGTACGTACTCCGCGCTAGGCCCTGCGAATTCGAGCGTCAAGGACAACGCTCCACCCCATCTATGCGGACATGGGGTTCGCGAACCCGACAGCCGAAGTCACCTTTCCTTTGTCATCGACGAAGCTGCTGTTGATGACTCATCGGAATGTCGAATATCGCGGGGTCCTGTCGCGCGACGTCGTGGACTTTGCGAACCAGGCGCGAGCGGCGAATTCGGATCAGTTTCTGTTTGCGAGCGTCAACGATCCGCGCATCGAGCAACTCGCTCAAGAGTTTCGCAACACGCGACCCGCGATGACGACGCGCGGATTTGGCCCAAAGGAGTTTGGAAAGATCTCGATCCGCAGTCGTCGCCCTCGCAATTAGCGAACTCAACGGTGTGGGCTTTTCTACGCCGATCTGCTGCTCGCTTTCACACGGCAGGCCACTGGTTCGATCCCAGTACCGCCCACCACTATAAAATCAGGCATTTCCGACACTTTCGGCACTTCTGAGAAAGGCCGGTGTGGCACCGGTGTGGCAGGCGACGGTAAGCTGCTCATCGATTTCGGTAGACGCGGCTAGACTGCATGGGCGTGGTATGAACCGTCGGCAGGGGGGGCCGCCGCACGCGAAAGCTCATTGGGGCATTTTCTTCCCGAACGCCAGCGGCCCGAATCCCAAAACGCATTTCGGGTCTCCGGTGCGACTCCTGACCTCAGCCCTCCCCCTCGAACAAACCAACGGGGGGCCATTGAGGGTCGCATGTCGTGCTTCGAAGCCTCATTGCCCGACACAGCCCGCATACCCACACAGCCCAGGCCGGTTCCCCATCGGTTCTAGTGACGTTGCGCCGGGGCTAGATCACCGAGTCCGTGCTGTTGGCGGCGGACGAGAATTGCACGCGGCAGGTGGCAGTTCTGTCGGCGATCCTGGAGCTGCGGCTCCGGCGTGGCAGGGCCGAGTGCTGGCATCGTGCGCGGATTTCGGTGACCAGATCTACGATATCTTCGGGCGGTTGCGGAGTGAGTTAGATTGCCTCAATCGCTTCAGCGACCACAGCGAGTAGCGCTGCTGGAGGGTAGGTAGGCCGTGGGCGATTCAGATTGTTCCTACGCTTCCGATCCGAGTGAAACTGAAGTGATGGGGCATACGGGACTCGAACCCGCCGCGGACGTCAGTAAATCAACAAGTTACTGTTTTGAAAGGAGCTAAACTCCCCTCCGAACCCCTGGAATCCCCAGATTTGCCACCAGATTTGCCACCAGCGATTTCGCGCACAGTTAGCCGATCCGGAAAACGAGACGCTGCCGTCCATCGATGCCGGC
>JAQGOF010000005.1 GCA_028293745.1 Gammaproteobacteria bacterium | reverse complement strand
ACTGGCTATCGGCGCAGCGGCGTTGTCTTGCACCGGATTCCATGGGCTTGGGTCACACTGAAGTGGCCGCCGGGCAAAGTGTCACCCCTTCGGCCCAGGCCGACATGCTGGCCGCCTTCCTCGATCGCCTGTCAGTTCGCGATGTGGATCTGATTGCCAACGACAGTGGAGGCGCAGTTGCGCAACTGTTCGTGACCCGGTATCAGAAGCGGGTACGCTCGCTGTTGCTCACGAATTGCGACGTGGAGATTGACAGCCCGCCACAGGCACTCCAGCCCATCTTCGAGCTGGCGCGCGCAGGTGTTTATCCTGACCTGTGGCTGGAGCCGTGGCTGAATCACAAAGACGTTGCGCGGTCGCCGACTGGGCTCGGGGGTATGTGTTACAGCAATCCTCACAACCCGACTGATGCAGCACTCGAGCAGTACCTCGCGCCGCTCGTCGCCTCACCCGAACGCAAAGCGCTGGTCAATCGCTACACGCTGGGTCTCACTCCAAATCCCCTGCAGGGCATTGCACCGCTACTGCGGAAGTGCACCGTGCCCACGCGCATCGTCTGGGGAATGAGCGACACCATATTCTCGACCGGCAATCCGGACTATCTCGCGGGCGTACTGCCGCGCGTGACGGGAATCCGTCGAATCGACAAGGCGAAGCTGTTCTTCCCTGAGGAATATCCCGATATGATCGCTGCAGAAGCGCGCCTGCTGTGGGCAGGCGCAAGCCGGTCGTCATGAGTGTGGGGTCTCATTGTGAAGAGCATCAGGGTCGCCAAGCGATTCTGCGGTCCGCCAACGTCCGCAAATGGCGGATATTTTGCGGGACTGATTGCAGCACTCTCGCCAAACACGCTGTCAGTGCGCCTGAAGGCTCCGCCGCCGCTGGATACCGGGCTTTCGGTGATCGAGACACAGGATGGCCGTGTCGAGGTCCGCCACGGTGACACGGTAGTAGGCGAGGGCATTGCGGCGGCGCTTGATCTCGAACCACCGCGGGCGCCTCATCATCAAGAAGCGATCGAGGCATCGCGTAACTACGTCGGATTCACGCGTCACTCGTTTCCAACGTGTTTTGTTTGTGGTACGCATCGGGCCCAGGGTGACGGTCTGTGCATTTACGCGGGCGAAGTTCCAGGGCGCGACCTCGTGGCGGCACCGTGGACACCGGATCCATCTCTCGACAGGGGTGATGGTGCAGTCCGACCGGAGTTCATATCGGCTGCTTTGGATTGCCCCGGATATTTCGCGGTCACACCTGGCGATCGCGTTATGCTGCTCGCCCAATTTACAGTGCAGACGGAACGGCTGGCCAGAGTTGGCGAGCCGTGCACGGTGAGCGGCTGGAGCATCGGTTCAAACGGGCGCAAGCATGAGGCGGGCACCGCGCTGTTCGGCGAGGATGGCGAGCTTTGCGCCCGGGCACGGGCGATATGGATTGAGCCGCGAGGGACCGGTTAGGATTCGTACTACACGGAAACAGGTACCCGACCGCAAGCGCCGCGGGATTCCACGATGGCTATAAGCAAGCAATTCGCCGAATACGTTATCGAGCAGCTGCAGGGCCTCGACCGCCTGACCTCGCGCCGGATGTTCAGCGGAGTGGGTCTGTACAGCGATGGGTTGTTTTTCGGGCTGCTGTACCACGACCGGTTGTACTTCAGGACAGATGACACTACCCGCCCCGAATACGAAGCGCGGGGAAGCGAGGGCTTTCGTCCGCGCCCGAACATCGCGCGCATGAAAATGAGGTACTACACCGTACCGGCAGACGTGCTCGAGGACACGGAGGAACTGGTGAAGTGGGCCAGGAAAGCCACGGCGGTTGCGCTGGCTGTCGAAAATGCGAAACCAGCAAAAAAGGCGTCAGGCGAGAGCGGCCAGCGCAAGGCCCGCCCGCGCAAGGTTGCGCCCGCAACTCCCCCGGCCACCGCTCCCGCGGCCGCCATCTCAACCGCCGCACGGGACGGCCGCACACGCGCTGCTGCCACAACCAAAAAGCGAGCCAAGACCATTAGGTAGCGCTACCATAACGCCCTCGCGTTAGCCGCTGGAGCAGCAGGATGCGTCGTGAGCCGCGTATGACTCGATTCCTCTTGTCCCCAGCGCGCGTCAGCTGGATGGCCGTTGTCTTGCTGACGACGGCCCCAACGTTCGCCGCTGCGCCCATCTACCTCGACACCCACCGCGGTTTCGAAGAGCGGGCCGCCGATCTGGTCTCGCGCATGACGCTCGATGAAAAGATCTCGCAGCTCCAAAACGACGCCGCCGCAATCCCCCGGCTCGACGTTCCCGCCTACGAATGGTGGAACGAAGCCCTTCACGGCGTAGCCCGCGCGGGATCGGCCACCGTCTTTCCGCAAGCCATCGGCCTTGCAGCGACGTTCGATCCGCATCTGATGCACGAGATAGCCACCGACATCAGCGACGAAGCCCGCGCCAAGCACGGTGAAGCCGAGCGTCGCGGCCAACATCTTCGTTACCAGGGCCTGAACTTCTGGTCCCCCAACATCAACATCTTCCGTGACCCGCGCTGGGGCCGCGGCCAGGAAACCTGTGGTGAGGATCCGTACCTCACCTCCCGCATGGGAGTGGCCTTTGTTACCGGAATGCAGGGAGACGATCCGCAGTACATGAAAGTTGGCGCTACCGCCAAGCACTACGCCGTGCACAGTGGCCCGGAGGCCGACCGCCACCACTTCGATGTACATCCGAGCGAACAGGACCTGTATGAGACGTATCTGCCTGCGTTTCGTGCGTTGGTGCAGGAAGGCCACGTATCCGCGGTGATGGGCGCGTACAACCGCGTGAACGGCGAATCGGCATCGGCCAGCCCGCGCCTGTTGCAGGGAATTCTGCGGAAGGAATGGGGCTTCGACGGCTACGTTGTTTCTGACTGCGATTCGATCGACGATATCTTCAAACAGCACAAGATCGTAGATTCGGAAGAGGCGGCTGCGGCGCTGGGCTTGAAGAGCGGGCTCGATCTGAACTGTGGGCAAGCCTATGCGGCTCTGGCCGGCGCCGTAAAGCAGAGGCTCGTCACGGAGGCGCAGATCGATGTGTCGGTACGCCGATTGATGCTGGCGCGCATGCGGCTCGGAATGTTTGATCCGCCCGCGCAGGTGAAATGGGCGCAGACACCCTACAGCGTGAATCAGTCATCCCGGAACGATCAAATGGCATTGCGGGCCGCGCAGTCCTCGATCGTGCTGTTGAAGAATGACCGCCTGTTGCCGCTATCCCGCGATATCGGAACACTCGCTGTGATCGGTCCGACAGCCGACGACGTGATGGCTCTGCTTGGGAACTACTACGGAACTCCGGCCTCTCCGGTGACTGTGCTGCAGGGAATTCGTGCAGCGGTGGGCGCAAAGACAAAGGTGCTTTATTCGCGCGGAGCGGATCTCGTCGAAGGACGGGAGGAGCCGCGTGCCGCTCCCGCAATCGATCCGCAATACCTGCGGCCTTCCCGTGATTCTTCCGCTCACGGACTGAAGGGGGAATACTTCAGTGGCCGTGACTTTAAGGGCGAGCCTCTGTTGAATCGCACGGACGCGCGCGTGTCATTCCGCTGGGATCGTGGTTCTCCCACTGACGATCTGGTTGCACAGGGCCAGTTGCCACCAGACAAGGCCCTGCCCAATGACAATTTCTGCATACGGTGGACTGGGCGACTGCTGCCTCCCACTACGGGTCGCTATGAAATAGCTGTTGGGGCGGATGACGGATTTCGGCTGTTCATCGACGGCAGGCTGGTCATTGACAACTGGCAGATCAACTCGCGAATGCAGAGCAAGAGCGCATTCCTGGACCTGCAGGCTGGCACGGCCTACGACATCAAGCTCGAATATTTCGACAACATTCGCGACGCCGAGGTACGGCTCGCGTGGCGGCTGCCGGGTGCGAAGCCACCGTTCGAGGAAGCACTCGATGCGGCGAAGGCGGCGGATGTAGTCGTGTTCGTCGGCGGGCTCACCGGCGATGTCGAGGGCGAGGAGATGAAAGTGAGCTACCCTGGCTTCGCAGGCGGCGACAGGACGGATCTGCGCTTGCCTTCGACGCAGGAAAAGTTGCTCGAGGCCATACGGGCTACCGGCAAGCCCGTCGTCCTGGTACTCACCACCGGATCGGCCCTGTCGGTTGATTGGGCCAAGGAGCATCTGCCGGCCATCCTCGTGGCCTGGTACCCGGGACAGCGGGGCGGCGATGCCATCGCCGATGTGCTGTTTGGCGGTACGAACCCGGCGGGACGGCTGCCGGTGACGTTTTACAAGGCTTCCGAGAAGCTGCCGGCATTTGATGATTACAACATGCGCGGCCGAACCTATCGCTATTTCGAAGGCGAGCCATTGTTTCCGTTCGGGTATGGATTGTCCTACACACACTTCGAGTATTCCGGCCTGCAGATCGACCATTCGCGGGTTGCAGAGCACGACACTGTCCATGTTTCGCTCACTGTGAAAAACGTTGGACCGCGCACCGGAGACGAAGTCGTTCAACTGTATGTACGCGAGGTAACGCCGCGGGAAAGACGCGCTGTCAAAGCGCTTCGCGGTATCGAGCGACTGACACTCAAGCCGGGCGATACGCGGCGTGCATCGTTCACGTTGGTACCGGACAAGGACTTCACGCACTACGATGTCGAGCACAAGCGGTACGCCGTGAACGGCGGCAGCTATGAACTGCAGGTGGGTGCGTCGAGCAGTGATATCAGGCTAAAATCGAATGTAGTGGTCAACAACCCCTGACGTGCAAGAAGGTAACAGCCTGTGCAGATGTCCGATATCCCATTCGGTGTCACCGATTGGAAGCAGATCGAGCCGGTGGAGCATGAGCTATCAAGTTGCGGACCACGCCGAAGCCCACCGTTCCCATACAGCCGTGGGAGCAAAGTTGTTCATCGTTGATTAATGGCGATTTCGAGTGCCTCAGCGAGCCCGCCCTGGTTCACGTGACCAACCGTGTGTCGCGCGGCCTCGATAACCGCCGGGTCTGCATTGGCCATGGCGATGGGATGGCCAACGATCCGCAGTGCCGACAAATCATTACCCGCATCGCCTACGTACATGACCTCCTGCAGCGGAATGCCATATTCCTCCGCAACACTGCGAATCGCGCTGCCCTTGGTTATGCCTTCACGTGTCAGCCCTACGAACTGAGTGTCCGGCATCAGGGGCGAGCTGGATTGCGCCACCTCGAGGCCAGGATGCGGGGTGGATGCGAATTCTCGCGCGCGCTCTCGAGATAGCAGCCACTGGGCGCGTACGATGGGTTGCGTGAGCGATTCGAAGGGCCGCGGCTCGAATGCAACTCCAAGGAGGTCGGCATGCTCCCGCGCCCAGGCCGAGGTGCTTTCCACCACGTACGTGGTGTCGCTGTATAGCTCGAGTACTTCACCCGTGCTGCGGGCTTGCTTGACAAGCGTCTCTTTCCACTCCAATGGAATCGGCACGGAGCGAGACTTGCCAGTCGTGAGATGAACGATGCTGGCGCCGTTTTGAAAGACATGCCATCCACCGGCCTCGAGTCGTCGAGCGTATTCCAACGCAACGCCGAACGCCGGCCGGCCCGAGCACAGCGCCAGGTGAATCCCGCGCTCGCACGCTCGTGCGGCCGCATCCCAGACGCTGGGATGAATGAAGCCGCCTGTGCCCACCAGTGTGCCATCCACATCAATACCGACCAACCGAATCATTGAATCTCGCAATTGCCCGCCGTGGTCAAACTGAATCAGGGGAACTAGTATTGTGTCATGGCGCTCGATGAACTGGCGACCGCGATCGGAAACTCTCTTGGCGGCGCGCGCGCGGGGCGCGCGCGCCTATGCCCGCAACCCACCAGCCGCGTTCACGGTGGCTCGATCAACGAGTGCTACCGCTGGGAGGGCGATGCGGCCCCTCTTTTCGTAAAGGTTGCACCAGCGCGGGGCAGCGCCATGTTCGAGGCGGAAGCGGCCGGCCTTGAAGAATTGAGGCGTGCACAGGCTGTCCGCGTGCCGCGAGTGATGAGTGTCGGCACAGGCGCCGGCAAAGCCTGGCTTGCGCTCGAATGGATCCAAAGCGGCGCGCCGTCACGCATGACTGATGCGGTTCTCGGTGAGCAACTTGCGCGGCAGCACCGCTCGACTCAGCCGGCGTTCGGCTGGAGTCGCGACAACACGATCGGCAGTACACCACAGTTGAATGACTGGGACGAGAGTTGGGTAACATTCTTCCGCGATCGTCGCCTGCGCTACCAGTTGAATCTCGCAGAGAACAACGGGTACGGCGGCCGGCTGCAGCGCAGGGGTGAGGCACTCCTGGATCGGGTGAGTGAATTCTTCTCCGCGTACCAACCGGCGCCGTCACTTCTGCATGGTGACTTGTGGGGAGGCAATCGTGCCGCCGACGAGCGTGGCAATCCGGTCATTTTCGATCCGGCAGTGTACTACGGGGACCGCGAAGCGGATTTAGCGATGACGCGGCTGTTTGGCGGCTTCGGCCCGGAGTTTTATTCCGCCTACGATTCCAACTGGGCACTTGCCGCAGGCGCAGCGGCTCGCACTGACCTATATAACCTGTATCATGTGTTGAACCACCTCAACCTGTTTGGCGGTGGCTATCTCGGTCAGGCAGTGTCCCTCATCGACAACCTGCTGGCCGAAGTGGGGCACTGAGAGTATGGGAACATCGCTCTGATCTCGGTGAGCAGTGCCGGCCGGGCGATGTGCCATCCTTGAGCGTAGTCAACTCCGATCTCCGTCAGTGCGCTGAGCGCCGCTTCGTCCTCCACACATTCGGCAATCGTCTGGATACTCATCACGCGGCCCACACGTTGAATTGCCTCGACCACCGCGCGATCGACCGGATCGCTGCTGACGTCGCGGACGAATGCTCCGTCGATTTTCAGGAAGTCGATCGGCAGCGCCTTGAGATACGAGAAGGAGGACATGCCGCTGCCGAAGTCGTCCAGCGCAATCGGGGAGCCGAGGCCGCGCAGGCGCGTCATCAGCTGCGATGCGCTCGCGAGGTCGCCGATGGCCGCAGTCTCCGTCAGTTCGAATCCGATCTGCGGGCCGGGTAGGTCATACTTCCGCAAGCAACCGCTGATGTAGTCCGCCAGGCTAGGATCGCTGACCGAGGCGCCCGAAAGATTGACCATGCACACCGGAAGCCAACGGCCCTGCGTGCGTAATGCGGCAAGCTCGCGGCAGGCTTGTGCGATCACCCATCGGTCCACGCGCGGCATCAATCCGTACCGCTCCGCTGCGGGGATGAATGCCATGGGAGCGATCCACGTACCGTCGTTTGCGGTCATCCGCAACAGCAACTCGAAGCGATGCACTGGCGACTCCCGATCCGCAGTAGCCGCCGTCCCGATTGCCCTGATTTCCTGCGCCACCAGCACGAAACTATCGTTGTCGAGCGCTGCATTGATCCGCTCCACCCAGCGCATCTCACCATGGCGTGACTGCACCCGCTGGTCGTCGGGCCGATAGAGTTGGACCCGGTTGCGGCCGCTATCTTTGGCCAGGTAGCAGGCCTGATCTGCAGCACTCAGGGCATCGCTGACACCGGCGAGCGTGTTGTCGATGACTGTCACACCGATACTGGAGTTGACGGCGAAGATTCTCCCCTCCCATTCGAATCGCAGCTCCGCTATCCGGCGGCGGATACTCTCGGCGAGCGCCAAGGCTTCCTCGCAGCGCATGTCGCGTAGCAGAGCTCCAAATTCATCGCCTCCCAGGCGGGCGAGCACATCGCCGCTGGGAAGCTGGTCATTGATCAGCCACGCGACCTTGCGGATGAGACCATCGCCTGCGGCGTGTCCGCAGGTGTCATTGATGACTTTGAACTGATCGAGGTCCAGGTAGAGCAGCGCGTAATGGGTGCCGCGCGTGCGCTGGTCCTGGATGGCGGCATTCAGGAGTGTTTCGAATTCGCGGCGGTTGGTCAGTCCCGTCAGCGGATCGTGAGTCGCCTCGTACTCGAGGCGCGCTGCCAGCGCCCTCTCATGCGTGATATCCCGGAGCACCAGCACGATGCCGGTCGTGTGGCCGTTGCAGTCGCGAATCGGTGCCGCCCGCTCGTGAATGACGACTTGCGACCCGTCGCGCCTGTGCAGCATCACCCCCGTGGCTGGGCCGGAGAGTTCCCTGCCGGCCAGGATGCTTTCGAGTCTCTCCAACACGCTGCGGCTTTGTGACTCCGGCTCCATGCTGAGCACATCGGCGAGCGAGTGTTGTTGAGCATCCTCCTGTGACCACAAGGTGAGCCGCTCGGCGGCCGAATTCATGTAGGTAATGCGCCGGTCCGGACTCGCGGAGATAACCGCATCAGCGATCGAACCCAGCGTTACATGCGAGCGCTCCTGCTCGAGGTAGACGAGCTCCTGGCTGGCTCGCAGAGCTGCGGTCATCCTCTCGCTGCGCCGCAGATGGCCACGCACGATGGCGATTCCGAGAAATACGAGGGCAACACTGCACAGTGACAGCATGATCAGCAGCAGGCTGGTCACTTTGCGTGAAGCCGAACCCAATGCTGCGGAAAAGCCATCCTCGAGGGGTGCCACCCGTACGTGCACGTGCTCGGCCGCGCCGAGCAGCGACTCGACATACCCGCTGTCTGGGTGGCTCGCGGAAATTTCGGCGTGCAATCGCTGGCCGATGAGGGCGAGTTGCATGATCAGCGCATCGCCGTTGGTCCAGAAACGGATCGAGGGCGCCATGATGAGACTCGAGCGAAACAGCCGGAACAACCGGATCATCCCGGGAATATCGGCGGGATCGTTGCGGCCCGCGAGAAACCCGCGGGCTGCGAGGGCGATGTCCGGATTCGCGCTCTGAAGCTCCAACCGCGCCATCCGGTCGCCGAGAGGGACGGCGAGTTGACTGCGAAAGCGTTGATAGTCGCCTTCCTGGCCGGTGGCGCTATATCTGCGCAAGTCAGCGATAGCCTGACCCTCGGCTTTCGACCAGCGCCCCTCGCCGTTCACATAAGCCCGAAGTGAAGAGAGCGTCGAGATGCTCGCGACGCTCAGCAAGAGCATCAATGTCATCGTGAGCAGCAGCGGCCATGCCATAGATGCAAGGTCACCGTGCGAGCTTGCGGCTGACTGAGGGGTCCGCCCTAGTGACACTTGTGAGGCGCCGCGGCGATGCGTAAATCCATTACCGCATGATATTCACATGAGCACCGCTTCGGGGCGTCGGCAAGCATCGAGTGAGGTGCAGCAATATGAAAACTGTGAACGCCTACTTGCCGCATGGCAGCAATATCGCTGCTACGCTGTATGTCTCGCTCGTAGATTCGACAGAATGTCTCTCGTCTGGCGCCGCACCGGCGCCCGGCACGCCTCGGCGTTCAATGCACGGCTATCAACGGCAACTCGACGAAACTTGCATTGGTGCCCGCGTGATAGACGTGCTGCACTGCCTTGCGGTAGTCAGCGGGTTTCGCCAGCAGGATGTTCTTCACGAAGGTCTGCGGATTCCTGTCATAAAGCGGAAACCAGCTCGACTGCACCTGGACCATGATGCGGTGGCCCGGCAGGAACACATGGTTCGCGTCGGGGAGGTTGAAGCGGTAGAGCAGGGGTTTGTTCGCGGCGAGTGGCTTGGGTGATTCCAGGCTTTCGCGATAACGGCCCCGGAAAATGTCCGCGGCGATCATCAGCTGGTAGCCGCCCATCTCGGGTTGAGGGCCGACCTCATCAGGATAGACATCGATCAGCTTGACCACCCAGTCGGAATCGGTGCCACTGGTTGAGGCGATGAGATGGGCTACGGGTGTCCCGCTGATCTGCACGGGTGTGGTCAGAACATCGGACACGAATGAGAGTACATCAGTGCGGCCAGATGCTTCGCGTTGATCGTCAACGAGCCACTGACTCCAGGTCATCCCAGGGTCGTAGCTGACGGGTTGAATGGGGCGTGCACGGTACGGTACCGGCTTGGCCGGATCGGACACATACTCGTCGAATGGCGCCGCGTTCGCTGGCGGCTGCAAGAAGCTGAGTTTTGAATCGGGAGCAAGATACAGTGGCGTGGGCTTCGGTGCGCAACCTGTTGCGCAGCCTGCGGGCCACGAAGGAAGCCGCCGCCAGATGTTGGTTCCAGTCTCGAACGCCGTCACCGGCGCGACCTCGTGCGAGGGCGAAGGAGCCGGCTCTTTGAGGTACCGGTCCAGGAAGGGCCTCAGGATCTCGCGCTGAAAGTAAAGCGATGTGTCTGATCCGAACTTGATCGCTCCCAGCGAGCTGCCGTCCTGGATCTCCTGGCCGTGATGCCATGGGCCCATGACCAGAAACACCTTGCCGTTATGCGTATCCCTGGGTTTGATCGCCCGGTACACGGCGAGGGCGCCGTAGATGTCCTCCTGGTCCCACAGGCTGTGAACGAGCATCACCGGCACCGCCAGGGGCTGCTCCGCGAGAATGCGATCGACGGCCTGCTGGCGCCAGAATGCATCGTAGCCGGGGTGCTCCAGGATCTTGCGCCAGAAACCGAGCTGCATCAGCCCGTGCTGCTGGGCGAGCTCACCCGCGTTCCCGCTCTGCAAGTACATGTCGTAGTCATCAAAGTGACTCGACCACCACTTGGCCTTGTTGTCGCGGGTGGCTTCCTGATCGTGGATGTAGGGAATGTTCTGTTGGCGGAACGCACCGTTGTGGAACCAGTCATCACCGATCCAACCATCGACCATGGGATTCATCGGTACGGAGACCTTGAGCGCCGGGTGCGGATTGACGAGCGCCATGAGCGGCTCGAACCCGTCATAGGAGATCCCGAGAATACCCACCTTGCCGTTGCTCTCGGGCGTGTTCCGGATGAGCCAATCAATGGTGTCGTAGCAGTCCGTTGCGTCATCGACCGGCGTGGGATTGAGCGGCCCGTGCAAGGGGCGGTTCATCACATAGTCGCCCTCTGACCCGTATTTGCCGCGAATATCCTGGACCACCCGGATGTAGCCGCCCTCCAGGATGACGTTGAGCGCGTTGTCGTAGCCCTGGAGCATTGGGCCGAGATGTGAGCTCGTTTTATGGCTGGTCAGATCGTCCGCGTTGTAGGGCGTGCGGGTCAGTAGAATCGGTGCGTTGCGTGCGCCTTTGGGGGTCAAAATGACCGTGTGCAGCTTGACGCCGTCGCGCATGGGGATCATGGCTTCCCGGCGCTCGTAGTCGAAACTGCCTGTCACAGGCTTGAAGGCCGCAGGTGTCTCGCTGGGGAATTCGGGGTAGAGCGGCGCAGGCGGCGGGGTGTCCGCCGCGGCCGGGAAGGCGGCACACAAGCCGGTACCGATGAGAACGAAGAGAAGCGAAATGAGCCAGGCTGACTGGCGGACGCTGATTGTTCTCATGTTGGGACGCATTATAGTAGTGTCCTCGTTGGGAAGGTAGGTTTTGCAAATTTCGTGATTACACGCCGGCTCATTTGTACCGCACTCACGTGTCTCGCGCTCGCCAGTTGCGGGCGCTCGGGAGCCCCCTCACAGCCGCGCGCGGCTGCGGAGGAGAAGGTCGTCAACATTTATAACTGGTACGACTACATCAATCCCGAGGTGCTGCGCAAATTTGAAGCGCAATACGGTGTCAAGGTCCGATACAACACGTTCGACTCGAACAACACGTTGGAGGCGAGGCTCCTTGCCGGCCATTCGGGCTACGACGTGGCGTTTCCGTCGGGCGCGTACCTGGAGAGCATGATTTCTGCCGGCGTGTTCCGCCCTCTCGACAAGTCCCAACTACCCAATCTGAAGAACATGGATGCCTCCATCATGCAGCGGCTCGCCGCGCATGATCCAGGCAATGAGCACGCAGTCGTCTATGCGTGGGGAATCACCGGAATTGCCTACGATGAAGCCAAGGTCCGTGCACGTCTGCCGCAGGCGCCTGTGGACAGCTGGTCCCTGCTGTTCGATCCGAAAGTTGCAGCACGGCTCGCCGATTGTGGCATCGGCCTTTACGAGGCGCCCAACATCATCGTTCCCAGTGTGCTCGCCTGGCTCGGAGAACCTCCCAACAGTGAGGATACAGGCAAGCTTGAACGGGCGCAGAATGCGTTGATGGCGGTCCGTCCCTACATCCGCAAGGTGAGCAGCGGGTCGCTCGTGGATGACCTGGCGACGGGCGAGCTGTGCGTCATCATCGCCAGCAACGGTGATGCCATGCAGGCGCAGGAGCGTACCCGGATCGCCGCCAATGGCGAGCAGGTGCGCTATAGCATTCCTCGCGAAGGCGCCGTAATGTGGTTCGATGTCACCGCGGTCCTCGCAGATGCTCCTCATCCAGGCAACGCCCACCGGTTTATCGACTTTCTCATGAATCCGGCCATCGCAGCCGAGAACAGCAACGCCATTCACTTTCCGAATGGGAACGCCGCCTCACAACCGTCGGTGCAACCCGAGCTGACCAACGTAGCCATTTTTCCCAAGCAGGAGCTCGCATCGCGGCTCATCCCCGAGCGGCCGAAAAGCGAGGAATACGTGCGATTGCAGACCCGCATGTGGACTCGCTTCAGGACAGGACAGTAACGTTGAGCGCACACCGTCCAATCGGTTTTGGACTGGACCACCTCCCGCGCATCGTTCGCGGCGAGGGTAGTTACCTGTTTGATACCGAAGGGCGGCAGTACCTGGATGGCTCAGGCGGACCTGCTGCTTTCTGCATTGGCCACGCAAACCGCGAGGTGAACGCCGCCATCACGGCGCAACTCGAGCGATTCGCCTGCGCCTACCGGTACCTGTTCACGACCGACGTCCTGGAGGAGCTCACCGAGCTCATCCTGGGCAAGTTTGGCCCTGATTTCGGTCATGTCGTCTACTGCTGCAGCGGCTCAGAGGCCGTCGAGTCCGCGTTGAAAGTGGCGCTGCAGTTCTGGCATGCCCGTGGCTTGCGCGATAAGCGCCATTTCATCGCTCGCGAAAGGTCGTACCACGGAAACACGCTGGGCGCGCTTTCGATGTCCGGCTTCGCCGAACGGCGCTTGCCGTTTGAGAGCAGTCTGCTCGATGTTACATTCGTCTCGGCCGCAAATGCCTATCGGCCCGCGGGTGGGGTCGCGCCCGCGGAACTGGTCGCCACCCTGGCGGCCGAACTCGAAGAGCGCATCCGCCGGATCGGTCCCGAGCGTGTCGCCGCATTCATCTTCGAGCCGGTCGTAGGAGCCGCCGGTGGCGTGGTTCCCGCGCCGCCCGGATATGCCGAAGCCGTGAGAGCCATCTGTGACCGGTACGATGTCCTTCTGATCGCAGACGAAGTGATGTGTGGGGCAGGGCGTTGTGGGACTTGGCGCGCCCTTGACCATGAGACGGTGAGGGCGGACATCACTGCGGTGGCGAAGGGGCTGGCCGGTGGCTACATCCCGCTCGGCGCAACCATTTTCTCGAATGCAATCGGCGCTGCGATCGTGGCCGCACACGGCACAATCCTGACGGGCCACACGTACTCGGGGCACACCACCGCGTGCGCTGCTGGACTTGCAGTTCAGCGCATCATCGAGCGCGATGAGCTGGTCAAGCGCGTCGCGGTGGCCGGCCGCACTTTGAAGTCAACAGTGCAGGCGGCCCTGGAGCGATTCGAAGAAGTAGGCGACGTGCGTGGACGCGGCTACTTCCTTGGCATCGAGTTCGTCCGCGACCGGATAACTAAAGAGCCCTTTCCCGCGCAGCGGGGCCTCAGCCACGAAATCGGCAGGCGCGCATTCGAGAACGGCCTCATCTGCTATCCGTGCGCCGGCAATGCCGGTAATGGAATGGGAGACACGATCATCATCGCGCCCCCATTCAACGCCACTGATGCGGAGCTTGCAGAGCTCGTTGACAAGCTGGCGAAGTCGGTCGGGCAGGTGTTGCGGCCTTGAGGCGCGCGGTCACCAGCCCGAACGTTCCCTATGTGAGCGACACCCGTCAGCTCGGCTTCGTGAGCGGTGTCAACGTAAGCTCGACGCGCCGATTGGCCTGTCTTCCGTCCGGAGTATCGTTTGTCGCGACGGGATGAGTCTCCCCCGCACCTACGGTGATGACGCGATCGGTGCGCAGGCCCTGGCCCTCCAGGTATTGGGCGACCGAATTCGCGCGGCGTTCGGACAATTTCTGGTTGTATTCGGGGGCACCCGTGCTATCCGTGTGACCCGCCACCTCGACCACCGTCTTCTCGTATTGTTTGAGAACGATGTTCACCGAGTTGAGCACGCTGTAAAAACTCGGGTTGATCTCGGCGCTATCGCTTGCAAAGGTGATGTTCCCGGGCATGTTGAGGGTGATGTTGTCACCCATGCGCGTCACACTGACCCCGGTGCCGGCCAACTCGTGGCGAAGCTTGGCTTCCTGCCGGTCCATATAATTGCCAGCGGCGCCACCCGCGAGCGCGCCGATTCCCGCTCCAATGAGCGCATTCTTGCGATGTGCGGCGGCATCTCCTCCGGTCAGCAGGCCCACCACCGCGCCCACAGCCGCTCCGATGCCAGCGCCTTTGGTCGTATCGCTGACTTTTCTGTCGCCCGTGTAGGGATCATAGGTATAGCACCCTGACAGCATGCTGAACATGACACCCGCGTGAACTGCGCGTACAAAGTTCCGATTCATCCCGATCCTCGATTCTGCTGTGACGAGAATCGGCGATTATACGCAACCCGTCGCTTCAAGAGCGTGAGCGTCGTCGCTGTACGACAGCCGCAGCGAGTCTCTCCAGAATGGGAACGGAACTCTCCCAGTCGATACAGCCGTCCGTGATGCTTTGCCCGTAAACGAGGGGACGGCCGGCGACCAGGTCCTGCCGGCCCGCAACCAGGTGACTCTCCAACATAACTCCGCCGATGCGGGCATCCCCGGCTTCGATCTGCTGCGCGATTGATTCAATCACCCGGGCCTGATTCTCAGGTTGCTTGCTGCTGTTGCCATGACTGCAATCGATCATGATGCAGGTCGAGAGGCCGGCCGCCGCCATGACGTTCCAGGTAGCAGTGATACTGGCGGCGTCGTAGTTGGGGACGCGGCCGCCGCGCAGAATGACGTGGCAGTCGGAGTTTCCCGTGGTCGTCGCGATTGCCGAGCGCCCCTGTTTGGTCACTGCCAGGAAATGATGAGGCTGAGCGGCCGCCTGCACTGCGTCCACGGCAATCTTCACGTTGCCATCGGTGCCGTTCTTGAATCCCACCGGACAGGACAGGCCCGAGGCGAGCTCGCGATGCACCTGGCTCTCGGTCGTGCGTGCGCCGATCGCGCCCCAGGCCACGAGGTCCGCAATGTACTGCGGCGTGATCATGTCCAGAAACTCACAGCCCGCCGGCAGGCCGAGCTGGTTGATGTCGAGGAGCAGGCGGCGGGCCTTCTGCAAGCCCCGATTGATGTCGAAGCTGCCATCCAGCCCGGGGTCGTTGATCAAGCCCTTCCAGCCGACGGTCGTGCGCGGCTTCTCGAAGTACACGCGCATGATGATTTCCAGGGTGTCGGCCAGGCGCTCGTGCTGGTACACGAGCCGGTTCGCGTACTCCATCGCGGAATCCACGTCGTGAATCGAGCACGGGCCGATCACGACCGCGAGGCGATCATCCTGACCGTGAAGGATTCGATGCAGATGCCCGCGAGAGCGGGTCACAGTGGAGCTGGAGCGGCTGGTGTGCGCGTGCCCGCGCGTGAGCTCCTCAGGCGTGAGCAGCTCTCTTATCTCGCGAATGCGCAGGTCGTCGGTACGGATATTCACTGCTGATAACTTCCGGTTGGCCAGGCCACTGGCGAAAAAAAACCGCCAGTCGTGGCGGTTTTTGGGTCTCTTGATCGAAGGATTCAGCTCAAGTCAGCCCGCCTGCCGCCCATGGAATGGGGCGATAAAAGTACGTAAAACGATAGTTGCGGGTGACCGGCGGCATGGGTCACTAATAACACAGTCTCCCGGCCCGGCACAACTTCTTTGCCGGCGCGCTGCCGCGCAAGTGCCCTGCGGCGCCGACGTGGCGCATAATGACACAAGCTGCCGCCGGAACAGACCGATCATGTTGCTACGAACACGGACGGCCTCAGTGCAGAGACTCCCGCGCCTGCGTTCCAGGCTCGTCCTGCTGGCCGCCGCCAGCATTGTTCCTGTGTTGCTGTTGTCCGTCGTGCTCGAATACTTCCTGATCCAACACGAGAAGGAGCTGTTCCGACAGGCGGCAGTCGATCGCAACCGCACATTTCTGACGGCGCTCGATGCACAGATTGAAGGGTACGTGGGAACCTTGCGCGCGCTGAGCGCCTCCAGCAGCCTCGAATCGGGCAGTCTGGATGCGTTCTACGATGAGTCCAGGCGCGTGCTGGCCTCGCAACCGGATTGGCGCAACATCCTTCTCCTGGATGCATCCGGACAGCAGTTGGTTAATCTGCGTCTTCCGTATGGGACCCGGCTGCCCCGCGAGACGGATATGTACCTGGATAGGTTCAGGTCCGTCGTCCAGAGTAAAAGTCTCATGATCGGTGGCGTTTCTCCGGGTCCTGATTCCAACGTGATGGGAATTGCTGTTCGCCTGCCACTGCTTCGCGGTGGGGCGGTCCGCTACGTCCTGCAATTCATATTGAAACCGGAAGCAATGGCCAGGCTCCTGGCGCGGCAGGGATATCCTTCCGCCTGGACGATAGGTTTGATTGATTCCGAGTATCGCATCATAGCGCGTCAACCCTACCGCCCGCCGGGAGACCACCCGTCCGCCGAATTGATGGCAGCGGTACAGCGCGCCTCCGCGGGCTGGTACCGCGGCAAGACCCTGGAAGGCGTGGATACCTATACGGCTCATATGACTTCCGTGTTGACACGCTGGACTGTTGGCATGTCAGTGCCAACAAGCGAGGTCGAAACTGTCGCTCAGCACGCGGCCACCTACATGGCCCTGGCCACGTGCGCATCTCTCCTGCTGGCCATCATCTTTGCGCATTGGGCGGCCCGGCGCCTGGCCGAGCCCATCTCGAATCTCGCTGTTGCCGCTCGAAGGCTGGGATTACAAGGCACGTCCGACGAGTTGGGGAAGGTGCGGGCTGATCCACGTCTCCTGGAAGTGCATGCAGTCGCCGCGGCCCTGGAGGAGGCTGCATCATCGATCGCTGAGCGGGAAGACCTGCGAGAGCGTGAAAAACAGGCCATGCGCGCCGCTGACAAGGCGAAAGACGAGTTTCTCGCGATGCTCGGTCATGAACTGCGCAATCCGCTGAGCTCAATAGTAGCCTCGGCGCACGTGCTGCGGCTTTCCAAGCCGGGTGCTCAGGCCTCGATACAGGCCCACGAGGTGATCGAGCGGCAGGCGCGTCAAATGGCTCGCCTGGTTGAAGATCTGCTCGATGTCAGCCGGCTGGCCATGGGCAAGCTGACACTGCATCGTGAGCGAACCGATTTGGCCGCTCTGACCAACCGTGTCGTTGCGACGTGGCTGCAGACGGGCCCGGAGCGCGCAGCGCACACAAAATGTGACCTCGTCACGGCGTGGGTCGACGCCGACCGCACGCGAATCGAGCAGATTCTGGCAAACCTACTGGATAACGCGGAGAAGTTCTCCGCCGGCCGCGGCAGCATTCAGGTTCGAGTCCGTGTGGAGAGTGGCAACGCCGTTCTCGAGGTGGAGGATGAGGGTCAGGGAATTTCGCCCGAAGACATCACTCGCATCTTCGAGCTCTTCGTGCAAGGTCCGCAGCCGTTTGATCGTCCCCAGGGAGGTATCGGACTGGGATTGACACTCGCGAAACGCTTGGCCGAGATGCACGGTGGTTCCATCAGCGTGTCCAGTCCGGGAGTTGGCCAGGGTGCGGTATTCACCGTACGTCTGCCGCTATCGCAGGACATGAGCTGAGAATAGCGGCGACGGGCGAACACCCCTGGGAACGAAGGTTGCTGCGAATGAGACCAAAGATCTCACATACGGCGTGTGCCTGTTCAGCCACTCCTGGGGGCCGCAGTGTCAATTCGCCGAGGCACACACACGATGGTTGAAGCAGCGCACCGGGTCGTACTAGAGCAGCAGGCCGTAGAGAAAATCGAGTCAGGCGATCTCCCTGTTCCAGGCAGCGGAGTCACGCGTGCCGGCGCTGGTTCCGGACTTGCTTGTAACCTGTGCGCCCAGGAGATCGAGAAGTCGAAAATCGAGTACGAAGTCGAGTGGTGCAAGGGCGAGGCGGTGCGTCTGCTGCGATTCCACCTGGATTGTTTCCAGGCCTGGATCTCGAATCGCCCGGAGCCGGACCGGTAGGCACCCCGGTCGCGTAGCCAGCCGCCCCGTACTCAGCCGGGCCGCGACGCACCGTCAGCGGCGGCTCAGAGTCGAGCGCAGCTGAATACCATCGTGGTCATTCAACAACGCGGCGACCCAATCCACGAACACCCGGATCCGCGCCGAAAGGTGCCGGCGCTGGGGATATACAACGTAGAGCGGCGAAGGCTCCGGGAACCAGTCGCCGAGCACCAGGTCGAGACTGCCGCGCTCCATCGATTCCTTGAGCACGAATGCCGGAATCTGCGCGATTCCGAGTCCCGCCTCGGCTGCGGCGACATAGCTGTTCTCATCCTCCAGGGCAATGTGGCCCTGGAGCGAAGTCTGAACGCGCGTGGCGTTTTTCGAGAAGACCCAATCGATCAGCTTGCCCGTGCGCGGCGAGAAGTGGTTGATACAGCGGTGGCGTACCAGGTCGTCCGGATGTTCGGGCTTGCCGTACTTCGCGATGTATGACGGGGCGGCGCAGATGGCAAAGTAGAGGAAGCCCACGCGACGGGCAACGAAGTTTGATTCCTCGATCTCGCCACTCCAGACCGCGCAGTCGATACCTTCCTCGATGAGATCGGCGCGGCGTTCGCTGCACGCGAGCGCGAGCTCGATGTCCGGATAGCGCGCGAAAAATTGCGGCAGTGCCGGTACAAACACCGATCGCGCCATCAAGGTGGGCACATCGACGCGCAAGCGGCCGCGAGGAGTTGCATGCTGTTTGCCCAGCGACTCTTCAGTCTCGCGCACCATATCCAGGATCGCCACACAGCGTTCGTAGTACGCAGCGCCGTCCGGTGTCACGCTCACGCGGCGGGTCGTCCGATTTAGCAGCCTGACCCCAAGTGCCATCTCCAGCTTCTGAATCAGTGTCGTTGCCGTCGCCTTCGGCACGCCCAAGCTATCTGCCGCGCGCGTCACCCCGCCGGTTTCGACAACCCGCGCGAAGATCTCCATTGCCTGCAGCTTATCCATGGATTGTTCGGAATCCTGAATAGTGAGTTCATATTCTGCTCTTTCTGGCAGTGAATTTGAATAATAAGGTAGCGGCGTCCGTGAACAACCTTAGGAACTCCATGAGCAACGCAATCCAAAAAGTGACCGACGCCACCTTCCAGGCCGACGTCCTGGCCTCGCCACTGCCCGTCCTGGTGGACTATTGGGCCGAGTGGTGCGGCCCCTGCAAAATGATCGCACCCATGCTCGATGAGACAGCGACCAGCTACGCCGGGCAGCTGAATGTCGCCAAGCTCAATATTGACGAGAACCTGAAGACACCGAGCGAGTACCACGTCCGTGGCATCCCGACCCTGATGCTCTTCAAGAACGGCCAGCCAGTGGCTACCAAGGTCGGCGCGCTCAGCAAATCGCAACTCACGGCGTTCATCGAGGAGCATCTGTAAGCCCGCATTTCC
Source organism: Gammaproteobacteria bacterium (assembly GCA_028293745.1). GTDB lineage: Bacteria > Pseudomonadota > Gammaproteobacteria > Steroidobacterales > Steroidobacteraceae > 13-2-20CM-66-19. The sequence continues at coordinate 9,018 of JAQGOF010000005.1, read as the reverse complement.
AACTGTTCGCCAACTTCGGCGGGCGCCGCACTGGTCGCCAACTTGACAAAGTTTGAATGCTGGTGATTCCATGGCGCCCGCCGATTTCGCCCCATCGCGGAAAGACCAACCTTCAGGGAGGATGTTCCATGTACCCAGGGAAGCCAAAGGTCTGTATCGCTCTGTTGCCCGGCGTACTGTGTGCGGCGCTTTGTCTGGCCGCGGCGGGCCAGGCGCACGCCTGGACGCACCCCGGTATCGTCGTGAGTCAGGTCCAGTTGGATGCAACGCGGGTAGCCTACCAGGCGGGAAATCCAGTCATCCTCGATCAGGTGAACAAGGCCAAGAACGGTCGGCCCTGGCTCCACCTATGCGATCGGATACAACGCATACCACAATCGCCTGAATGTCCCCGCCATGGCGGATGCCTCCGGCACCAACGGCCTGCACGGAACGGCCAACACATATAACTGGATTCAAAGCGGGCTGCTGACCCAGAGCCTGAACAGCGACCAGGGAAATCACATGACCCTGTTCGAGGCCCTCACTCACACGGTGGAGGTGTGCAAGATTGCAACCTCTGCATGGACGAATACGCCCTTCACGGCGCAAACAGGTTCCCCGACCGTCAAGTTCAATGCAACGCCGGCAGGCAATGGAATCAACGCGGTCGTCGGTCTTTCCAATGGGCCACAATCCATCTACACCGGCCTTGCTGCGATCGTCCGCTTCAATCCGTCGGGCTTCATCGATGCCTACCCAGATTGGTGCGAACTACGCGTTCCGGCTGAGCGCCCCCACCCTCAACAATGTGACATATCACGCGGAAGCCGGCTCGGATCAGATCTGCAGCTTCAACCTGCCGTTGGGCGGCAATTGATCGGTTCAGCCTTCCTATAACGGGCCGCAATTCACATAAGGGGGTGGGCAGCGCTGCTAATGTGCCCACTCCCGACCGTCGCAGCGGACGCCCCCCATCGGTCATTGAGACACACTCAAGGTGTTGGAGCGAGCGGCCCCGCGCAGCACGAGACATTCCGGCCTGTACGTCGCCCTGGCGGTTGCAGGCTTCTATTTCGTTGCCGACAACCTCCTCAACAAGATCGCTCTCGGTGACGGCTGGCAGATCTTCTGGCCGTTGAACGGCGTCACCATCGCTCTGCTGATCATGCGGCCGCTCAGGGACTGGCCGCTGCTGCTGGCGGCCGTGGCGCTCGGTACCGGTGCCGGCGAATACGTCGACGACAATCCGCTCGATTCCACCATCGTGCAGCGCTGCCTGTCGGTTCTCGAAGTCTCGCTGAGCGCGTGGCTGCTGCCTCGATTCGTGAGTCTCGAAAGCTGGCTTCGCTCGCCGGGCCTGTATCCGCGCTTCGCCGGTGCTGTGACTGTCGGTCCGGCCGTCTCCGGTGCCTTGGCTGCCGCCTATTTTCACTGGGTGGATGCCAAACCGTTCGTAGCCGCTTTCAACGCCTGGGCGCTTGCGGACGCCATGGGAGTTGCTGCGGTGCTACCGCTGGTTCTCGCCTTGCGCTCGACACAGTTCAGCGTCCTGCGCAGCTCGAAAAGATGCCTCGTCAGTATCGGGACACTCGCGGTGGCAATTGCCGTTATGACGGCCATCTTCGCTACCAGCCAGTACCCGTTGATCTTCGTGCTCTACCCACTTTTGATGTTGGTGGACTGGCTGCTGGGGCTGTTTGGTTCGTCTATCGCGCTGTTCTTCGCGTGCGTCATGGCAGTCTTTCTCACCGAGCATGGGTACGGTCCATTCGCCAACACCGCGGGTTTGGGCGTTTCGCGCAACCTGGCGGTTCAGCTCTATCTGGGCTTCCACCTGATCGGCTTCCTGCCGATCTCGATCCTGTTCCTCGAGCAGCGGCGGATGGACAAGGAGCTGCGCGACTCGCTTGCGCGTACGACCGTGCTGGCATCGCTCGACGGACTCACGAATGTTGCCAATCGCCGTACGCTGGACAGTCATCTCGAGGAGCAATGGCGCGTTGCCACGCACGGGCAGACGCCATTGGCGTTGTTGATGATCGATGCAGATCATTTCAAGGAGTTCAACGATCGCTTCGGCCATCAGGCCGGAGATCAGTGCTTGCGCGCGATTGCAGTGACACTGCGTGCGCTCGTCACACGTCCCGGCGATGTGGTAGCACGATTCGGCGGCGAGGAATTTGCGATTCTCCTGCCGGGCACGCCGCTCGAGGGTGCCCAACATGTGGCCGAGGCGATCCGTGCAGCCATTTCGGAGCTGTCCATTGCTCATCCGGCCTCGGCGGCCAACGACGCAGCTACCTCAGAGGCGCGGCACGTCACGGTGTCGATCGGCTGTGCCGCGCTCGTCCCACGAATCGGTACCCACTTCCACCACTTGGTGGAAGTGGCGGACCAGGCGCTCTACCTGGCCAAGCGGGGCGGCCGCAATCGGGTCTGTGTCGCCGATCCGGATTCCGAAGCGTGGGGCCCGGGCGCGGCTTCCAAAAAACTCCGTGCACGAATCGAGGGGCTCCGGCTCCAGCGGCGCGGCTTGCGTCACCGCTGACGCAGCGCGCGTCGCACGCCTGTCGAGGCCGATTGAAAGCTCTCTTCGGCGTAACACACCAGATTGCGACCGGAGTTCTTCGCCTTGTACAGGGCGACATCGGCCCGGGCAAGGATCTCGTCCAGCGAGAAGGCACCCTGTCCGCTCGTCGCCAGTCCTGCACTGATACTCACGCGCATATCCCATCTCCCGAGCTCTATTTGCGCGACTGTCCGGCGTATGAAGTCGAGCATCTCCACGGCCGTGTCGAGGGTCGTGTTGGGCAACACGAGCAGGAATTCCTCGCCACCCCAACGCCCGAGAGTGTCGGTCGTGCGTATCGAAGCCGTGGCGAGCGTTGCAAATTCCTTCAGGACACGGTCTCCGGTCGCATGGCCGCACAGGTCGTTCAGCGCCTTGAAGTGGTCGAGGTCAATGAGGGCAACACTGAGCGGCTCTTGTGTTGCAAATGCCGTCTCGAGGGCCTCCGTGGCCACCGCGGCCATCCGGCCTCGATTCGGCAGCCCGGTCAGGCTGTCCCGGGTCGCCAGCAGGACCAGTTGCTTGCGGTAACGGAGATGCGCGATCAGCAAGTACGTCAACAGCGCAATCACGATTCCGCTCGCAGTGGTAGCTACGACGACCCAACGCAGTTGGACTCTTTGCCGCTCCGCGCGCTCGCGTGCCAACTCGAGCTGGTGTTGCAATGAATCGTTGCGCTCGATCTCGCGATCTGTCTCGAATCGTGCACGGAGTGCAGCCACTTGCTTTGCACGCTCGGCATCGACGTTGGCAACGTAGCGCTTGAGGTATTCGTCCAGGTCGCGGTACGCGTCGCCATATTTGTGTAGCGCTGCATTCGCTTGCGCGCGAACGTGGTACATCCCTGGCAGCTGCCGAGGTTGTACATCCGCGCCGCCTTTGCTGAGCACGTCGGTCAGCGTGGCCAGCGCTCTGTCGGCGTGACCCTCCGCCAAGTCGACACGCGCGAGGAGGGTCTGAGCCTCCCTTATGACATCGGCGGAGTGAGAAGCTGAAAAGATACGCAGCGCACTTTCACAATCGTCGCGCGCTGCACCGATTTCGCCGAGCGAGAGCCGGTCCTCACATGTGGCGAGGTCGGCAAATCCAATTCCCTGCTCATCGGCAAGCTCCACACTGAGCTTGCGTGCCTGCCCGATCTGCTCGATTGCCGCCTTGTAGTCATGCATCTCACTGAGGATCTGGCCCCGCAGGTAGCGCGCTACGGACAGGCTCAATGTGGCGTGGTGTTGCAGCTCCCAGTCGATCGATTCCTGGTTGAGCGCAAGCGCTTGCGCGAAGTCACCCACGACGCGCATCACTGGGGAGAGGGCGGAGGCCGCCTCCACCCGCGGTTCGGCGGCGGCCAGCGAAAGACTGGCCTGGTAGGCTTGCGTGAGAGTAAGGAGCGCCAGATCTGCCCGGCCACGCCGGTATTGCAGGCGGCCGAGGGTGATTTGCAGGCAGACGTCTGCGCGCGAGCCGTGCGCCTGCAAGTTTCGCGTCTTCTCGATGCCAGTGATTGCGCTATCAATCCCAGCGGGTTCGTAGATATTTTCCGCGTGCGCGATCTGGAGTGCGAGGTGTGTCAGATCCGTCGATTCCGGGGCCAACTGCAGTCCGGTAGACGCAGCTGCGCGTGCGTCCGCGTCGAGCTCGAGGAGGCTGTAGCTCCGGGCCGCAAGGGCGTACAGAGCCGCAACATGGCCCTTGTCGGCGGGGGCTGACTTTTGCGCAGCCGCGAGCGCCGTTGTGATCGCTTCGAGCGCTTTTTTCGGATCCTGAACGCCCAGTGCTTCGAGCGAGCGCACGTCAGGGTAGGGAGACTCGAGGCAGTCGGCCCGCGCCGCGTTCGCAAAGAATGCCAGCATGACCGTCAGTAATACAGCGAGAGCCGGCAGGCGCGGGGTCCTGGGAGCCGGTCCGCCGGTGTTGTTGGCAGGGGTCATGGTCCGAGCGAAGTTACTGCGGTTCCAGGCCGCGGGCGCGAGCTGAATTCACGTTTTTTGGTCCCTGCACCGGACCGGGGTCCCATGCCTGGCATGCGGCGCTGTAAGCGCGCGGGCTGTGCTTACCCGGCGGTCGCGGCAGCTCTCACGGGCCTGGCGAACCCGGATTGGTGTATTACAGCTTCAGCGGGGCTTTTTGGGCCGTGAGCGATCTGCTCGGCGATTGCGATCGGGCGATGCAGGCAGGTCCGTGCGCGCCGCCAGTGTTGGGGCGGCTGGGCAGGGTTGGAAAGGGGCGATCAGTGATGCCGGGGAGTCGGATTCAGGGCAAGGGGCGCTCGCCGCGGGGGTTCGTCGAGGAAGGGCAGAGCGGGTTGCATGGGATGGGGCTCCCAGGGATTCAGAAGAAGGACCTGCGAGTTATCAACCATCGCGGAGACGGTCGGCACACTGAGGATACGCATCGCCGTCCACCACATCGGGCGCACTATGCCGTGCCACATGTCCTGTGGCTCGATGTATTTTGCGATGGCAACGCCATTCGCGCTGAGCGTCGGCCCGATGAAATAGTAGTGATCGATCGGGTCCGACACAGTCGTCGGGTCTCGCGTGACCCCAAAAACAAGACAACCGCCCCCCGTCACGGCGAGAATTGGATAGCGTGCGCCACGGTGATTCCATGCGCCATGGGAATAGGTGGCAATCAATCCATGCGCCAACGGGTTCGCCACAGTGCCACCCGAAACCCGAAAATCTGTCATCTCCAATGACGCCGCCGGCCTTGCGGCCGCTTTATGATAAAAACTCAGCTTCAGCATTGAGTGTGTAAGTTCCTGGGCGTCGGTTGTCGGCAGCAAGCGACGTGCCCAAGGCTGTCCGGCATTACGACCTGCAGTTCACCACGTGCTGAAAGGAATTGCGCCACTCACACTGCTGGTACGTCAGGGGCCGGTGAAAATTGAGCGGTGAGTAAAATACAAAGCTGACCAGCAAAAGTGCCGTCAATCCCGCCAAGGCCGGTGTTTGCCACTTCCGTACGGCCGGCCACCGGTCGGCTGCCTCCAGAAAGACCAGCGGGAGCAGGGTGAATGCGAGCAGCAGGCCGATGAAATAGTGGTACAGGTACATCACCCGGAACAGGCCCAGGAAACAGTGCAGGGCCATGAAGGCTACGTATTCGATCAGCAGCATCACCAGTAGCGGCCGGCGTACGCCGGCCGGGCGTACGCGGTCTGCCGGCTCACCGGGCCGCCGCCACTGCAGAATCAGGAGCGCCAGCGCGGCGAATGGAGCGGCCAGCGCCAGGATCCAATTGACGCGATTGCCAACCAACTGAACGTACGCGGTACGGGTGCCATCGGAATCCCAACGATAGTTGATCGTTCCGTGCTCCAGTGGCCATTGCAGCGGGGTGGAGGCGTTTGCATCGCTACGGGGAGTACCTTCGAAGTCGGCAGCCATGAACTGCAGGTAGTCGCTCGCAGCATTCACTATTACGCTTGGTGACAGTGGGCGCGTACCTTGCAGGTACTCACGATATTGCTGCGAAAGGAATTGCTGATCCTTCTGTCCCGCGACGGTTGTCGGATCGACGTAGTTGGTGCCGACGCGCAGATGGACCGCGAATACGGCAACCATGACCAGAACGCAACTGCCGGCGATGATGCTGGCTTCGCGGATCGCGATCAACAGCAAGCGCCGTCTCGGCGTGCCTGCCCAGCCCATGCTCACGCGGCGGAGGATCAACATCACTCCGAGCAGCAGGAGCACGACGGCATTCAACTTCACCATCATGGCGAGCCCACAGGCGGCACCCAGACCTGCTTCCAGTGCGGGAGAGCTGCGCTGCTGGCGCTTCGCGGCGATCACGAAGCACAGAAGGGCTACCGCCGTGAAGGCGATCTGGAAAGCATCCAGCTGCGCCGCTCGAAACTGGGTGACGAAGGCGTTCTCGAACGTGAACAGATTGCTGAAAACGAGTGCCGTGACCGTGGACTGGGTAATGGCGTACATCAAGGCGAAGAACGTCATCGCCCCGAGGACTGCGAACAGTCCGGGGGCCAATCGAACTCCCGCGAAGGAGTACCCTGCAGGTATGACCCGGCCATCTGCGTGTTTGTCTCGTCCCAGAGGCCGGGTATCGATACTCCTGTTCGGATGCAACAGCTCATCGCCGGCCGCGATGAGCATCAGCCCGAGCGGCGGATGACTGGCAAACTGCGCCACGCCCTCGGCGTAGCGCTCCGTCGAAGTCAGGTAGTAGGACTCATCCCAGACCGTACCCCGGGGCTCGGCGAGGTCTGTCAGGAAGTTGACGGATGCCAGCGATGCGACGAGGGCCAGGGCGCACCAGTAGCTTCCATTGCTCGACATCCGCATGTAGATACTGCTTTGGGTGCCACGCGTAGCCTCAGGCTCCGACACCGATGAGAATGGTCCCAGTGTAGCCGGCCGCGACGCTGCCTGCCAGCGCGGGAGTCTGTTGAGCGAGCTGCGCCGCTGTGTTGTCCCCGAACACGTTGTCGCTGGAAGTGCTCACGGCCGCGAAGTTGGTGATGCTCTGGGTGTAGCCGGTGGCGCTGTTGTAGACCGTCTGGCAGATGTCCGACGGCAGCGCCATCTGGGAGATCAGCACGCTGCTCGCGTAGCTCGTGGCAGCGGCGAGACTGGGATAGATCTCGAAGTGGATGTGAGGATAACGCCCGGAATAGCACGCCGGGAAGATCGTGGTGAACGTAACCTGCCCGTTCGCATCGGTGACCTGCACGCCCCGCAGGTAGTTTTCATTCTGAACTGCACTCGAGTACAGCGAGTAGTTGCCGTCACGATTGCAATGCCAGATGTAGATGGCATAGCCCTGCAACGGCGCGCAAGCCATGTTGCTGTTGACCAGCGTAATGGTCAGCGCCAGGGGAACACCGGGCGCGGTGGTCGTGGAGCTGCCGAAACTGCTGCGGATATCGCTTCGGACGATGCCGCTCGAGGACAGGATGTTGCTGACCGCGCCATTCACCGAGTTCGAGCCGTCGGCAGGATAGGGACCGTTGGTTTCCGTCGGATCGGCGATGCAGGCGGTGGACGTGCCCGACGAAGAGCTGCTGCTCGAGGATGAGCTACTGCTGCTGGACGAAGAGCTGCTCGAGGAACTGCTGGAGGAGGAAGACGCGCTCGATCCGCTGCTGCCGCCACCCCCGCACGCAGCGACAAAGGCGGCGGCGCCACCGGAGGCGAGCCAGCCGAGCATTTGTCGGCGCTGGCTCAGTTGCGCATCGATCCTCTGCAGATCGCGCTGCAATGCCGGGTCGTGGTCGTGATCGTGATCATTCTGAGAAGGCGTGTTGCTCATAACCTGTGCGGCTCCTGGGTTGACGAATGGCTGACGGTCGCGCGTCGCGCTTGCGAATCAACCTAGGGCAGGAGTGTGGCGGCGCGTTGTCGATATGTGTCACCATTGACAAACGGCCGGTAGGTCGGCGTGTTATTCAGTATGAATGCATAGCCCGATGTCCCCCTCAGGTTTACCTTTAGTCCTGGTCGTGGACGACGATCCGGACCTGCGGAAGCTCATTTCGGAGTTCCTCGCCGCGCATGGATTCCGCGTGGCTACGGCTGAGAATTCGGGGGCAATGCGCCAGTTCATGCGCGGGACAGTGCCCGACCTCGTGATCCTGGATGTCATGATGCCGGGGGAGGATGGACTGAGTGCGGCCCGGTATCTGGCCGCCGAGCATGGCCGCGTCGCCATCATCATGCTGAGCGCGCTGGGCGGGGATACCGACCGCATCATCGGTCTGGAAGTGGGCGCGGACGACTACCTTCCCAAGCCATGCAACCCGCGCGAGTTGCTGGCGCGCGTGCGCGCGGTGCTGCGTCGGCGCGGTAGCGGTGAGCCCAATCCGGACATCGTGCGGCGCTATGAGTTTGATGGGTGGCGACTGGATCCGTTGCGCCGCGAGCTGCGGGATCCGGCCGGGACGCTCATTAACCTGTCGGACGGCGAGTTTGCGCTGCTGCGGTGTCTCCTCGAGAACCCGCAGCGCGTTTTGAGCCGGGACCAACTGCTCGATATGGCTCGCGGCCCCAATACCGATTCCTACGATCGCGCCATTGATACGCAGATCAGCCGCCTGCGCCGCAAGTTGAATGATCGCGCCGACTCCGAGTTGATTAGGACGGTCCGGAATGAGGGTTACATGCTGCTGCCGAAGGTTGTTCGGACGTGAAATGGTTCGGAGCAGGATGGTCATTGTCGCTGTTTGGCAGGACGTTCTTGTTGATGGTCGCAGCGCTGGTGATCGCCGAGGCGATCGGGCTGACATTGCTCATTACGCGCCCTCCCATTCACAACGCACCGGTGCCGTTGTCGGAGTTGGGGCGGCAACTGGTGGCGGCGGAGGCCTCACCGGGTGATGGCGGTCCACCGGGGTTTCGGGAGGCTGACTCGATGCGCCCACTGTCGCCTGGGGGCCCGGGCGACCGCGCCGGCCCTGGCGGACCTAGCGGTCCCGGTGGTCCCGGTGGCCCCGGTGGTCCCGGTGG
>JAQGOF010000256.1 GCA_028293745.1 Gammaproteobacteria bacterium | reverse complement strand
GGTCGAGGCGGGCGTGGTCACCAATGCGCTGAAACCCATTGACCCGGGTGTCTCGATCACGGGTGCGCTCATCGGTACCCGGCGTCTGTATGATTTCGTCGATCGCAATCCGAAGATCAACATGCGCAGCTCCTCATACACGCACAGCGAGGCGGTGCTGTCGCGCCTGACGCGACTCGTCACGATCAACTCGGCGGTGGAGGTCGATTTGACGGGACAGGTCAATGCCGAGCAGAGCGGCGGCCAATATCTGGGCGGTACGGGCGGCCAGGTGGACTATGTCCGGGCCGGCAGCCGTTCGCGCGGCGGCCACTCCATCATTGCCTTGCCCGCGACGGCCAAGGGCGGCAAAGTCAGTCGGATTACGGCCGCTCTGTCCGGGCCGGTCACGACCGCACGCAGTGACGTGGATGTCATCGTCACTGAATTCGGCGCGGCCGAACTCAAGGGGCAAACACTCGCCGAACGCACGTGCCGCCTGGTTGGCATTGCCCACCCGTACTTCCGCGAGGAGTTGGATCAGGCGGCCCATACCATCCGGCGGAGAGGATTTTAGATGAGCGACGCTGTTCTGTTCGATGCGCGCGAGGATGGAATCGCGGTCATCACGTTGAATCGTCCCGAGGCTCGCAACGCCCTCGGCAAGGACATTCGCGCCGGACTGTTTGCCGCGTGGGACCGCTTTGAGCGGGATCCGGCGCTGCGGGTCGCCATCCTGACGGGCTCTGGTGATAAGGCATTTTGCGCAGGCGGCGATCTTAAAGAGATGACGGAGCTGCGGCTGACTGTCCCCCCGCGCGACATGTTTCCCGTACCGGGTGACAATATCGAGCTGACCAAGCCGACCATCGCCGCGGTAAACGGCGTTGCCTTTGCCGGCGGCTGGATGATCGCCCAGGCCTGCGATTTGTGCGTCGCGAGCACGCGCGCGCAATTTGCGATTACGGAAGTCAAGGTGGGCAGGAGCTCGCCCTGGGCGGCGCCGCTCATCCATATGATCCCCCAGCGGATCATGATGGAGATTGTCCTGACTGGAAAACCGATCAGCGCGCAACGCGCTTATGAAATCGGGCTGGTCAACCGGCTGGTTGAGCCCGATGGATTGATGGCTGCTGCGCTTGCTCTCGCCACTGAAATTCTCGACGGCGCGCCGTTGTCGGTCATGGCGGCGCGGGAGATGGTGATGCTCTCTACAGAGATGGGCCGTTCAGCGGCTTTGCGCGCTGCGCGGCAAGGTTCGGAACGTGTCTATCGAAGCGAGGATGCGCAGGAAGGTCCCAAAGCGTTCGCCGAGAAACGACGCCCGCAGTGGAAGAGCCGTTGACTCACATGAAGGGCAAAGGTCCGCTTTCCGGCGTGCGCGTGGTCGATCTTACCGCGATGGTCATGGGGCCGTATTGCACCCAGATGATGGCTGACATGGGCGCAGACGTGATCAAGATCGAGTCACCCGACGGGGACAATACCCGGTATATCTCGGTCGGGCCCGTACCCGGGATGAGTGGCGTCTTCGTCAATGTAAACCGCGGTAAGCGCAGTGTCGCCCTCGACCTTCGGACGGAGGCGGGCAAAACTACACTGCGCGGAATCATTCAGCGGGCGGACGTCTTCATCCACTCGATGCGATCGAAGGCAATCGCCAAGTTAGGGTTTGGTTATGAAGATGTCGCCGCCCTCAAACCGTCGATCATTTACACCAACTGCTATGGGTACAGCCGGCGCGGGCCTGACAGGGACCTGACCGCCTATGACGATACAATCCAGGCGGAATGCGGATTGCCCGCTGTCCAGCAGATGCTGACCGGTGAAGCGAATTATGTCGGCACGATCATGGCCGACAAGGTTGCCGGTATGACGGCGCTCTACGCGACGATGATGGCGCTGTTCCACCGCGAGCGGACCGGCGAGGGCCAGGAGGTGGAGGTCGGCATGTTCGAAACCATGGCATCCTTCATGCTGGTCGAACATGCCAACGGCGCCATGTTCGACCCACCGCTGGGACCTGCGATCTACCCCCGCGCGGTGGCACCCAACCGCCGGCCCTACCGCACGAGCGACGGTTACATTTCCGCCCTGATATACAACGACAAGCAATGGTCGGCCTTCGTCGGAGCCGTGCGGCCGGCGTGGGCCAGCGATCCTCTGTTTGCCACTCTCGAGCTGCGGGCGCGCCGCATCGATACCGTGTACGCCCTGGTTGCAGGCACCCTCAAGGAGCGAACGACCCAGGAATGGCTGGACTTGTTTCGAGCGCTCGACATACCTGCGGCGCCGCTGCGCACGCCCGATGAGTTGTTCGACAATCCCCATCTGAACGCAGTCGGCTTCTTCGAGACGGTCGATACGCCCCAGGGGCCCGTGCGCTTTCCGGGCGTGCCGACCTGGTTTTCGCGCACGCCAGGCCGTGTCGCCGGCGCTGCTCCGGAGCTGGGCGCCCATACCCGGGAGGTGCTCGAGGAGCTCGGACTGCCGTTGGTCAACGAAACGCCGGGATAACCTCCTTTGCGAAGACCTCCGCATAGGGGGCGAACTTCGCAGCCGGCACTCCAGGTGGCGCCATCAACATGAAGTGCTCGATGGGCGCCTTCGCAAGCATGCTGTTGAACATGTCAATGGCCTGGCTGGGAGTCAAAATCTTCAATATGCCGCTGGCCTTGAAGGCTTCGAGCGTCATCGGCTTCAAGCGCGCTGTATCACCGAAACCCGTGGAGGCCCGATCCTCGTTCAACCATTCCCCGTATGCATTGTTCACATGGTGAAAATGGGGCGCCAGCTCATGCAGCGCCTTCTCGGGGTCGCTTGCAACGAGGACAAACAATCCCTGGATGCGGATCCGCGCACTGGCGGGGTCCTTGCCGCAGGCGCGCAGCTTCTCGAGGTACAGGTCACAAACCTCTTCGTTGCCGAAGTAGCCGTCGCCGTACTTCGCGGTGCGCTCCAGCGCCTTGTCAGTAAACCCGCCGATGTAGAGCGGTACGCGCCCGCGAGGTGGCGTTGGTACAATCGAAGCGTTCTTCAGGGAGAAATGCTTGCCTTCATACGAGAACGTTTCTCCGGCCCAGAGCCTGCGGACAATCTCGAGGAACTCATCCACGCGCCGCCCGCGAGTAGAGAAGTCGACGCCATAGGCCTCGGCCTCCCGCCGGCGATAGCCGACCGCGAGAGCCATTTCGAGCCGGCCGTTGGATAGGATGTCGAGAACGGCGCACTCTTCGGCGAACCGCACTGGATGGTAGAGAGGTGCCAGCGCGATTGCCGACCCGAGTTTGATTGTCTTGGTGCGCGCCGCGATGGCGGCCAGTGTGACCAGCGGCGACGGCGCATAGCCATCTTCGGAGCCGTGATGCTCGGGTACCCAGGCTCCTTCAAACCCAATGCTCTCAGTCCAGGTGATGAACTCCAGCGTCTGCGCGTACAGATCGGCCCAAGGCCTGCGCCATTGCTGTGGATTCCTGAAATCGTAGAGGTACCCGAACGTCAGCTTCTTCTTCACAAGCGCCTCTTCTGTGTTTGTGGCCCGTAACAAACGCGGTGTACTGCCGATGAGCCCGGCGGTGAATCCATCCTAGCCTGGGACGGATATTAGTCTTGTATAACAGCCGGTAACCATCGAGGGTGCCGGCTATGACACGCCGCAGCGGCCTTTGTCGCGTCCACGCCAAAAAGTCGCACATAGCAGTGGGAAATGTCCGGAGGTGTCAAGAACACCCCGTGCGGTGGTGCTATCAACGTCATGCCTCTCCCCAACTTCGCATACGACCGGACGCCGTCAGGGATGTCGTGCAGACAGGCCCTTGCGGTGCCGGGACGCAGAGGACTTCATTTCCGCTTTCTGAATTGGGGGGGGTATCAACTTGTCAGAGAAGCAATCTGTCTGGCGCCGCAAGGTGCTGGCGACATCCGCCGCACTCGCAGCATTCAGTCTGGCGAGCGGCGCTCATGCGCAGTCCCAGAGCCCGATACGACTTGCTGAAGCACCCGGTGCTGCAGATGTTCAGGAAGTCGTCGTCACCGCGCGTAAGCGGGAGGAATCGATCCTCAACGTACCGGTGATTGAGCAGGTGCTTTCGCAGGCTCGGCTGGAAAGGCTGCAGGTCACCGAGCTGACAGACCTTCCGAAGCTCGCTCCCGGCCTGAACCTCGGCCATTCACTCCTCTCCATCGGGACGCTCGTCTCCATCCGTGGCATCGGCACGGCTTCACAGGATCCCGGCGTCGATCAATCAGTCTCGCTCAACCTTGACGGCATGTCGCTCGGCAACGGCCTGGCCTTCAACAGTGGGTTGTTCGACGTGGGCCAGATCGAGGTGCTCAAGGGGCCGCAGGCGCTGTTCTACGGGAAGAGCAGCCCCGGTGGCGTGATTTCGATTCGCACCGCGGACCCGACCGACAGGTTCGAAGTCATCGGGCGAGCAGCGTACGAGTTCGAGTCAGTCAACCCGCGGGGCGAGCTGATCGTCTCCGGCCCGGTGACCGACACCCTCAAGCTGCGGCTGGCCGGCATGTACTCGACGGCGGACGGATACTTCGACAACGTCGGCACCCCATTGCCCGGTACCGGCGTCGTGGCGCCGAACAAGCATGCACCCGACTCGAAGGATTACCAGGTCCGCGGTACAGCGCTGTGGAATCCGGTCAGTCAGTTCACCGCGCGCCTGAAGGTCAACTTCGTGTATGACCGCGCACTCAATCCGGACACCTTTCAGTGTACCAACGCTCCGACCGGAACCCTCGCGCCCGGACTTCCGCCTTTCCAGGGCGGTGGCGAGGATTGCAGGCTCGACCGGACTATGCGGGTACTCTCACTCGATCCTGCCGATTTCCCCGTGGCGCTGAACCACGGAGTGCCGTTTCTCGAAACCCATCAGAGTTACGGAACACTGGACCTGAATTATCTTCCGACTGACACCCTGACGCTGACTTCCACGACGGGTTACTACAACCTGAGCTCCCAGAGCATGGTCAATCCATACCAGACGACGTACGCGGGTCCCTTCCTCGGGGTCAACAACCACTTCCATCGCCGCGAATTCACCGAGGAAATGCGGGCCAACAGCGACTTCAAGGGCCCGGTGAATTTCACCCTGGGCGCCCTCTATGAGGACGGCAAGCTGGTCGACAACGTGACGGTATTTGGAAACTACGCATATCCGGCGGTACTGCCGTGTGCCTTTATTCCGCAGTGTATTCTGCAAAACGGCAATACGCCCGTGGACATCAAGACCTATTCGGTGTTTGGTCAGGTCAGATGGAACATCGTGGAGCGGCTGGAGCTGGCAGGCGGTCTGCGCTATACCGACGAGAAGCGGGTCGAAAGCCCAACCAGCCTGCTCACCGGACTGCCCACGGTCGTGCCTAGACCGGAGCTGCACACCAAGAGGCCCTCTCCGGAAGTCACTCTGACTTACAGGCCGACGGATGACCTGACAATGTTTGGAGCCTGGAAGCGGGGTTTCAAGTCGGGCTCCTTCAGCGTTGCCACCCCTGCAGTCACGGGCAAAGACAATTCATTCAACGACGAGAAGGTCAACGGCGGCGAAGTGGGCGTGAAGAGCCGTCTGCTCGATCGCCAGCTCGCCCTGAACGTCGCCGGCTATTACTACGATTACAACGGACTCCAGGTTGGTGTGATTTCACCTCCGGAGAACGGTGTGCCCGTCATCCAGACGGTCAACGCGGCAAATGCACGCACCTACGGCATCGACCTCGATGCCGCTTACCATCCGGCGGCGGTTGCGGGATTGGGATTCAACGCAGCCGTGAACTGGAACCACGGCCGGTACCTGAAGTTCAACAATGCTCCCTGCTGGGGTGGCCAGTTGGTCTCCGAAGGTTGTAACCAGGCCTTCAACCCGGCCGCCAACCCGGGCCCGGGTCCCCTCCTTCCCGGGGTCCCCCCCAAGGGGGCCTACACCGCCCAGGACCTTTCCGGAACGCCTCTCATCCGTGCCCCCCAATGGCAAGCCACCCTCGGCTTCGATTATGAAATGCCGCTCGCGAGTGACTACAGGCTGGTCTTCACCAACAGCAATGAGTTTTCATCCAGGTATGTCACCTATCTGTCGGTTAACCGTCCCAACAACGACAACTACCAGGGCGGCTTCGTCAAGGTCGATCTGGGCGTGACGCTGCAAGGTCCGAAGAACCTCTGGGAAGTCGCGGTGATCGGCAAGAACATCAACGACAAGATCACCTCCGGAAACTGCGTATCCTCGCCGTTGGAAACCGAGATCGTTCCAAACCCGTCCGGCGGTACGCTACGGAGTGCTTTTGGGATCGATCCGGCAGGCTGTTTCGCGGACCCGGGGCGGGAAGTCTGGCTGCGCCTGACTGTGAGGCCGTTCGCCGCGCGCGACTGAAGCAGGGCGGGTGCGGGCGCCCGGTCGGCTCAAACCAACTCTTCCTCTCCAACCAGCGTCGTACGGTGCATCATGCGGCCACTGTCGGCAGCATAGGGGAGGACCCGGTGCATGGCTCCCGTGTTGTCCCAGATCAGCAGATCTCCGAGCTTCCATTTGTGCTGATAGACAAAGCGGGGCTGGGTGGACCACTCCTCCAGGCGGGCGAGGAGGGCACGGCCGGCTTCCAGATCCATACCTTCGATATGCGACGCTGTCGATCCGAGCACGAGGGACTTGCGACCGGACAGATGTGTCCACACCAGCGGGTGGCTCTTTGGTTTGTAGGCGTGCCATCCCTCCACCTGCTGCGGTGTGGGATCGGGATAGATCTTGCGCTGAATGGATTCGATCGTGTGAATCACTCTCAGCTTCTCCAGGGCCTTTTTCTCCGACTCGGGCAAGTCCTCGTAGGGAGCGTAGGTGTTGGCGAATTCAGTCTGGCCACCAGTCTGCGACAGATGTCGCGCGCTCAGTAGGGATGCGCGTGTCGGTACATCGTCCGTTGAGCCGTCTATGTGCCAAAAAAACCCTCCCTTCAGATACTCCGCCATCTTATTTTCGTTCCGGTCGAGAGTGACCTTGAAGATCCCTTTCTCTCCCTGGGGAATGACTTCACCGAGAGTCTTGGAGAATGCCAGTTGCTCTTCATCATTGAATCTCACCTCGGGGAAGATGACGACGCCACGGCGCTCGAGCAGGTCGCGAATGGCCGCGGCGTGTGTACCCTTCAACAGGGCTTCCCGATCGGCGCGTATCTCGGTTCCGATCCGGGGTGTCAGGTCGGTGGTGGTGAGTTTCATGAGTGCACGCTAGCACCGGCCCCGCGGGGGTCCTTGGCACCCGGCGACAATTAGGGCCGCGGAAGCGACCGGCGGCGTTGAGCCCCGCGCGCGGCGCCGCCAGCGATCTTATGTAAGCTTAGCGTGGCCAGGAGCACTGCTGCTGCGGCCGAGCTTGCGCAATTGATCCCCCGGCGTCATCCTTTTTTTCGTAAGGCATGAGTGGGGGCGGCCAAATGCTCAATCCACGGGTTATTGAGTCTGCAGGGGATGATCCGGGTCTTCATGACAGCGGCAGGGCGATGGTGTGCGTCGATTCCCTGTACAAGTTTCCGGAGCTCGTTGCGCAGCTCGGCGGCGATGCGAATGCCCTGCTGTCCGAGGCTCAGATCGACCCGGCTTCATTGAACAGCCCCCACGCAGTGATTCCTCATCGCACGTACGTGCGTTTGCTCGAGCGGGCTGCCGTCGAGCTCGGGTGTCCGGACTTTGGCATGCGCCTCACTGCCGCCCAGGGCGGGGTGAAGATTCTAGGTCCGCTCGGCTATGTGATGCGGAACTCGCGGACGCTTCGGGAAGCATTCCGCTACTGCGTTGAGTACGTCCAGGGCTACAGCACCGCGGTTCACATGTGCTTCGAGGATTCCGGCGTTGAGGGCTTCGTATTCGTGCGAATCGAAATCCCTCCGGTGGGGCTGCCAAAACATCCCCAGAGACTCGAACGCGCGCTGCTGTCGACACAGCACAGCGCTCTCGCTATCAGCGGCGGCCAGGTCCGGGCACGCGAGGTTTGGTTTACTCACGAACCGGTTTCGCCGCTGGCCATCTATCGCGAGTATTTCGGAACGGAGGTTCGCTTCGGCCAGCGGATGAATGGCCTGTTGTTCGCGGACAGCGACCTCGACATCCGGACTCCCAAGGCCGATCCGCAAGTGTACGAGCTGGCGACGAATTTCATCGAGCATCGCTTCCCGGCGACCGACGCCGTCTTCACTTTCCGGATTCGTATGCTCGTCGAGCGCTTGCTGCTCGAGGGCAACTGCACCCACAGCGGCGTTGCCTCCATGCTGGGGATACATCCCCGGGCGCTGCAGCGCCGCTTGCGAGCCGAGGGCGAATCCTTCGAAGCGATCAAGGACCGCGTGCGTCGCGAGATTGCGCTGCGCTACCTCAAGGATGCGTCCATTCCATTGATCCGGGTTGCCAAAATGCTCGGGTATTCGGAGACCTCGGCGCTCTCGCGCAGCTGCTACCGCTGGTTCTCCGCTTCGCCGCGCCAGGTGCGCGGCAGCTTGCGCTGACTTCCGCCGTTCCAATAGTGTCTCCTGGGGTCAAGAGCACTTCCGCCGGCTCTGGTACGTTTGCCGGCCGGCCGCATAGCTTGGATCGAGCCTGATGGATTTTCAGTGGGACAGTGAGCAGCAGACATTTCGTCGTGCTGTGCGTGATTTCCTGGCTGCCCATCTGCCGCAGGACTGGGAGTCGCTGGCGCATGGTCCTGGCTCCGAGTCGCAATCGGCCTTCGCGAAGAAGTTCTGCGCGCAGCTCGCGCAAGCGGGCCTGTTGGTGCCGCACTGGCCGCAGCGCTGGGGCGGACGTGATGCGGATCCGTGGACCGCTTTCATCCTGGCGGAAGAAATGTGGGCGGCGGGCGAGCCCCGCGGCGGCCAGTACATGAACGTGAACTGGATCGGTCCGACGCTGATGCGCTATGGCTCGCAAGATCAGCAGGCCCGTTACATTCCCCCGATGGCGCGCGGCGAGACGATCTGGTGCCAGGGTTTTTCAGAGCCGGAAGCGGGCTCCGACCTTGCATCACTGCGCACTCGCGCCGAGAAGCGCGGCTCGAGCTATCGCATCAGCGGTCAGAAGGTCTGGACCTCGTATGCGGGGCATGCCGACACCTGCTTCCTGCTGGCGAAAACGGCTCCCGGACGTGAAGGCATCTCCATTTTCCTGATTCCCATGCGCACGCCCGGCGTCATCGTGCGACAGATTCCAAGCCTGATCGGCGAAGGCGATATCCACGAAGTGTTCTTTGACGATGCCGAAGTGCCGGGTGATGCTCTGCTCGGTGCCGAAGGTCAAGCGTGGGAGATCGTAAGAACGGCACTCTCGCTAGAGCGTGTTGGCATTCCGCGCTTCGCCCTTGCGAGCAGGATGTTGCACCGGGCAGTGGAGAAGCTCGAGAAGGCAGGGCGGTTCGGTCACGGGGCGGTCGAACAAGCGGCGCGGGCTCGCGCTGCATGCGAAGCCGCACGACTCTACAGCTACAGCATCGTCGATCAGCGCCGCCATGGCACTCCCGTCGGGCCGGAAGCCAGTGCGGCGCGCTTCGCGACCGTGATGGCAGAGAGGTTGGTAGGCGAGTTCGTGGTCGAGCACGTGCCCGAGGCACTGAGCGGTGGCGATTCCATGCTTCTCGCTCATCATCAGCGCGCAATCGTCGCCGGCATCGCTTCCGGCGCCGCCGAAATTCAGCTCAACCTGATTGCCACCGAGCTGCTCAGGTTGCCACGGGAACCCCGCTGATGGATTTCAAACTCACGTCTGACCAGGACGCGCTGGTGTCGGCAGTGGACAAGCTGGCGGCACGGTTTGAGGCCAGGCCCACCGAGTTTCTTGGCTTCGCGCTCGTCGGGCACGAGTTGGAACGGGAGCTCGAGGACGGTCAGTACTTTGATATTGCCCAGGTCCCTGAGCTGGGGCCACTCACTGCAGCGATGGCTGTGGAGAGACTGGCACGCCTGCCGTTCACCGCCGAGATCGCCCTGTCCATGTTGGTGCGGCCGCAGCTTGCAGGTGAATGGCCACGCCCACTGGCAGTGGCGGAGAACTCTCGTCCAGGGCGGTTTCTTGCAACGGCAAAGACCGTTCTGGTCATCCACGGTGAGAACGTCGGCATCGTCCAGCCGGCGGCACATGAGGTGGAGGCTGTCGAGTCGCTCTTCGCCTACCCGATGGGTAAGTTGAAAGAGGGCACGACAACGACGCAGCTCTCGGGCAGCGAGGCAGCGAACATACGCAAGTGGCTGCGTATCGCGCTTGCCGCCGAAGTCAGCGGTCTGCTGCAAGCAGCCGTGGGATCGACTGTTGAGCACCTTTCATCTCGCAAGCAGTTCGGGCGACCCCTCGGTACGTTCCAGGCCCTGCGCCATCGTATGGCGGAATGCGCGGTGCTGGCAGGCGGGGTGCGATGGTTGGCTTTGAAAGCTGCTGGGACTGGCGATGAGGGGGATGCTGCGTTGGCTGCCTCACATGCCCAGGAAAGTGCAACCCGCGTCGTGTACGACGTTCATCAGATGCTCGCCGCGATGGGAATGACACTGGAGCATCCGCTGCATCTTTGGACTTATCGCTTGAAGGCGTTGCTGTCCGAGTTGGGTGGACGTGGCGGACAGGCAAAGGCTGTCGCACAACATTGCTTTGGCTGCGGGGGCCCCGGTTGATCTGCAATCTGTCAGCGTGGCCCCTTCGGGAGCCCGAGCACGCGCTCAGCGATGATGTTGCGTTGGATTTCGGCAGTGCCGCCGGCGATTGTTTCGGAGAATGCATCCAGATAGTCATGGCCCCAACCATGCGTGCCGACAACCTCGGGCGCGTCTATCCCGTACAGGTCGATCGCTGCTGCAGTCACACGCTGCGCAAATTCCGCGAAGCACAGACGGATGATGGAGCCGCTCGCATCGGGTACTGCGTTTTCAGAATCGAGCGCGAAGCGGTAAGTGGTGGCCCGGATCGAGGCTCCCTCCGCACGCAGTCGCGCGAGCCTCAGGCGCATTTCCGGCCTGTCAGCCGGACAGGCGGCGAGCAACGTCTCGACTTTGAGTGTCAGACCGATGAGCAACGCAAGTGCGGCGGTGCCGCGCTCGAAGCTCAAAGTGGACATCGCCGTTGCCCAGCCGTTGTTCAGGCCGCCAACTACGTTAGATAACGGGACACGCACAGAGTCATAGAAGACTTCGCAATACTTGCGCGGCCCGGCCATCGTACGAATCGGCCGGACGGTCATTCCCGGCGCATTCATCGGGCAGATCACCCAGGAGAGCGCGGCTGAGGTCCTGGCCTGAGGATCGGTGCGTATCAACAGCTCCTGCCAGTCGGCAATGTCCGCGAAGCTCGACCAGATCTTGTGGCCGTCGATCACGAGCTCATTGCCCTCGACCCGCCCGCGGGTCTTGAGACTCGCCAGGTCGGACCCGGCGCCAGGCTCGGAAAAGCCTTGGCACCAGATGACCTCGCCGGCGAGGATCCTGGGCAAATGAAACGCCTTCTGCTCCGGGGTGCCATAGGCGATCAGCGTGGGGCCTGCGTGGTTCAACCCGACGAAGGAGGCATCGAGAGGGGAAGGCGCTCCGGCCCGGGCATATTCCTCGAACCAGACGATCTGCTCGAGGACCGACAGACCGCGGCCCCCCACGTCCCTGGGCCAGGCGATTCCGGTCCAACCGTCGCGTGCCTGTTTTCTTTGCCACCCCAACACATACTCGCGCGAAGCGGGCCCATCCTCGGGCGGTGGCTCGGTCGGCACGTTGACCTCGAGCCACTGGCGCGCCTCGCGCCGAAAAGTTGACATCGCGGCAGTCATGACGAAACCCTCTGCCTCAACTCTTCTGTACGAGCGCAGCGCGGATCTGATGCTTCAGCACCTTGCCCGCTTCGTTCTTCGGCAGAGCGTCCCAGATGACGACCTGCTCGGGAACTTTGAAAGTGGCCATACCCTGAGAATCGAGGAAGCCGCGCAGGCTTGCGACGTCAGGACCGGGCGGGCGCCTCGGCACGATCACGGCACAGGCACGCTCACCGGTCCGCGGATCGGAGAGGCCAACAATGGCGACTTCGGCAATGTCGGGATGCCCCACGAGCACGTCTTCGACCTCCTTCGGCGAGATATTCTCTCCGTTTCGAATGATGATGTCTTTGGCCCGTCCGGTGACGACTAAATACGAGTCATCAACCCACCGCGCAAGATCGCCTGCTTTGAAATACCCCTCGGAATCGAATGCGTCGGCGTCATCCTCCGGGTGCAGATAGCCGAGCAACATTTGGGGTCCGCGGGCGCAGATTTCGCCCTCACCCGCAGGCGCAGCAGTGTGATTGACCAACTTGATCTCCGCCAAGCCGGGCCTGCCGTCAGTGTCTGCGGCATGCGTCGCGTCATCTCGCCCAGTCGCTCCTACGGTCGTGATGGGTACCTCTGTGGACCCATAAACCCGTGTGACAACGGCCCGCTCGAAATACGCCGCCGCGTTGCGGATCAATGATGGAGGAACGGATGCACCCCCGCAGACGAACAACTTCAGAGTTGGAAGACGCGTCTCGGCAAGTCGCGCGGCAGCGAGCATCTGCTCCAAAAAGGGGGTCGCACCGGCCATGTGCGTACACCCCTCGGTCTCCACCACTTTGACTGCGTCGTCCGCGTTCCAACGCTCCATGAGTACCGCGGTCGTGCCGAGCAGCAGCGGACATTCGAACGCATAGATGGAGCCGCCGATGTGTCCAATGGGCGAAGGGACCAGGAATTTGTCGCCCCGCTCGACGAGCCAGTGAGCGCGGATCTGGCAGATCAGTGCATGGATCGAGTTATGACTATGCAGGACACCCTTCGGGCGGCCAGTCGTACCCGATGTGTAGAGAATCATCCCGACTGCGTCGGGGTTGACGGTCGGAACCTCCTTCCCGCTGTCCTTGAGTTGGATCATTGATTCGTAAGAAGTGTAGCGTCCGGCGTACCCGCGCAGGACAACTACTTCCGGCGGTGAGCCAAGCTGAGCGGTCACTCGGCTCATCATCGCGACATAGTTTTGTTGGCGCAGAGCGGAGGGCACGAAGATCAGCCGGCTCTCCACGTCGTTCAGAATGAAGAGCAACTCGCGGTCGCGCATCGAAGGAAGAATCGGGTTCACCACCATTCCGGCCAGCGTCGCAGCCAGGTAGATGACGGCCGCTTCGTGCCAATTGGGCAGCATGAAAGACACCACGCTGCCTGCCGGCGCGCGGGCCAGCATCGCCTGTGCGAGCGCGCTTGCCTGCGCAAAGAGGGTTCGGCAGTCAATGCGACGATCCCCATCGATTAGCAGCACCCGGTCGGGCGTTTGCTCCGCAGCTTTGCGTAGGCAGTCGGCTAGCGTTTCAGGGATCCACAGGCCACGCGCATAAGCGCGCGCGGCGCGCTCACCGTTCCAGCGGACCCATCGTCCGGCGATCAGCTTTCGATTCGTGTTCAAGTCACTGGGCATGGCGACTGGTCGTTGCAGAAAAGCTCCAACGTAAAGGGTCCCGCCTTGGCGGTCTTGATTATGGGCGACTTCGTCCTTGCCGGGGATGCCAAAGCCGGCAACCCCGCCACTTGATAGTGCATACTATCTAATACCCGGTGTCGCGTGGCGCCAGGCCGCCGTCCTCGAGCATCAATGCGGAAGAGGCGGTACGGCCGTAGATTGGCTGGCCCATACTTGAACCAGACTAATCGTCCTGATTGCGAGGCAATTTCGTGGAGGCTGAGACCCGTTACCATCCCAATGCCGACCAGCTGGCCCTGGCCAGCACGATCGAGGAGTCGCTGGCGCCGCTCCTTCCGCTCTCTCGCCTTCATGGTTCCCACGTAGAGAACGCGCAGACCTGGTCCAGCCTCGACGATATCGGGATCTTCGGAATCAGTGTCGCTGAAGAGCAGGGGGGAAGCGGTCTTGGAGCCGCCGAGGAGGCGCTGATCGTGATGGCGCTCGGGCAGCGCCTCGTAGCGCCCGCGGTCGTCGCGACCATTGGGGCGGCACACGCCTTTGCGGGCGCCGCAGACACGCCGCTCGGCAAGGGCGCTGCGGGACTTCGTGGGCGGCGGGTCGCGGCTGCGTATCGGCGTGGCGCTCGCACAATCATCGTGGAGGACGCCGCCGCCGATCTCATGCTGCTGCGGGATGGCTCCGACGCCGCGCTGTATGAATTAGGTTCCTGCGTGTCGCGGACGGTTGATGACCGGCTGTGGCTCGCCGGGTTGGGCGCGGCAACCGCGTTGGGTGAACCGATAGCTCGGTTCGAGGCGCCGCAGCTGTTGCGTCTACGGTTGATCGATGCGGCTGCCCTTGCAGGCATTTCTCAAGTGGCAGTCGGCATGAGCGTTGCGTACGCAGGAACGCGCGAGCAGTTTGGTCGCCCGATCGGCAGTTTCCAGGCGGTCAAGCATCACTGCGCCAACATGGTGAGTGCTGCGCGTCGAGCCCGCGACCAAACATGCTTTGCGGCGGTTGCGATTGACGAGGGACGCGATGACGCGGCTCTCCAGGTCGAGTGCGCGCTGTTCGTTGCCGGCTCGGCTGCGCTGGAGAACGCCGGTAAGAACATCCAGATCCACGGCGGAATGGGCTTCAGCGACGAGGCGGATCCGCACTTGTTACTCAAGCGCGCACAGCTCCTGACCAGCATCGCAGGTGGCCTGGAAGCGGCGAACGAGCGGATTGCCAACATAAAGGTGGGCTGGTGATATGCAAGTGGCAATCGTAACCGGAGCGAGCAGCGGTATTGGCTTCGGCTGCGCCGTCAAGCTGGCCGAGATGGGCATGGCGATCCTGGGTGTGGGGCGCGATGCGACCAAGTTGGCAGGTCTCGGGAAACTCATCAGTGATCCCAGTCGCCTTGCCACGTTGGCCGTCGATCTGACCGAGGACGAGGCGCCGAAGCGCATTGTTGATTTGGCGGTATCGCGCTGGGGCCGCATAGATTTTCTGATCAACAATGCCGGTGTTGGACGCCCGAAGCCCCTCCATGAAACCGACGATCAGATGCTGGACTACTTTCTCGGCCTGATGCTCCGTGCGCCGTTCCGCCTGGCGCGTGAGGTTCTGCCACACATGAAGTCGGGATCGGCGATCATCAACATCACCTCCACTTACGCTGTCGTCGGCGGCCTTCGGGGCGGAGCTTACTCCGCAGCCAAGGGCGGACTGACCGGCCTCACGACACACATCGCCTGCCAATACGGCGCTTCAGGCATACGCTGCAACGCGGTCGCTCCCGGTGTTATTCAAACGCCGATGACCGAGGGTCGCTTACAGGATGAAAAATTCCGCAGAATGAATATGGAAATGACCCCGCATCACCGCCTGGGCGTGGTTGATGACATTGCAAGCACGGTGGCCTTCCTGTGCTCGCCGGGCGGCGCGTTTATCAATGGGCAGACCATAGTTGTCGATGGCGGCTGGAGCTCTACGAAGTACCTGTCGGAGTTTGCACTGACGTCGGTCTGGACTCCACCCAACGGAGAAGCAGTATGAATGAACTATCCCGCCGAGCGGCCCCGAGGACCTCCGTCCCTTCCACTGGCGGCACGGATTGGCCGCCCACCTGGAACATCACGTCGCATGGCATCAGCACGGGGCGCTACATAGATCCGCTCTTTGCGCGTCTCGAGTACGAGAAGCTCTGGCGCAAGGTCTGGCAGGCTGCAGCGAGACTCGACGAGATCCCCGACGCTGGCGACTACACCGTCTATGACATCGGTGACCAGGCAATCCTGTTGGTGCGGGTAGACCCGTCAACGGTCAAGGCATATCACAATGCGTGTCCGCATCGAGGCACCGCGCTGGCGCAGGGAGCGGGTCATTTTCCGAGCAACCGGATCATGTGTCCGTTCCACGGCTGGCGCTGGAACCTCGCGGGCCAGAACCAGTTCGTGCTCGAACGCCAGGAATTTTGCGGCGGTTCTCTACGCGACAGTGATGTTGCTCTCAAGGAGGTCAACGTCGTCCTGTTCGCCGGTTTCGTGTTCATCAACCTGGACCCGAACCCGCAGCCGTTCGACGAGTTCATCGCGCCGCTGCGAGCGCTGCTCGAAGGTCTCGCGGTCGGCGACATGCATCACTACTGGTGGAAGTCCCTTTCCATCCCAGCCAACTGGAAGGTCGCGCAGGAAGCTTTCTTCGAGGCCTTTCACGTTCCAGCAACTCACCCGCAGCTGGAGAAGGGTGGTGCCGAGGTCATCCTCGGCAAGCGCGAGGATGCCGAATTCACACATCGGTATGTCAACTATGAAGTCTTTCCGCACGGACACGGACGTTTCTTCGGTGGCAAGAAGACGCCCATGGCCGGTCACGTCAATGAGCGCAAAGGTGACCCTCTGGAGGAGATGGCAGCCCGCCTGAACCTGCTGGTCGAGGGCATGGATGCCATGGTGCTGAAGGAAGATATCGAGGTCCTGTTGACGCTGCGCGGGAAACCCATTCCCGAAGGCTCCAGCCTCGGGGGCGAGTACATGAAAGCTCTGTATGCGACTGCCGCGCAGCAGGGGCGCCCGATGCCCAAACCGATACCCGAGATTCTCGGGATGTGGGGCGGCGAAGTGTTCATCTTTCCGAACCTGATGGTCCTGCCCCAGGCCGGCAATGCCATGATCTACCGCATACGGCCTGATGGGTTCGACCCTGACCGCTGTGTGTTCGAGATTCTGTCCACCCGGACGTTGCCTGCCGCAGTCAAGCCACCGCGCGCGACTATCGACCGCGTCACCGACCTGGGCGATCCCCAGCAGCTGCTACTCATTCCGCGCCAGGATCTCGGGAATATTCCGCGCATTCAAAAGGGGCTGCATTCGCAGGGAATTCAGCACACGTGGCTCGCTGCAAACCAGGAAAAGATCATCCTGAACATGCATCAGCAGCTCGATCGATATCTGCAGGCTTAGGTGATGAGCGAATCAACTCCACGCATTTCGCCGGTGCTGCCGTCCGATTGGGACGCGGCGATACATGACGCCGTGAGCGCCTTCCCGTCGGGTCGCGATTTCGTCCTGGCCCGCTGGCAAACAGGTACCGCGCAGGGCATGCATGGGCTGGGTGCGATGGTGCGCCATCCGGCGCTTGCGAAGGCATTTCTGACATTCAACAATCACATTGCCACCGCGAGCACCGTGTCGAAGCGCATTCGCGAGCTGCTGATCCTGCGCATCGGTTGGTTGCGGCGCTCGGAATACGAGTTTGTGCAGCACCTGATACTGGGCCGCCGCGCGGGCCTGAGCGAGGCGGAGCTGGAGCGGGTCCAGTTCGGACCCGATGCTCCCGGCTGGAGTCTGGAGGATGCCGACCTGCTGCGTGCAGTGGATGAGCTGCATGCGGACGCGTGTATCAAGGACGAAACCTGGGCACGGCTGTCCGCACGGTTCGAGACCGCGCAACTCCTGGATATTATTTTCGCCGTGGGTTGTTATGATCTGCTGGCCATGGTGTTCAACACCGCACGCCTGGACCTGGAGCCGGGTGTGGATCCGCTCGAACCTGCCGTGCGAGCACGCATGTACGCGCGGTCAGAATGAAATTCAAAACACGTTTCACGGAACTGGTTGGAATCGACTACCCCATCGTGCAAGGCGGCATGATGTGGGTAGGCCGCGCCGAGCTGGCCGCAGCTGTTTCCAATGCCGGCGGGCTGGGCATCCTGACTGCGCTGACGCAACCAACTCCAGATGCCCTGCGCCACGAAATCGAGCGTTGCCGCTCCATGACAGCCAAGCCCTTTGCCGTGAATCTGACGATTCTGCCGTCGGTCAAACCGCCCCCCTATGCGGAATATCGACAGGCAATCATCGACAGCGGCGTCAAGATCGTGGAGACTGCCGGTCACAATCCACAAGAGCACGTTGCACATTTCAAGGAGCACGACATTACCGTGATCCACAAATGTACTGCAGTGCGCCATGCGCTGTCCTCGCAGCGCATGGGTGTCGATGCAATCTCGATCGACGGCTTCGAATGTGCCGGACATCCGGGCGAGGATGACATTCCGGGTCTCGTTCTGATTCCCGCAGCCGCCGACAAGGTGAAGATCCCGATGATTGCCTCGGGCGGATTCGGCGACGGCCGCGGTCTCGTCGCGGCTTTGAGCCTGGGCGCGGATGGGATCAATATGGGAACGCGCTTTTGCGCGACCGTGGAGGCCCCGATTCATCCAAGTGTAAAACAGCTGCTCGTGGACAATGACGAGCGCGGCACCAACCTGATCTTCCGCTCACTGCGCAATACGGCGCGAGTCGGCAAGAACGGCGTTTCGGACAAGGTGGTTGAAATCCTGAAGCGTCCCGACGCCAGGTTCGAGGACGTTGCCCACCTGGTTCGCGGCGCACAGGGGCGTGTTCTGCTCGAAACAGGCGACCTCGATGCGGGACTGGTTTGGGCAGGGCAGGTGCAGGGACTGATTCATGACATCCCGACAGTGGCCGACCTCATCCAGCGCATCGTCCGTGAAGCGATGGACATTATCAGCAGCCGGCTCCCGGGTGTTCTCAACGATCGGGCTTGCGCTTCTCCATGAGTGCCTTCACGCCCGCGCGATGCTCAGCCGATCGAACGGTCACCGCTTCATATGCGATGCCCGCATCCATGACTGCAGTGGCAACCCGCTTCAGCTCGAGGTTTATGAGCACCTTGGTCCAGCGAATTGCGTTGCTGGAACCCTTGAGGAGGCGTTCGCAGAACGCCTCGACCGCGCCGTCGAGATCGGCAGCGGGTACACAATGGTTGACGAGTCCGATCTCCTGCGCCTGCTTTGCAGTCAACAGCTCGCCGGTCAGGAGGTATTCCTTCGCGCGGCCGAAACCGATGCGCTGTGGCCAGATCGCAGCGCCGCCGTCGCCCGCAACGAGTCCAATGGCTACGTGAGGATCACCGATCTTGGCGTTCTCTGCGGCAAAGATGACATCACACAACAATGCCAATGTGGCGCCGAGTCCTACGGCATGGCCGTTCAACCGGCACACGACCGGTTTGTCGAGATCGAGCAGCGCGAAGACGATCCGCTTGGCGAGGCGTACTTCGTTGTCGAAGAGCTCTGGGTTCGCAGCATTCCGCGCCATGTGCTCCAGATCTCCGCCGGCCGAAAATGCGCGCCCGGCACCGGTGAGCACCACGACCTCCGAATGCTCATCGAGGGCTGCGAAGTCGAACACGTCCGCCAGCTCCTCGTGCATTTCGCGGTTGACCGCATTGAGCGTGTCGGGACGGTTGAGCGTCAATGTGAGCAGGCGGCCCTTGCGCTCGAGGGCAATGGTTTTGTAACTGCGGAGGGAAGTGTCGGCAGGCGTTGACATGGGTCCCATCCTCCACCACGATTGATCAACAGTGTCGTTCATGGTACACGGAACATATGACTGAAGCATTCATCATCGATGCCGTGCGCCTCGCAGGAGGGCGCCGCAAAGGCCGACTGGCGAACATCCACGCGGTGGATCTGGGCGCAATGAGCCTCAACGCAATCGTTGCGCGCACGGATTTCGACCCGGCCGCTATCGATGACGTGATTTTTGGCTGCGTGACGCAGGCTAGCGAGCAGAGTTGGCATGTGGGGCGCAACTGCGTGTTGGCTTCGAGCCTGCCACAGAGCGTGCCGGCCGTCACGATCGACCGGCAATGCGGCTCTTCTCAGCAGGCGCTGCATTTTGCCGCGCAGGCAGTGATCGCCGGCGTGCAGGACCTCGTCATTGCGGGCGGGGTGGAAAGCATGACGCGTGTTCCGATAGGTTCTGCGGCGATGGGAGCACAGCCCTGGCCAACGTCCGTTCAGGAGCGCTTTGGTGTGACCGCGTTCAGCCAATTCGTGGGGGCGGAAGCTATTGCGAAGAAGTGGAGCTTTGACCGCGAAGCCCTCGATCGATACGCGCTCGAAAGTCATCAGCGGGCGGCGGCGGCGATCAAAGCGAACGCCTTCGCGAAGGAAATCACACCGGTCCGTGTAGCGCTCGCGGATGGCTCTCAGGTCGTGCATGACCGGGATGAGGGTGTGCGTCTGGATGCCTCATTGCAGGCGCTGGGTAAACTCGAGCCGATCTCGGCGGGCGGAGTGATTACAGCTGGCAATGCGAGCCAGGTCTGTGATGGCAGCTCGGCCGTTCTCGTTGCCAGCGCGCGTGCCGTGAAGGCGCATGGTTTCAAGCCGCTGGCGCGCGTGGTCAACATGACCGTCACCGCCGGAGATCCCGTGGTTATGCTCGAAGAGCCGCTTTATGCGACCCTGAAGGCGCTGGACCGCGCGGGCATGAAGCTCGACGCCATCGATCTTTTCGAGGTGAATGAAGCTTTTGCGCCGATTCCACTGGCGTGGCTCAAACACACGCATGCGGATCCGCAGAAGTTGAATGTCAATGGTGGCGCTATCGCCCTGGGACATCCTCTTGGCGCGAGCGGAACGAAGCTGATGGCAACACTCGTACACGCCTTGCACACGAGGAACAAGAAATATGGATTGCAGACGATGTGCGAAGGCGGTGGCATGGCCAATGTCACGATCGTTGAGGCTCTGTAGCGTTTTGCTGCAGAGCTCCTGAAGACAGCTTCGCGGAAGATCAGCCTGCAGCTCGCCTGTGATCGCGGCCGCAACGGTCCGCCCGCGATCGCAGTTGGCTCGGGGACGCGGAGAACCAACGGAAGCAGCTTCGCGACAACACGGAGTGCTCGGCATAGCCGAGCTTCTCTGCGATGAGCGGCAGCGGAAGGTCGGTCTGCTGAAGATAACTCAGCGCTGCGTCGCGCCGGACCTCGTCTCTGATCCCCTCGAAAGACTTGCCTTCCGCTTTGAGCCGCCGGTGAAGTGTACGGGGATGCAGGCAGAGATCCGCGGCGACGCGCTCGTTGCTGCACTCTTCAGTCCCAATGAGCTGCAGGATCAGCGCTCGCACTTGGATATGCATGGGCGGGCTGACGCGCGTAAACCTCGTATCGATGAACGATCTGGCCATCTCGTAGAGTTGCACGTCGCGATCAACGGTGGGGCAGCGCAGATCCCGCTCGGAAAAGACGACCCCATCCTCCTCCTGGCCGAAGCGGATCTCGCAGCCGAAGTAGCGGCGATAGGTACTGAGGGAGGACAGAGGCTGGTAACGGAACAGGACTTCCCGTACCCGCGCCTGCCCACCGGTGATCTGGAGGGCGTTCAGGTGGCCGAGCAGCAGCACCTGTTCGACAGCCTGGCGCTTGTGGAGCAGCCGATCCAGCAGGATCTCGTGTCCGACAAACAGCTTATGACCGGGACGATTCGGCTCGAAGCGCATGCGCGCGGCCAGGCTGACCGCATGATAGTGCTTCTGGACATAATCCAGGCCCTCGCCGAAGGTGTTGGCATTCTTCATCACGATGCCAATGGGCCCGAAGACCTGGCCGCCGCCCTGCAGGCTCGCCAGGCGCATTCCGAAGTCTGCGCACTGCAACTGCAGCGCGGCATGCTCCAGGAGGTCGACCATCGACCGGTAGCTGAGGCTCGATTTCGTGGTCGAGAAGATCGAGGGGTCGATCCCGACGTCCCGCAGCAGGACCTGCGGATCGCCTCCCAGGTCGTTCACCAGGTCCGGAAAGAACCGCAACGTGTCGGTATGCACGAGGTCGAAACCCGCCTCGTACCCGCCACCATGTTCTCCAACACTCGTCAGCTGCACTGGATCCCCCTCGAACCGGCCAACCCCCGGCTGGCGCCGTTCAGTCGCCTGCGGTCAGTATTCTGTCAGCATTCCTCAAGTACAGACAGTGGGGCTGCCGGAGGCTTCTATTGAACGTGGGATGGGGCAGCCTGCACCCGGGGGCCGATATCGATTTATGAAAATCGATTATCGATATAACGCAGAGGCGCCGCCATGACACACCTCGTGCTCGGCGTGATCGGGCACGTCGATCACGGCAAAACCGCGCTGGTTCGGGCGCTGACCGGCACCGATACCGACCGGCTTGCGGAGGAGAAGCGGCGCGGGATCTCCATTGCGCTCGGTTTTGCGCACCTGCAAGTTGAGTCGGATACCGATATCGATCTGATCGACATGCCGGGCCATGAACGTTTCGTGCGAACGATGATCTCGGGGGCAACCGGCATCGATGCTGTATTGCTGGTCGTCGCAGCCAACGAAGGAGTCAAGCCACAAACAGTCGAGCACATCAACATCGCGGCTCTCCTGGGACTGCGTTGCGCGGTAGTCGCCGTGAGCAAGACCGATCTGGTCGCAGCCGAGCAGGCCAGGCAGGTCGCAGACGACGCGGTGCGATTACTCGGCCGGTCCGATCTGGATGCGTTGCCCCCCGTCATGACTTCGGCTGCGCAGGGGAGAGGGATCGAAGAGTTGCATCAGGCGCTGAGAGCGTTGGCGGCAAAGCAGCGTCCGCGCGCTGCCGACGGTTTGGCATTCTTGCCGATCGACCGAGCATTCAGCATCGTCGGCCATGGGCCGGTCGTGACCGGAACGCTCCGGGGGGCGGCCGTCTCGGCCGAAGACAAGTTGGAATTGCTCCCATTGCGTCGGACGGTGCGCATCAAGGCGGTTCAGGTACATGGAGCGCGCGTGGCAACGGCTCTGCCCGGCCAGCGGGTGGCGCTCAATCTGCGTGACGTCGAAATCGCCGAATTGAAGCGGGGCATGGCGCTCGCCGCGCCCGACACACTTGCACTGACTGACTGGCTGACGATTTCCATTCGAGCCGTGGAAGGCGCTCCACCGCTCAGGAACGGAATGAGGCTTCGTTCAATGCTAGGCACGGGCGAGCTGGACGCTCGCCTGCGTCTCCTGGACCGAGACGTGCTTGAACCCGGCCAGGCCGGCTTCGCTCAGCTCCACTGCGCAGCGCCGGTTGCACTGCCGGTCAGAGAGCACGTGATACTCCGCCTTGCTTCCCCGCAACAGACGGTCGCTGGCGGCAAGGTTTTGGAGCCGGCAATGGGACGCCAGCGACGCAATTGCCCTTTGGTCCTGAAACGCCTCCAAGACCTACGCGCATTGCCGCCGGAGGAAATTGTCGCTGCTCAGGTCCAGCGGCAAGGACCGGAAGGAACGACGTTGCGGCAACTGTCGCAACTTTCCGCACTCGCTACGCCACGAGTCGTCGAGTTGCTTCAGACACTCCCGGTGGTAATCACGCGCTCGGGCTCGGTCGTGGGGAAGGCTGACATGGATCAGCTGCTCTCACGTATTCCGTCCTTACTCGCGCCGCACCCGACCGGGCTTACTCGCGACAAGCTGCTATCTGCTCTTTCTGGGACCGGACATGCAGTGCTGGACGCGGCACTCGGACGTCTATTGGCTCGAGGCGTGGTCAGTCTGCGTGGCAGCCACTTCTTGATTCCTCGGCCGGGTGAGGACCTGGCTCGCACTCGCAACGAAGTAGAGCTTGCGTCTCAGATTGCCGAGACCTTGCGGCGAAGTGGGCTCACCCCGCCTAACCCCAGTACGATCGTGACAGGAGCACCATCCAAACGCGCGGTCGACCGCTTGTTGCGTGCGGGCATTGTCGTGCGCGCCGTCGACCGTGCGAAGGATCGAGAGATTCTGTTTCACAAAGAAGCGATCGAAGATGCCCGGCGTCGGCTCGCGCCTCTGCTGGAGCATGGCCCGGGATTGCTGGTAACCGAGATCACGACGGCCCTCGGAATCTCACGTAAATACTGCATGCCGCTCCTGGACCATCTCGACACCATCCGCTTCACTCGTCGGGTCAACGACCGGCGAACACTGATGTTGGACAGTTCAACAGGACGAGAGGTTAAAAGGCGATGAGGCCGCTCAAGAACATGTCTGAAGTCGCTGTCATCGGCGGTGGACTCGCCGGGCTCTCAGCTGCGCGTCATGCTGCACGTCTGGGGCGTCTCGTGACGCTGTTCGAGAGCAGCCCGCTGTATGGCGGGCTGGTTGCGACGGTTGACGAAGTCGATGGCCTTCTTGTACCCGGGAAGTTCTCTGGCCAGGATCTGGCCATCCATCTGCTGCAGGATGCGCGCAAGGCCGCCGTGCAGGTTGTCGAGACGGGTGTCGCGAAAATCGAGTTAGGCAAGCGCATTACGCTGATTGATCAGGAAAACAAAACATATTATCCCGAGGCAATGATCATTGCGTCCGGTGCGTCGCTGCGTAAACTCGGAGTCGCCCGCGAGGAGGAATTTATCGGCCGGGGCGTCTCGCGATGTGCGACATGCGATGGCCCATTCTTTCGCGGTCAGGATGTTCTCGTTGTTGGCGGCGGCGACGCCGCGGCTCAGGAGGCTCTCGTACTCGCCAAGACCAGCAGGCGAGTGATCATGGTGTGCCGAAGCCCGCTGAAGGCGAAGCGTGACTATATCGACAAGCTTGCCGCACGCGAGAACGTGAGCTTCATTTGGGACAGCGAGGTCAGCGCGATCTTGGGTCACGATGGGGTTTCCGGCGTCCGCCTGCGCAATGTGAAGGACGGTACGAGCTCGGAGATTGAATGCACGGGTCTGTTCCCGTTCATCGGCGCCACGCCGAACACTGGATTCGTTCCTGCATCCTTGCGGACGGCGACCGGACACATCAAGACGAGCCCAGGTTTTGCAACGTCCGACCCTCGAGTGTTCGCGGTGGGTGCGGTTCGCACGGAGTACGGTGGAAATGTCGTTGAGGCTATGGCAGAGGGTGTTGGGGCGGCGGAGGCAGTCGCTCGGCTGCTGTTGCATTGACAGGAGATTGTGATGACGAAGAAATCCAGCGGCAATGGCGTCTATGAAGTGGTTTGGCCGTCCGGGGAGCGAAAGCAGAAAATGCGGCCGCTCGCCAAGCGACTCGATACGCTCAAAGGAAAGACCGTTGCCCAACTCTGGGACTACCTGTTCGAGGGCGACGAAGTCTTTACCGCTCTCGAAGAGCAGCTGCGCGAGCAATATCCCGATGTGAAATTTGTCAGCTGGCGCGAGTTCGGCTCCACCCACGCCGTGAACGAAAAGGAATTGCTTGCCTCGCTACCGCAGCGATTCAAAGAACTGGGAGTGGATGCCGCCATCTCATCGATGGCGTGCTGAGGCAGTTGTACGCCCGCCGTGCTGCGGGCCAGTGAAGCGTGCGAACGAGGCGGATTTCCGACCTCGTCGTTGGTCTGTGAGGGTTTCCTCGGCCAGGCCGCGGCAACGTCGGTGGGACTGGGCATGCCCAATCTTCCTGTGGCGATGATCGTCGGCCATCCAGGCGCGCAACGCCTCGAGGAGTTGCGCGCGAATGTGAAGAACGTGACCGCGCAGCAGGTAATCGACAACTTGCTGAATAAGCCGGTCGAGAAGGTATTGCCCCCTGAGCCCTCGGCGCGCGAGATCGTGTTCCGTGGGACGTTCGAGGAGGTCAATGCCTACTTCTATGAGCGCGAATGGAGCGACGGGCTGCCGATCGTTCCACCGACCATCGAAAAGATTGAGGAGTTTCTCAGCTTCACCGACCGCCAGCCGGAGGAATCGCTCGGCATTCTGCTGCCGGAAAATCGTGCGGCGACGGTCTGGGCGACCGCCGTCAATGGCGTGATGGCCGGTTGCCGTCCGGAGTACATGCCAATCCTGGTCGCCCTCGTCGAAGCCATGGCAGATCCGACCTATGGGGTCGAACATAGCGGCAACACGCCGGGGTCGGAAACGCTGATCATCCTCAACGGGCGGATCATCAAGGAGCTCAAATTCAACTATGAGCAGGGCGTTCTGCGCGACGGATTCATGGCCAACACGTCCGTCGGCCGCTTCTGGCGGCTCGCCCTGCGCAACATGGCCGGCTTCCTTCCGAACAAGAACGACAAAGGCACTTTCGGGAACACGTTCCGAGTCGTTCTTGCCGAGAACGAGGATGTGTTGGCCAGGATCGGCTGGGCACCGACCAGCGTCGATATGGGTTTTGCGGCCGGGGACAACACGGTCAGCATTACCCGGCTGACGGGCGGTGGTGTCCTTCCCTCCGTCACCGGCAGCCAGCCGGAACAGATGATGCCTTACCTCGCCGACGGCGTTGTCAAGCAATCCGGCTGGGAGGTCGCCTTTACGGTGGGTGGACTCTCTTATGGCACATTGCGTCCGGTGCTCGTGCTCAGCCCCATACTTGCGGAAACGATCGCCCGTGCCGGATGGAGCAAGGACGACGTCAAGCGCTACCTGTTCGACCATGCGCGCATGCCCGCGTCGCGCGTCGAGACCTTTACCGAAAAGTGGGTGGACTTCCCGATCGGCTCGCTCAAGCGGCAGGTCAACCTCGGCCGGCTTCCGAAGGCATTCCTGGAGTCGGACGATCCAAATCGGCTCGTGCCGATTGTGCTCGATCCAGACGACTTCATGGTGTTGGTATCGGGAGACCCACTACGCACGAATGCCTATGTGTTTGCTCACAACGGCCATCTCGGCTTCCCGGTAGCGAAGAAGATACAACTGCCGAAAGACTGGACGGAACGGCTGCGCAACTTACGGAAGTAGATAGCGGTTGCGTCTGGCGGCCTTACCCGTGCGACGCATGCGTCGCACCACCACCGACAGCACTTTCCCGCAGCTGGGTCAGCGCGAGCATTCCGGCCGCCAGCGCAACGATGATATACCAGGGCGGCGCAAAGGCACTGCCGGTGGTGTCGATGAGTAGTTTTAGAACGAGTTGCGTCGTGCCCCCGAGGAGAGCTACACCGGTGGCATAGGTCATCGCGAAGGTGCCGGACCGCACGCTGGGTGCCAGGGACTCAACAAGAAACGCCGACATGCAGACAATGGCGATTATGTGAATGATTGACAGCACGGCCGTGACCAAAAATAGCGTCGCAGCCGTGGGCCACCGATTGATCAACACAAAGGCAGGCAGCATCAGCACCAACAGCAGTGCAAAACAGAGCAGCAGCACCCGCCGATGACCGAGGCGATCGCCGAGCCAGCCGCCGGCGTAGGCGCCACACAGATACCCCAGTCCCTGCGCTATGGTTGTCACGAAGGCGAGCTGCGCGCCTAGTTTGAGCGTGTCCTGGGCGTAGGTCGCCAGGTAGGTCAGGCCGTATCCGGCGATGGTTCCCGCGCCAACCACCATCAGGCCCACGAAGAACACCCGCCAGGGCGACTGCACCCCCGGTTCGCGAGCCGCCTGCGCCTGCGCCATTCCCAGCGTCTCTGGCAGACGGCTGCGAATGAGCAAGCCGATGGGCACAATCAACACGCCCAACAACAATGCGATGCGCCAGCCGTAAGCATCGAGATTCCCGGGCGACAGAAGGCGCGCAAGCGAATAGCCGATCACGCCGGAGCACAGGACCGCGAGACCCTGCCCGGTCTGCAGTATGGACACGTAGCGCGCGCGGTGACCGTGCGGCGCTGCTTCCGCGGCATAAGCAGTGATCGGGCCCACCTCGCCACCGACCGCGAAACCCTGCAGCAGCCGGAAACACAACAACATTATGGGCGCTGCGATACCAATGCTTGAATAGGATGGGGTCAGCGCCATGCCCAGAATGGCCAGACCCATCAAGCCGAACGACCACATCATTGCCGGCTTCCGGCCTTGGGCGTCACCGTACCGACCGATCACGATCCCGCCGAGGGGCCGCATGAAGAAGCCCACACCAAAGGTCGCCAGGGTATACAACAGGCCCCGCGCCCCCAACTCCGCGGGAAAGAAGGCATGACCGACCTGTACCGCGAAGAAGCTGGAGATCATGAAATCATAGAATTCCAGCGCATTACCCAGACCGATCGCCACCATGCGCTTGAGCGGCACACTCTCGCCGTTCACGGACTCAATACCATCTCTACGCAGGAGCTCCACGCTGTGAGTCGCCACGCTAGGCCGCGCGCGGTGATGGAACAACACCGCTCCTTGGCTGGATATCCAGATGGAGTTCCCGCATGCCGCGCAGAAGATAGGTCGGCTCGTAGGAATAGCGGCGCTCTCCGGCGGGCCCATGCTTTGCTTCAGAGACGCGAAAATCTTCTGTTTGGTCGAAGAGGCGCTGCAGGCAGATGAAGCCCTCTGCGCGCGCTAGCGGGGCGCCCACGCACGAGTGAATGCCGCGCGAAAACGACAAGTGCAGCGATCTGGAGGCCGTGTGCGCCGGCCTGTCTCGCGTGACGAGCCAGTCGCTGTAAATGATCTGATCCCGATAGTGCTCGATCTGCGGGCCGATGTCGTACGGGTCGGGCGTGAACGGAAGCGGGGGAATGGGCCCACTCGGCGCATTGATCGAAGAAAAGCGCTCGTCATCCCGATAAACCGCGAGCGCTTCCAGGTAGCCGGTGACCACGACGACGGCATGGTGCTGCTCACGTACCACGGGACCCTTCGCCCGCAGGGACTCGTAATAAGGGAATGGGTCGTCTACGAGCGCCTGGTTGGTGAACCAATCGGCCGCATCATCGCTTGTCATCTTTGGCACCCCCTATGCGGCACAGCTGATTATTTGCTTGCTCGCCTGGATGCTGCCGATGGTCATGAGCCTACCCCCTCCACTGGCCTGAACGCAGCGTAATGGGTACCATCTGTATTGGTCAACATTGCTGTTCATTAGCTACGGCGGGAGGGGGCATCGTGAAAGTCGCATTGGTAACGGGCGCCGCTACGGGAATCGGCGCGGCCATCTGCCGGCGCCTGGCACGCGACGGCATTGCTATCGGCGTGCTCGACATCTTGATCGATGATGCGCGGACGGTCGCCGACCAGATTGGCGGTGCCGGCGGCAAGGCCATTCCCCTACAGGCCGACATTACCGACCGGGAGCAAGTCAAAGCTGCCGTTGCCAAGCTTCGGGATGCTTTCGGGGCCATCACCGTCCTGGTGAACAATGCGGGTATTACCGCCATGGTTCCGTTCGAAGACCTGACCGACGCGCAGTGGGACAGGATGTTCGAGGTGAATACGAAGGGCACCTTCATCGTCACTCAGCTGGTGGTGCCGGATATGAAGGCTGCCGGTTGGGGCCGGATCGTCAACATCTCCTCCTCGAGTGCGCAGTCCGGTGCTCCCCTGATGGCGCACTATTCAGCTTCGAAGGGGGCGGTCATTGCTCTCACCAAGACGTTGGCGCGCGAATTGGGCCCGCTGGGCATCACCTGCAACAACATTCCGCCGCGCTTCGTCATGAATACCGTCATGTCTGAGAAGCACTTCGACGACTCGCATAAATCGAGAGAAGAATGGATCAAGGCCGGACCGATCCGCCGGCAGGGTGAGCCCGAAGACATCGCCGGGGCCTGCGCATGGCTGGTGTCCGACGAAGCCGGCTACGTCACGGGGCAGACCATAGGTGTCAACGGCGGTCGATACATTTGATGACCGTCACGCCGTTCAACGTAAAGCTTCCAAACGGAGTCCATTCATGACCGACAAAACAACACTCGACTGTTCCGACATCGATAATTACCTCGGTAAGCCCATTCAACCGGCACGGTTGAAAGAGCCACTGGCCAACAACGACATCCGGCGCTGGGTCCAGGCGATGCACTACCCCAACCGCCTGCACTACGAGGATGATTTCGCGGCCGAGAGTCGCTTCGGCCGAATCGTGGCACCACTATCGTTTGCTGTTGCCACCGACGACGGCCACGGCAGTGCGCCTGCCTGCGTCGGCCGCATTCCCAATTCGCATTTGATCTTTGGTGGTGATGAGTGGTGGTTTTACGGGCCGCGAATCGTCGCTGGCGATCTGATTCACAACGAGCGGGTTCCATTCGACTACGTTGTCAAGGAAACCAAGTTCGCAGGGCCGACCTGTTTTCAACGTGGCGACAACCACTACTACAACGACAAGGGAGACAAGATCGCCACACAGCGATCCACCAGCATTCGATATAGCGCTGACCGCGCGCGTGAGATGGGCTCGCTCGCGGCGACTGAAGATCCAGAGTGGACGGATGCGCAGCTTGCGGAGCTGGAAAAGCAGAAATTCGAGTATATCAAGACACTGCACGATCTCGGCCACGGCAAGCGGTATTGGGATGACGTCAAAGTCGGGGACAAACTTCCGACGCGTGTGTTTGGTCCGCACACCATCGCGAGCCTGACGACGGAATGGCGCGCCTATCTGTTCACCATCTGGTGTGGGGTTCACCGCCGCACGGATCTCGATATCGAGGCGCTCGGCTTTACCGCAGACATGGCCGGCAAGGAACAGGATCCTGTCATGGAAAAGGAAAATCCCGAGCTGACGGATGGTGCTTATATCGGTCCTTCGCGCGGCCACCTCTTTCCACGCTGGGCTCGTTACATCGGTATGCCGCGCGCGTATGGCTACGGCGCCTCCATGGGCGCATGGATTCTCGACTATCTGGCCGGTTGGGCGGGCGAGTGGGGCATGGTCGTTCACTCCAACTGCGCCTATCGCGGCCCGGCATTCACGGGCGATATCACGATCTTCAACGCAACCGTCATCGGCAGGTCGGTTGACGAGAAAGGCCGATCCATAGTGCAGGTCGATTTCAAGATGACTACGCAACTGGGCACGACCATGGCCACTGCGAAGGCTGAAATCGAGCTGCCGAAGCGATAACAGACAGAGGCCTGAAATGAACGCCATCACAGAGGAGCTGAAGGCCCTTGTCGAACGCGAGAAGATTCGGGAGTGCATTGGCCGCCTCGCCCGTGGTGAGGACCGCCGCGACGCGGAGCTGATCAGCGCATCCTATTGGCAGGACTCGATGACCGACTATGGCGTGTTCGTCGGGTCGTTCGACAAGTACCTCGCTTGGGTCGTGCCGGGATCGCCTGCGATACCGGTGACGCAGCACGTTCTTGGACAGAGCGTGATCGACCTCAAGGCAAATACAGCCTTGGTCGAAACCCATGTCACCTCTTACCACCGGGTCAATATGGGTAACGAGGAGCGCGATACCGTCATTGGCGGCCGGTACCTTGACCGCTTGGAAAAGCGAGGAGGCGAATGGCGTATCGCCCATCGCGTCATGCTCTATGACTGGTTCCGGGACTTCGGCGTGTCGGTCGACTGGTCGCAGGGCGTGATGGGCATGCCGTTCAGTGCTGACCATTACACGGGTAGAGCCGTGGGCGATTACAGCGAGACCTTCTTCGGCAAGGGGTCAAGCCGTCATGAATAGCCAGGAGTTGCGTTCACTTTCAGGCAAGGTTGCCGTGGTCACCGGCGCCAGTCGAGGTATAGGGAAGGGGATCGCCCTCGCCCTCGCAGAGCAAGGCGCAACTGTCTACGTTACTGGCCGCACGGTTACGCCCGGCTCGTACCCTCTGCCTGGCACCGTCGGGGAGACCGCAATGGAAGTCGACCGCCGCGGCGGCAAGGGCATTGCCGTCCAGGTTGACCATGCGCAGGACGACCAAGTCGCGGCCCTTTTCGAGCAGGTCAAGCGCGAGCAGCGCCGCCTCGACATACTGGTCAACAACGCCTTCTCTCTGCCCGAGGACCTGACGGAGCCCCAGCCCTTCTGGGAGAAGCCACTCTCCAATTTGGAGATGTTCGACGTCGGCCTGCGCTCGAACTTCGTTGCGGCTTGGCATGCGGCCAAATTGATGGCACCACAAAAGTCCGGCCTCATCGTGGCCATCTCCGGATACGTGGGAGTCACCTACACCTACGGTGTTGTGTTCGGCACGTGCAAATCCGGTGTCGATCGCATGGCGCGCGACATGGCTATCGAGCTGAAGCCGTACAACGTGGCCTCGCTGTCGATGTGGCTGGGACTTACCTTCACCGAGCGGGCCGAGCGCAACCTGGCCAGGAATCCTGCGATGAAATCGCAGACAGTGACCGACCCTTTGGTCGGCTCCTCAGTCGAGTTTCCCGGGCGCGTGATCGTGGCCCTCGCCACAGATTCCAACATCTTGCAGCGTTCCGGTGGCACCTTCATTGGGGCTGAGCTCGCGCGTGAATATGGCGTTACTGACATCGACGGCAATATCCCTCCGTCCCTGCGCGCGAAGCGCGGGTCCCCTATCTGGTCGCCGATCTAGCCATGAACCAAACCGTGACACCCGAAAAACTCGCCCGTCTCGAAGAACAGCTCGAGCGGCAGGACATTCTCGATTGCCTGATACGGTTCAGCCGGGGAATGGATCGCTTCGACCGGGAGCTATTTCTGTCCGCTTTTCACTCCGATGCCGTCATTGCCGCAGGCGAGTTCGTCGGCAATCCAGTCGCACTTTATGATTGGGCATCAAAGCTGCATGAACTGGGGCAGTCGTCTACGCACCACAATCTGCTGAACCACACTTGTGATATCGACGGTGACGTTGCCCACACCGAGACCTATTACCTGTTCGTCGGACGCAATCGTGACGAAACCAACTGGATTGCCGGCGGACGTTATATAGACCGGCTCGAGCGGCG
>JAQGOF010000204.1 GCA_028293745.1 Gammaproteobacteria bacterium | reverse complement strand
TGAACTTCGTAAGATCGTGGGTCACGGTGAATGTGCCATAAGCACCCGAACCCTTTGCATGCACCACGCGCTCGGGAATGCGTTCGCGGTTGAAGTGCTGCAGCTTTTCGATCAGGTGTACGTCCTGCAGCAGTGCCGGACCGCGGCGGCCGGCGGTCAGTGTGTTCTGGTTATCGGCCACGGGGATGCCCGAGGCGGTGGTCAGTGTGGGGTTCGTCATCGCGTATCCCTGTGGTGCCTTGTGATTGGGTGGCGAGGAGTGTGGGGGTGAGGCGGGGCAGTGATCCAATCGATTGATCCTGGGATTTCGATAGATGGGGTAAATGGCGGGCCAGTGGCTCTGCTATGAGCGGCTCTGCCATGATTTGCCTTGATTGCTGTATTTCGGTGCCACTTGCTCGCAGTACGGTCTTTGGCGGGTTGGGATGAATGGACGCAGGGACGATATGAATTTGCGTATGAGTCGTTGTGGGATTTTCATTGGCGCGGCTGCGCTGGCAGGTGGGCGTGGGGCGGTCGCGGCGGGTGCAGCTAAGGCCGCTGTTGAATGGAGTGACAACACCGCAGCCAATCTCCTGCTGCAGATATACGCCACAGAAGCAGCGTGAGTATG
The DNA here is from genome assembly GCA_028293745.1 of Gammaproteobacteria bacterium. Lineage (GTDB taxonomy): Bacteria > Pseudomonadota > Gammaproteobacteria > Steroidobacterales > Steroidobacteraceae > 13-2-20CM-66-19. The sequence continues at coordinate 65,065 of JAQGOF010000204.1, read as the reverse complement.
TGTTGCGCGATGTCGGACGCATCGTCGCCGCGGGGTTCTGAAGGGTAGTTTTTCCACGGGGCGAGCCTCTGGTTGGAGGCGTCGCTGACCGCGCTCTTGGCGAGAAAAATCGTCGTCACCTACTGGTCTGACTGACGTACATAGTCCACAATGCTGCCTCCCTTGGCTCTTTCGAGTTGCGCCAAAGCGAGGTCGTGGTGGAACATGAATTCCTTAACAGTGGTGGATCCGGAGCGATTTCTTGGCTCCGTCCGATGGCGGCAGCTGTTTGACATGGACGAGCAGATTCATGCGCAGATCGCGCGGTTGGAGTCTGATGTCCAACACATTCATACCGTCGTATCCGATATCAAGGTTGACTTGCGTCGCACGAACGACAAGATCGATGCGACGAATAGTCGCGTGGACGTACTGCGAGACAAGCTCGAGCAGGGCTTTCGCGAGGTCAACGCGCGCATGGATGGAGTGCAGGACAGGCTGACGGGAAAGATCGAGAGTGTGCGGGAGGACCTCACGCAGAAGATCGAGGGCGTACGCGAGGACCTCACGCAGAAGATCGGGGGCGTACGCGAGGACCTCACGCAGAGGATCGAGGGCGTACGAGAGGATCTCACGCAGAAGATCGAGGGCGTACGCGAGGACCTCACGCAGAAGATCGAGGGCGTACGCGAGGACCTCACGCAGAGGATCGAGGGCGTACGCGAGGACCTCACGCAGAAGATCGAGGGCGTTCGGGAGGACCTCACGCAGAGGATCGAGGGCGTACGAGAGGGCCTCACGCAGAAGATCGAGGGCGTACGCGAGGATCTCACCAGTGTGCGCCACGACATCGCCTCCATGAAGGTCTGGGCGATGGGACTCTATTTCGCCCTGGCAGGCAGTCTGCTGTTTGTGATGGCGAAGGGCTTCAAGTGGCTCTGAAGAACAGTGCGGACCAGCGCTGTGCGCTCACGCCCAGATTGACTGTAGTGTTCTAACAGACTCGTCCGACAGGGACAGGGGTGGCAGGTAGATGGTGCCTGCCCTGAGTCTGTCTTGCGCAGCACGGTCGCCCATTTCCTTTTGCATCGTCTGAGCCATCAGGTGCGAGTTATGTTTGTCGTGTCCCAGAGCGTGGACGAGCTCGTGCCCGACGATGACCTCGAGGATGCCGGGGCCGGCGTTCCTCTGGCCTGACGGCGTGTTGATTGCGACCGCAACGTGTGGCGCTGCGAATAACATGGTTTTCAATGTAGCGCGGTTGCACCCAGCGGGTAACAGGCAACGGAAGTTTGCTGCCTAATCTGGTGTTCCCATCCAATGGGTCTTGCCACCTCCTTACACCTGGAACCGACGCCGGATTGGTGGCGGGCGGCGGCTTGCAGCGGATGGTGTACTGGCGGGGTTGGTCAAATCAGGCGGGTGGAGGCACAATGCGCTACAAATTCAAGAAGCGGGGGTTCCTGTGGAAGCAACACTAGCCAGCGGCTCGGCCGTCCGTGCCGATTCCCGGCGCTTCCATCTGTGGATGGCAGGCGTATTCGTCCTGATCGCATTTGGCGGCTTTATGCCCACCTATTGGGCAAAGTTGGCCGGCGGCACGTTCCACGCACCACCGATAGTGCACGTGCACGGTTTCCTGCTCTTCACGTGGACGTTGTTCTATTTCGTCCAAACGGCATGGATCGCATCAGGGCGGACCGCCACGCACCGGGCGTGGGGCCTTGCAGGTATCTCACTTTTCAGCGTTCTGCTCTGCTCCATCGTCGCAACCCGGATTACGATGCTGCGGCTGGAGGACGCCCGCGGCCTGGGAGACGAGAGCCGGCGCTTTTCGGCCGTGGTATTTGTCGCTTTGCCTCTGATGATCGGCCTGTTCGCCGCAGCCATTGCCAACGTGCGTAAGCCCGAAACGCATAAACGGCTGATGTACGTTTTGATGGCGAGCATGATGACCCCGGCCATCGCCCGGGTTTTCCTGACTCTTTTCGCTCCGCCGGGCGCTGCAGAGGGTCCGCCGCCGCCGTTCGTGGCGGTCCCGCCTGGATTGGTCGCCAGTATGCTGATCGTTGTGGCCATCGTGTATGACTGGCGCACCCGGGGCCGCCCGCACAAGGCTTACATCTACGGCGGACTGCTCGTGGTGATCCAAATCTTCCTGGTGGTTCCGATCGCGGGCACCCAGACGTGGATGAGTATCGCCAGGGCCCTTGAGCATCTCGCCGGCTGAGTTTTCCGCTCGAGCTCCTGCCTCGTTCCAGCAACGGGCGGCGCACGCGCAAGAGTCGGCGCGAGCGGCCCGCCTCCAGCCTGTCTGGTAAGCCAACCTAGCCCTTCACGTTTTCCGGGGCTTCCGGCTCGCATCCTGCCCGCGTATCTGCCGCCCAGATCGCAGCGCTCTCGATACAGTTGACTACAAACAGCTACAGACGCGGATAGCGGGCTGCGGCCCGTTTTGAGATTATCGAGTGTTCGCGTAATTCCCCTGTGACTCAGGGGAGAGAGGACGGGTGGGCTGGCGGGGGATCTGTCATATCGCAGCGGTTCTCGCTGTAATTTGCTGCTCGGACGTGGCGCTCGCCGCAGATGACTGCGCGGCCTCATCCGATGAGTGTGTCGCAGTGGGGCGCTGGAACCTGAGTGTCGCCCTGGGCGCCGGCATTCGAACCAATCCCGTGGTTCACGCCAAGGATATCCCGCTGATTGTCGTTCCGCAGTTCAGCTACTACGGCAAGCGATTCTTCATCGACAATCTGGACCCCGGGTTCACACTCTTCGAAGGTGAAACGAACACGGTCAGCCTCATAGCGAGCCCGGGCTACGACCGCGTCTTCTTTTATCGCAGCGACTTGCAGAACATCTTCATCGGAGGTACCACATCGGTTGCTGGCGGAAAAAGACCAGTCGTCGACACCGGCGGCCAGAACTCCCAGGGCTTGAGGGAGATTCCCGCCCGGCCCCGCAGGATTACTTACCTGGCAGGGCCCGAGTGGACCTTCAAATATGCGGGTGTATCCGGCCAGCTCGACTACCTGCACGAGATCACAGGCCGCAATCACGGCGATGAGATACGCGCCGCGCTAGGGTTTCCCGTGGGGCGACTGGCCGGCTCCTGGACCGCGAATGTGGGTGTTACCTGGAAGAGCGCAGGCATCGTCAATTACTATTACGGGAGCCCGGGTCTCTACGAGGCCGGCTGGGCATTGAATCCGTTCGCAAAAATAGGGTATTCCCGCCCATTGAGCCGTAAATGGAAGCTCGACGCCTTCGTGCATTGCGAGCGACTGGGGAATGCTATCGCCGACAGCCCGATCGTTCGCGGTCACTACGTGACGACAGCGTTCGTTGGCGCCACTTACGTGATACATAAGTAGATTTCGCGCATCATGCGTCACGGAAGGGGCAATCAGATCGTGCAACACGGGGCGGGCAATCACTTTGACTAGAATCCCAGGGACCGGGCGTTTCGTGGCGCGTTCGCTTGCGCTCCTGGGTCTGTGGATGGCTCCCCTTGGGTACTCGGCGATGGGGCCTTCGGATGGGAATATCCAGCTGCAAATCAGTCCGCGCATCTGCACCCTGACAGGAAGGGACAAGCAATGCGAAACACCTGTCCACGCTCAGTGGCGATCCTCCCACGAGGAATCTCTGTGCCTGGTGATCGTGGCGCGGCCCGACGTCAAGCGCTGCTGGGAGCACTACGCGGAAGGGACATACACGATTCAGCTGACATTCGCCGAGGATCTGACATTTCAGCTGCGCGACATGTCGCTCGAGCACGTACTGGCCTCCGAGGCGCTTCGTGTCATCCGGGAGGCCATCCGCTTACGCCACAAGCGCCGTCAGCCGTGGAACATTTTCGACTAGTCAGTCCGAGCCGCTCCGGCACATGAACACGGTATCCGCAAATACAGTCCTGCTGGTGGAGGATGACCTTCGGCTGGCTGACCTGGTGAGCCGTTATCTGGAGACTCAGGGATTCCGGATGACCATCGTCAGCCGCGGCGATGAAGTCGTCGAGCTCGTTCAGCGCGACAACCCGGACCTGGTCATCCTGGACCTCGGCCTGCCCGGGGAGGATGGGTTAACGATATGCAGACGATTGCGCCCCGCGTACACCAACCCGATTCTCATACTGACCGCGCGCGACAACGACATCGATCACGTGTTAGGTCTGGAGTTGGGGGCGGATGACTATGTCATCAAGCCCGTGGAGCCGAGAGTCCTGCTCGCGAGAATTGGCGCGCTTCTCAGGCGCAGCAAACCCCCACTCCCAACAGCGGGCAAGAGTCTGACGTTCGGGCGTCTGTTGATCAACGTCGTATCCCGCACCGTCAAATGGGACGCGAGGCCTATAACACTGTCGCGAAATGAATTCGATCTGCTCGTGCACCTGGCGAGCCACGCTGGTGAGATCCAGTCGCGGGAGATGCTGTTCAAGAGCCTCTACAACCGCGACTATGATGGCCTCGACCGGATGCTGGATATCCGCATATCGCGCCTGAGGAAAAAGCTCGGCGACGATGCCGAGAACCCGGAGCGCATCAAGACCATCTGGGGGCAGGGGTATCTGTTCGTGCCGGATGCGTGGTGAGATATGGCACGTCACTTTCTCGGACTGTATCTGCTCATCGCCGCAACGTTGGCTGTCGTGAGCTGGGGGCAGGACCGGCTGTTGCAAGCCTACAGCGGTCCGGACATGGCCGAGGAGAAATCCACAGCCGCTGTCGTGGCAGTGCTTGCGGATCGACTCCGGGAAGCGCCGGCGCAGAGCTGGAAAACCTTGATGGCGGATATCGCAGCCCGGACCGGGCTCGACATGGAGATATTCGCGGCCGGCGAAATCGCCGGGCCCGGCACGCTGCAGCGCCTGAGCCGCGGTGAGAACGCCTATATGCGCTCTTCAGGCGGCGACTCCTGGGTGTTGAAACGGATCGACGAGGGTCACGTGCTGGCGCTCAAATCCCCAGAGCCGGCCGGCCAGAGAGGGCCGCTGGAATGGGGGCTCACGCTCTTGTTCTATGCGGTGATCGCCCTTGTGCTGATGTTCTGGATCTGGCCACTGACGCGCGACCTGCGCGTGCTCGAAAAGGCCGCGGCGCAGTACGGAAACCGTAACTGGCGCTTCGCCGCCAGGATCAAGCCGCATTCGCAGATCTATCCGCTGGCCGAGACCTTTCGCAAAATGGCTGCGCGCATCGACGGGCTGATCGCATCCCACAAGGACATGTCGAATGCCGTCTCTCATGAGATCAAGACGCCGCTGTCGCGCATGCAGTTCGAGATCGAGTTGGTCCAGCACGCAGGCAGTATGGCGGAAGTCACAGCGTCGCTGGCGAACATCAAGACCGATATCGATGCAATCGATGGCCTCGTGAAGGCGACCTTGGGATACGCGATCCTGGAGCGGGCAGACCTGGCGCTCAACCTGGCTGAACACAACTTCACGCGCCTGATTCCTGCGATAGTCGAATCCGTAAAACACGACACGCAGCCGGGTATTGCGATAGCAGCGCAGGTGCAGAACGATGCCGACCATGTCGTGTGCGACGTGCACCTGTTAGAGACCGTGCTCAAGAACCTGCTCTACAATGCCAGGCGGTATGCCTCGAGTCGGATCAACGTGACATTCACGTCGCGCCAGGGTTTCAATGAGCTGGTGGTGGAAGATGACGGTCCCGGCATTCCGGAACAGGAGCGTGGCCGCGTATTCCAGTCATTCGTGCAGTTGGATTCCGCAGCGGGCAAGAAGGTGGGCTATGGGCTCGGATTGGCGATCGTCAGGCGCGCGATCGAGTGGCATGGGGGGCAGGTGCAGATCGCGGATTCCTCGCTTGGCGGCGCGCTCGTGCGCGCGAGCTGGCCGATAGCACCCGCCGACACCCGCTGATACATGATCTTTGCTGCCTGACTGCCTGGGAAGATATTGTGCGCCCTATTCTGATTTTGATCCTGTCGTTGCTCGTAATCCGGATAGCATCGGGCGGGGAGCTTCCAAGCCTTGCCGCCGATGCGCGGTCGATTCTCGGCGCTGACCAGGGCGTGTACGTGGAGGCTGCGGACGGCAAAGTGCTTCTGGGGCAGGCCGCCGCGCGGCCAGTGCACCCCGCGTCCGTTTCGAAGGTTCCCACGACACTTGCGCTGCTGCGCAAGTTGGGGCCGGAGCATCGGTTCGTCACGACATTTTCAACCAGCAGCCAGGTGGTTGACGGCGCGCTGCTTGGCGATCTGTTGGTCCAGGGGGGCGGTGACCCGTCGTTGGTGGATGAGGACGCGCTGTTGGTTGCTGACCGGTTGCTCGAGTTGGGCATCCGGCAGGTGGTTGGCAACTTGCGATTGCGTGGCACGTTGACATTTGACTGGCAGAACGACGAGGACGGGTCTCGCCTGCGTCGCGCACTGTCAGGCTCGATCTCAGCTGGAGCATTGGCAAGCGTGCGCGCGTGGGAGCTCGAGAATCCGGGTGGGTCGGCCCCGAGCCCGGGCTCACTGAGGCCGCAAGGGATTCGGTTCGAGCCGGCGGCAGCGCTGCCTGCGGCGGATGTCGCGGGACCCGGCGCCACTGGGCTGCCAAAGGAGCGGCCCCTGATCATTCATCGCTCGCAGCCGCTGCTCGCACTCGCCAAGTCCCTGAACGACTATTCCAACAACATCTTCAAACCGTTGGCGGATGAGGCGGGTGGTGCTGCATCCGTGGAGAGTCTGGCACGCAGCGTGGTACCCGAGGCCATGCGCGGCGAAATCACGCTCGGCGATGGAGCGGGCACCGACCCCATGAATCGCCTGAGTCCACGTGTGACCGTGAATCTGCTGCGAGCGTTGGATAAGGAGCTACACGCCACGGGCCACGCGTTGTCCGATATTTTGCCGGTCGCCGGAATAGATGAAGGTACCTTACGACATCGATTGGATGGGCCCGAGGAGGTTGGTCGCGTCGTGGGGAAGACCGGCACGTTTGGCGACTATGGGGCCAGTGCGTTGGTAGGGGCAATTTCAACGAGCGACCGGGGCACTGTGTACTTTGCGATTCTCAATCACGGCGTTCCCGTGCCCGAGGCGCGGCGCAGGCAGGATCGGTTCGTGCGATCTCTGCTCGCGCAACTGCACAGTGTCCCCTGGAACTATCAGCGCGATGTGCGGCCGGCCATAGCGCGCGCCGAGGTGTTGAAAGCACCCTGATGAGGTCGCGCGCCATTTCGTTTATTCTGTTCGATTCGTCTCACTTTTCCCAAGGAACTGTCATGCAGTTGCGTCCTGTTGTGTGGTCGATCGCTTTGAGTCTGCTGTTCGCGGTGCTTGCGCCGGTGGGGGTCCTGGCGAAGGACAAGGATCAGGCACCGCCGGCGAAGGAAGAAGCCAAAGGTCCTCAGAAGGATGAGCAGCATCCGGGGCAGGACGATGATTTGAAGCTGCCGCCCTTTCCGCAGGACAAGACGGTGCACCAGAGCATGGTGCTGGGTGGCCGCACTCTCAACTACAACGCCACCGTAGGCTCTCTGCCGGTGCTCGACGAGAAGGGCAGGACGATAGCGGACGTCATGTTCATCGCGTACACCGTTCCGGGTGCTGGGCGACCCGTCACCTTCGCGTTGAACGGCGGTCCCGGTGCGTCGTCCGTGTACCTCAATCTCGGTGCGATTGGCCCGAAGCGGGTGCAATTCGGAGCCGAAGGCGACAGCCCCTCTGATGCCGCGATTGCACGCGACAATCCGGGCACGTGGCTGGATTTTACTGACCTCGTCTTCATCGATCCGGTGGGTACCGGCTTCAGCCACTCGCGGGTCAAGGACGAGGAGGCGAAAAAGCGTTTCTACAATCCCAAGGCGGATATCGAGTACCTGTCGCGCGTCATATTCGACTGGCTGAACAAGAACGAGCGCCTGGCTTCGCGCAAGTACCTCGTCGGGGAAAGTTATGGCGGCTTCCGCGGCCCGCGCATCACTTACTATCTGCAAAGCCGGCTCGGCGTTGCGATGAACGGACTGGTGCTCGTGTCTCCCTATCTCGATCCGGCGGCGTCCATTGACAGCGAGCTGTCCCCACTGCCCTGGATGCTCACGTTGCCGAGCATCGTGGCGGCGAACCTGGAGCGCCAGGGCAAGCTGACCGACGCGAAGATGGGCGAAGTCGCCGACTACACACGGACGGAATACGTCGCGGACCTTCTGAGGGGCCACTCTGACCCGCAGGCGCTCGAGCGTATCGTCAAGCGCGTCACGGATCTTTCCGGACTCGATCCGACCTTTGTCCGCCGCTCTGGCGGCCGGCTGGAGACACAGGCCTACCTGCGCGAGGTATTCCGCTCGGAAGGCAAGCTCGGCAGCCGCTACGATTCCAACGTCACCAGTTGGGATCCGTTTCCCTTCTCCCCCACACAGCTCAGCAACGATCCGATTCTCGACAGCATCATTGCGCCGACTACCACGGCTGTCGTTGACTTCATCACGCGTACCGCAGGCTGGAAATACACTGCGCGATACAGCGCTCTCAGCTACGAAGTCAACTCCCTATGGAGTGACGGCGACGAAAAAGGAAAAGGTGAGGACGGTGATGGCGTACTGCGCGGCTCGGTAAAGGAGCTGCGTGAGGCCGTGGCGGTGGACCCGAAGCTGAATGTCCTGATCGTGCATGGCTGGAGTGACCTGTCATGTCCGTTCATGGCCTCCGTGCTGATCGCCGATCAGATGCCTGTCATGGGCAATCAGAATCGCGTGCGCGTGAAGGAGTACGCCGGCGGCCACATGTTCTATAGCCGCAGCGCGAGCCAACTGGCGCTGCGTGCGGACGCGCTGAAGATGTATGCCGAGCACTAGGCGCCGCCTGATCGGCACCGGAGCTTTACGCCGCGCCGTGCATCAGCACGGCGCGTGCCGGCTGCGGTCGCACCTACCCGGTCTATAGTTTCTTTCAGATAGCTTTCAAAGCCCGCTGGAGTTGGTTTGCAGAATAAAGTGAAGGACGCACTGTCATAAAAGCGAAATGCGCCGTCGACACACTGAGTTACGTTTGTGACTCAAAGCGGAGGCGCTATGCATCGATTTTACCGGCTGCACGGCTGCGGGGCATTTTTCGCCCTGCAGGCCTTTCTGGGTGTATGTGTGGCGGGTACAGCCGAGGGCGGTGCAACCGCGGACGCGGCCGACGCGGGGAGTGGCGGGAACGCGTTGCAGGAAATTACCGTCACTGCGCAGCGCACCACCGTGGAGCAGGCACGCGAGGCGCAAATGGAAGCGCCGAATCTGATCGACATTGCGACCTATACGGAAATACGCAAACTGCCGGACGTGAGCACGGGCGAGGCCGTCCGCCGAATTCCCGGAATCTCCCTCGAGACTGACGAGGGAGAGGGACGCTACGTCAATATTCGCGGCTTTGACGCTGATTTGAACAGCACGACCTTCGCTGGTCTGCGCCTGCCTCCGACGAACAATGCGTCACCGTTCGGCGGCTACCGCGCCGTGACGCTCGACTCGATCCCAATCGGCCTGGTCGGCGCGCTCACCGTCACCAAGTCCAACCTGCCGAGCATGGATGCGGAAGCGCTCGGTGGCACGATCGAGATTACGCCGAAGACGGCACCAACGAATGGCGCGTGGTTTGCCGAAGGAAACGTCGGTTCAGGCTACGAACCTCTGCGTCGCAAGCCCGTCATCGACGTCGCGATTACCACGGGTGGCCGCTTCGGCGGCGCGGGAAAGCCATCCGAATCGAATGTGGACGCGTATAGCGACCGGCCCTTCTCAGTCGTGTTGACCTACTCGTATAACGAGAATTGGCGCGGCATCGATGATGCGGAACCCGCCTATGTCAATGGCGGGGGTTACCCGTATTACGCGATCAACAACATCCAGCAGCGCGACTACGAGCTGAACCGCAAGCGCCATGGGTACGGCATGGATCTCGGCTATCAGCCTGACCCGGATAACAGCTGGTACATCCGCGCCTTCGATGCCGGTTACACGGAAAGGTACTACCGGCAGTTTCTCAATCTGACCCCCGACGGTAACCCGGTCGCCCTGGCTAACGGCCTGCTCGAGGATACGTTGCAGGGCGGCAGCGCGATTCAGAAGAATATGCGCGACGAGAAGGAAACTGCGAAAGATCAGGTGGCCATGGTCGGCGGCAGGAACGTTTTCGATGGCGTTATCCTGGATTACCGCCTGGGGTTCACTAAGGGCGACTGGAGCAAGCCGTACGACTACAACTCGGCGTTCACCTACACGGGGCCCCCGACCGGAGTGATTGATTACAGCTCGACGGGACGGGGCCACACGCCGATATACACGATTACCGGGGCGAACTATCTCGATCCGACCCTCTATCAGTTCACTGGATTCTCGAACAGTACGGCCTACAATTACGATAAGGAGCGATCGCTGGCTGTGAACGTGGAAGTGCCGCTCCATTGGGGTGGATTCGACAGGGAGAGTTTGAAGAGCGGGATCAACGCCCGTCTGCGACACAAGGGGCTGAGCACCCAACCCTATTCGTTCCCCACGCTGCCCGCCCTGCTTCTGTCAGACGCCGGCTATGGTCCCAACGAGACCTACTACGCCTCGCAGTACCAGAATGGCATAGACATCCGGCCGGGCTATCTGCAGTCGCTTCTAGCGGGACAGCAAACGCAGTTCATTACGGATCAGGCGAGCAGTCTGCAGCAATACCTCGATGCCAAGGAGGACGTCTACGCCGCGTATGTCCAGTACGAGATGGGCATCGGCCCGGTCGGGATCGTTGGCGGGGTGCGGGTTGAAAGAACCAAGGATACCTTGGGCGCGTACAAGGTCGCGTTTTCGAATGGAGCGCCGGCAACCGACCCAGTGACCGGGAATCTGATCTATTCGCCGGTACGCGCCGACAACAGTTACACCAATGCCTTCCCCAGTCTGCAGACGCGCTATGAAATCATGCCGACCCTGGTTGCGCGTGCGACGTATTCGTCCACGATCGCCCGGCCGGGGTTCAACCAGGTCAACGCGTCGCAAACCATCGATCTGGGCTCGGGTTTCCTCACCGAAGGCAATCCGAAGCTGAAGCCCGCCACCGCGAACAATTTCGATGTATCAATCGAAAAATATCTGCCGAATGCCGGCATCCTCTCGCTCGGGCTGTTCGACAAGGAAATCAAAAACTACATCGTCAATAACAACCTCGGCATCGTGATTGATCCTGCCAGCGGCCTGCCCCTCAAACACAACACTTACGCCAACGCCGGCCCATCCTACGCGCGTGGTCTGGAACTCAACTGGGAGCAGCGCTTCACGGAGCTCCCCGGAGCGTTGAGCGGATTGGGGGCGGGCGCCAACCTCACGCTGGTGGATTCGCGGTTTGAGATCCGGCCCGGCGAGCACTCGAGGCTGCCGTCGACCTCGAAGGAGACCTGGAACGCGACCATATTCTATGAAAAGTATGGGTTGGGTCTGAAGGTGGCGGCCTACTCGGTCTCCGCGGACCTGTTCTCCATCGGCGGCGACAGGACCAGCGACGTCTACAACGCACAGCGCACATCCATGGATTTTGGCAGCACTTATGCCTTCAGCAAGCAGCTGGGGATTTACTTCAACATCAAGAATCTGCTCAACACGCCGCATAGGTTTTACCAGGGAACGCCGGATCGGCCGATTCAGCGGGAGTTCTACAGCCAGGACTACCTGTTCGGCGTGCGGTACGATTTCGAGGGGAAGTAGGCTCCGGGGTGCCGATTTGCGGAGGGTGAGGGAAGTCCCGTAAAATCCATCCGGATTGCGGGTGTAGTTCAATGGTAGAACTGCAGCTTCCCAAGCTGCTAACGTGGGTTCGATTCCCATCACCCGCTCCACTCTATCAGTGTAGCGCCCCAAAACGACGGATGACTCACGGCCGGACTCTCAGTCTTGCTTGAGGCCCACTTCCATGCTGCGTGCAGCAGGCGGGCAAAACGTAACCACTTGTTTCAGATTGGCATTCCGAAACGAGTGCTTACACCGGCTGTGTGCACGTCACGCCGCTTGCCGCGTTCTTCACGCAACATCCACGGAAGTGGTTCCGCGTGCCCACGATGGGCGCTCTGCAAGCCAATGGGAGACTGCAATGAAGAAGCCAACTATCGCGAACAAGCCGCTGCTGGCCGCGCTCCTGGCCGTTGTCGCCACCTGCTCGGTGGCGCCGAGTCTGTACGCTACTGAGCCCGAGGCGGGCACTCAGCCGTCGGCTGCCGCTGGGGCCCCGGCCGCAGGCACCGCCTTCCCAAGCCCGGAAGAGGTGGTGAGCCGTTTGCAGACAAAGCTCTCGCTCACCGCGGAACAGACGAGCGCGCTCACTCCGATCATTGCCAGCCCTCAGGAAAGGTTGAAAGGTGTGCTATCGGACAGCAGCGCGCGGCCGCTGAAACGCCGGCGCGAGCTGCGGACGATCGTGGCGGAGAGCGACAAGCAGATCAACGCGCTGCTGTCCCCGGCGCAGCAGAAGGAATATGCGCAGATTGAGAAGCAGTTACACGAGGAGTTGAAGCAACGGATGCAGGAGCGACGCAACGCTGGGGCGGGCTGAGCCAAGCGGAGTCTTTGCTCGGCAACCCGGTGTGGTCGAGCTCGAGAACCGGGGGTTTCATGCGTCCGTCACCCGATGTACGCGGGCGCCTTGTTGTACCTCCTTGGAACGCCGCTGGCGCTGGGCTCGTACTGGGGGCTCGTCGTATTCGGGGCAGTGCTGCCGCTTTTGTTGTGGCGGCTCTTTGATGAAGAGCGTTTCCTTTGCAGAAACCTGCCCGGATATACGGAATACCGCAAACGCGTCCGGCACCGGCTCGTGCCCTTCGTGTGGTAGGTCGTGCGCGCGCATATGAGCGCGGGTTACCGCCACGCCACGGTGATCCTGTCCCGGATTGTTTGCTTCGGTAACGCGATCACCGCGATTGCTTGTTTTGCATCCCAGGTGACCAGGCCCACATCCTTGTCATTCACGGTTACCGATGAAGGTCTGTCAGCAGCGTGGATGCGCAGTTCGTATGAGCGTGCCTGCACCTGGCCCTGAAACGTACCTTTGGTTGGCTCGATGACCAGATGATGCAGACCATTGCTGCTCGTGGCATAAGTCATCGCCGTCAGTGCGTGTTGGCCCTGGGCGTAGTCGAGCGAAATTCCGTCATCTTCGTACAGTTCGAAGCGGCCCGTGCCGGATCCGAAGACGTTGAGGATGAGGGTGTCCAGCGGTTTCTGATCGGAGTAGTCGCTTACGTCCTGCTCGGGAATGAGCGCGCCTTCGCGGACGAATACCGGTGTTTCATCGACGGCGTAGTGCGCTGTGAAGGTGGCGCCACCGTCATAGTGTTTGCCGGTAAAGAAATCCATCCACCGACCCGGTGGAAGATAGATGGCTTGATCGCCGCTTGCGTCGAGTACGGGAGCGACCAGCATTTCGTCTCCGAAGAAGTATTCGCGGGAGTGCTGGTAGGCCTCTTCCAGGTCCGGGTATTGCAGATACAGTGGCCGCAGGATCGGCATGGACTGCTTGTGCGCCAGCCACGTGTACGTATACAGGTAGGGAGTCAGTTGCGTGCGCAGAGTGAAGTATTTCTTCATCAGCGCCACGCCGTCGCTGCCATAAACCCACGGCATGCGCATGTTCCCCTCACGCGGGTTGGCGTGGGCGCTGTGCATGCGCAGGATGGGGCTGAAGGTGCCGAACTCGATCCAGCGTGCATACAGGTCGTAATCGATCCTGGCGCCGTGGAATCCTCCGATGTCATGACTGATGTAAGGCACCAGTACGTTGCCGCCGCGCGCGGTGAACGCGACCTCATAGGCGAGCACCGGCCACTGAGAATAGGTGTCGCCGGTGAAGAACGCCGGATAACGTTCGCTCCCCCAATCACCGTAGCGGCCCAGGATGAATCCGCGCCGGCCGGTCTCCTGCTGGGAATAGTCATAGAAGACCTTGTTGGTCCATAGCTGCTTGTTCAGGCCGGGCATGTCAACGGCACCGCTGCCGCCATCGACCCACCAGACGTCCACGCCTTGCTGCATCAGGGGTTTGTGCAACTCGCGCATGGAAATCGCGGCCTGCTCCTGATTGGACAGGTCGAAATAGATCCGTTTGGGTGGCTCGACATTCCTGATCGCGACCGGACCACGCAGGATTCCACCACTGCCGTCAACGCCCGGCTCTACGCGCAGGATGATCTCGTTCTGCCTGCCTGCTTTGACGTAGGGAATGAGATCGGCATAGGTCAGACGTTGCGGCCAGTGGACAGGGCTGTGCGTCACTTCCTTCCCGTTGACGAGTATCTGATAAGTCTTCGTCACCTCGCCCACGTACAGATACAGCGCGTCAGGCAGCTTTACCGGTAGTTGAATCGATGCCCGATACCAGCCGATGCCGTTGGGATCGGTGGAGAGCTTCAACAGCTTGGATATATCCATGTCGAACGATGGTCTTACAGGCAGTGGGCGGCCGAGGGCTTGCAACACTGCCGGTGCATGGCTGTCCTCGAACGACACGATGCTTTCCTCGGTGTTGGCGTAACCTGGATGATCGTTGAGGCTCAGTTTGATGCCTTGGCCATGCAGCCAGCTGGAGAGCTGATCGGGGTGCGGGAAGAGCGGACTCCAGTCATAGCCGCCCTCCCAGCCGTAGTTGTGCCAGGCGAAATCCAGCACCAGCGTGTCGAACGGAATGTGGCTCGCACGCAGCCGGGAGACCTCATCCTCGAGGTATTGCTGATTGTACTGTTTGAACTCGGGTTGCTCTGCCGCCGCCGAGCCGGGAAAGTATTCGAAATTGAAATCCGTGATCCACGGGCCGAGCGCGTAGCGCGGGATCATCGGGACGGGTCCGCAAAGCTGCGCGTATTCGCCCAGCACCTTGCGGTAGTCGCGGTTGTATGTGAAGAGATACCAATCCTGCCCGTTCTGCTGCGGGCGTGGCTCTATCCATGCTTTCTGCGCATTCCACACCGGGGTCTGACTGTCGTCGATGAGTGCGTAACCGCTGCGGCTCAGCAGCCCGGGCTTTGCCTCGCCGAGCAGCACGTCGATCCCTGGAATGAGGTCGTTGACCGGACTGTCGAGATCGGTGTGACCTTCGGGGAGGTTGTCTTTGCTGACGTTGTCCAGGGAATACGTGAGTCCACCCAGATTCCGCCTGTCTATGTCACCCGGATGCCAATCGTGTGCACCGCTGGTGGGATCGATCCAGGTTACCTCGAGGTTGGCCGCGGTAAACGGACCGGATCGCATCCGGTAACGCAATGTCATGGCACTGGTGGTGGCGATCAGCCAGCCGTCCTTCTGCAGGGAGTGGACCTGAACTACCGGCCAGTCTCTCTTCTGCACGACCGCGGTGGGTGAATCTACAAACGTGGCGGAAGGCGAGTACTCCATGCGCACCAGCGAGGGTGTCAGGAACTCGAAGCGGGCATTGTCGGCGCGGATCGTGGGGGCGCTGTGTTTGGCACAGGACGCCACCAGGGCCGGAGCGAGCCCGAGAACCAGGCACTTCGCGACGCCGCCGGCGGGGATGAAGTGAATGCGCATGCGGTGCCTCCTGTGTGGTAAGTGTTAATATCTCGTCGCGCGCTTATCGTACCCTGGAGGATCAAATGAGTGAATGGACGGTCGAACAGCGAGACAGGCGTGGTTTGTTGATGATGGCCGCGGCAGCCGGCGTTACGCTGGCCACGCCGCGGTTGCTTCGGGCGGCTGTTGATAAAGCCGGTTCGAAATTCGGGGGCGACCTGTCCGCTGTCCACGCTGCCATTGATAAGCAGCGGCCGGAGGCCATCAAGCGCCTGCAGAGCTGGATCGCGCTGCCCTCGATTGCGGCGGAGAATCGCAACATGAAGGAGGGCTGTCAGATGATGATCGACCTCCTCAAGGAAGCGGGCTTTCAGACCGCGACGATGCTACCCACCGACGGTCAGCCCGGCGTGTTCGCCACGTTGGATGCGGGCGCGCGGCGCACGGTCGGCATGTATTTCATGTACGACGTCAAACAGTTCGATCCATCGGAATGGAGCTCTCCTCCATTGGATGCGGCCATCGTCGACAGGCCGCCCTTTGGCAAGGTGATGATCGGCCGCGGTGCGATCAACCAGAAGGGACCGGAGGCCACCTGGCTTGCCGCTTTGCATGCGCTCAAAGCGGCCGGCCGCAAGCCGCCGGTCAACATTGTGCTGGTGGCAGAGGGTGAAGAGGAGATCGGCTCGCCCCATTTCGGCCAGGTGGTGCATCGCCCGGAGGTACTGGCGGCGCTCTCCAAGTGCCATGAGGTCTTCATGCCCTTTGCTTCGCAATCGCCACAAGGCGACGTCAGGGTCGCGCTGGGCGCCAAGGGGCTGATCGAGGTCGAACTGGTGGCCTCGACGCAAAGATGGGGCCGCGGCGCCAAGGATGACATTCATTCCAGCTACAAAGCTGAGCTCGACAGCGCCGTTTGGAGGATGGTCAAGGCGTTGTCGACGCTGGTGTCGGAGGACGGTAACGACCCCGCCATCGACGGTTGGTTCGAGCATGTGAAGCCGTTGACCGAACGCCAGAAGCAGATCATCGCCGCAGAGGTCGCTGCCACCCAGGAGGCCGACGCCAGGAAGCTGTTGGGTGTACAACATTGGGTCCGCGATCTGTCCTACCGCGATGCGCTGGAACGGCTGGCGTCCCAGCCGACAGTGAATATCGAGGGGATGTTTGCCGGCTATACCGGCCCGGGTGGCAAGACTGTGCTGCCTTCCAAAGCCACTGCCAAGCTCGATATGCGCCTGGTCCCCGACCAGACTGCTGCCGAAGCGGAAGCCAAACTGAAGGCGCATCTGGCCAAGCGTGGGTACGGTGATATCGAGGTCAAGGTCACCGGGGGCTACGATCCCACGCAGACGGACGAGAGCTCACCGCTGATCAAGGCTTCGACGTCCGTCTACAGGGCAGAGGGAATGCCCGTCAGCCTGAGCCCGCGCCTTGCAGGCTCATGGCCCGGCTACCTGTTCACAGGCCCGCCCGTCGCTCTGCCCGCCGGACATTTCGGTACCGGACACGGCAGCCGACAGCATGCACCGGATGAGTATTACGTCATCGAGTCGGGCAATCCCGCGGTACACGGGATGGCGGAGGCAACTCTTTCCTACGTCAAACATCTTTACGCACTAGCGGGGGCTTAGGATTCCGAGTCTCAGGGAACGCAGACGCCGCCGCCCTGCTCCGCCTCGGCCGCGTTGGCGCGGAACAGCTTGAACAGCTCCCTTCCCACGCCATGCGAGTTGCCGCTCACGTCGGCAGCGGCATGGGTTCGCTGATCCCAAACTGCAGACGGCACATGTGCATCCAACGTCCCGGCAAAGCTATCAAGCCGTACTACATCACCATCGCGTATTTTTCCGAGCGGGCCGCCGCTGAGGCATTCGGGAGTCACGTGAATCGCTGCCGGCACCGCCCCGGAGGCCCCTGACATCCGCCCATCGGTGATCAGTGCGATTTTGAAGCCCTTGCTCTGCAGCGACGTCAACGCGGGTGTCAGCTTGTGGAGCTCGGGCATTCCATTCGCCCGCGGCCCTTGGTGACGAACCACGACAACGACATCACGCGCAAGCTCTCCAGTCTTGAAAGCACTGATCACATCGTCTTGTGAATCAAACACACGGGCCGGCGCTTCTACGACGCGGTGTTCGCTCTTGACGGCGGACACCTTGATCATCGAGCGCCCGAGATTGCCGCGAAGGAGTTTGAGACCGCCATCCGCGCTGAAAGGATCGCTGGCGGGTCGCAATACACTCGTATCGCCGCTCTGCACTGGCGCGTCGCGCCA
The DNA here is from genome assembly GCA_028293745.1 of Gammaproteobacteria bacterium. Lineage (GTDB taxonomy): Bacteria > Pseudomonadota > Gammaproteobacteria > Steroidobacterales > Steroidobacteraceae > 13-2-20CM-66-19. The sequence continues at coordinate 47,314 of JAQGOF010000204.1, read as the reverse complement.
GGCGAGTCCTTCGGGGGACAGCCAGGGTTCCTGGGTGTAGGCACGCAGTCCGCGGCCGGCGACGGTTTGCACATCCTCGTGCATCAAACCGGCCTGCAACAGCTCGCGAATCAGGAATCCCATTCCACCGGCGGCATGGAAGTGATTCACGTCGGCGCTGCCGTTCGGATAGATCCGGGCAAGCAGCGGTACTGCCTCGGAGAGCTCGCTGAAGTCATTCCAGTCGATGACGATGCCGGCTGCCCGGGCCATCGCAACCAAATGCAGTGTGTGGTTGGTCGAGCCACCGGTTGCGAGGAGTCCGACGATCGCGTTCACGACCGTCTCTTCACTGACGACAGCGGCGAGAGGCACGTGCTCCTCGCCGAGAGCGGTAATTTTGGCGGCACGGCGGGTCGCAGCCGCAGTGAGCAGGTCACGCAGCGGGGTGTTGGGATTGACGAAGGCGCTGCCGGGCATATGCAACCCCATAACTTCCATCAGCATCTGGTTGCTGTTGGCCGTGCCATAGAAGGTGCACGTTCCGGCGGAATGGTAGCTGTCCGCTTCGCACTGAAGCAGGGCCTCGCGCGTCGCCTTGCCTTCGGCAAACAACTGGCGGATGCGGCCCTTCTCCTTGTTGGCCAGGCCCGAGGTCATGGGGCCTGCGGGGACGAAAATCGTCGGCAGATGGCCGAAGGCGAGCGCGCCGATGAGCAGACCGGGTACAATCTTGTCGCATACGCCGAGGCACAGCGTGCCATCGAACATGCCGTGGGACAGCGCGATGCCGGTGGACATCGCGATGACATCGCGGCTGAATAGCGACAACTCCATGCCGGACTGGCCCTGGGTGACGCCGTCGCACATGGCCGGTACGCCGCCCGCAACCTGGGCCGTTGCACCAGCTTCGCGCGCGGCTATACGGATCAGACCGGGATAGCTTTCGAAGGGTTGGTGCGCGGACAACATGTCGTTGTACGCGGTCACTATGGCCAGGTTCGGCCACCGCAGGCTCTTCAGCGCGTCCTTGTCCGCCGGGATTGACGCTGCGAAACCGTGTGCCAGATTGCCGCACGACAGTCTCGAGCGGGTGCTGGCCGAGGCGGTCTCTGCCTTCATGCGGGCGAGATATTCTGATCGGTGCCTGCGACTGCGATCTCGGATGCGCGCGGTGACTTCGCTTACGATTGGGTTGATGCGCTGTATGGGTGCGGACATGAAAAAAATTCCACCGTCTTAACGGGATGCTGTGGATATTGTGGAGCTTACAAGGATTTGCGTGGAGGTTTGAAAGCGTGCAGAAACTCGGGCCTGTAACGGGCCAGCCGACTGGTGCTCCGTTCGACATGCTACTGTTCGGAGCGACTGGCGACCTTGCCCTGCGCAAGCTCGTGCCGGCGCTGTATCGAAGACACCTGGCCGGCCAGATCGTGGCGGGTTCGCGCGTGCTGGCGCTGGCCCGGACCAGCCAGAGCCGCGAAACCTATCTTGCACAGATCGAGGAGACCTGTCGCAAGTATTTGCGCCCGGAAGAGTTTTCCGCGGAGCGCTGGAAATCGTTCGCGGCAGTCGTGGATTACCTGACCATTGACGCGACGCAGGCCCAGGATTTCAAGAAGCTTTCAGCGGCGCTCGCGGGCCGCGATGACGTCGTTCGCGTCATTTTTCTTTCGACGGCGCCGAGCCTTTTCACATTGACCTGCGACAACCTCGCTGCGGCGGGGCTCGTAACGCCCAAGTCGCGCGTGGTGCTGGAAAAGCCGCTGGGCCATGACCGTACGTCCGCGGAGGCTATCAACCGCAGTGTTGGGGCTATGTTTGCGGAACATCAGATCTACCGCATCGATCACTATCTCGGCAAAGAGACGGTGCAGAACCTGATTGCCCTGCGTTTCGGCAATACATTGTTCGAGCCGCTGTGGCGACGTGGGCGTATACGCCATGTGCAGATCACGGTAGCCGAGCAACTGGGCGTCGAAGGGCGGGGGCAGTTCTACGATCAGACCGGTGCGTTGCGCGACATGGTGCAAAGTCACCTGTTGCAACTCGTCTGCATCCTCGCAATGGAACCGCCGGCGAGCAGCGATCCGGATGCCGTGCGCGACGAGAAGCTGAAAGTGCTGCGCGCGCTACGGCCGATTCTCGATCGTGACGTGCAGACCAAAACAGTGCGTGCGCACTACAAGGCGGGTGCCGTGAGTGGCCAACCCGTTCCTGGTTACCTGGACGAGGCAGGCGTGCCCGCGGACAGCACGACTGAGACATTTGTCGCGCTCAAGGCTGAGATTGATACGTGGCGCTGGGCTGGCGTGCCGTTTTACCTGCGAACGGGGAAGCGTCTGCAGGACCGCGTGACTGAGATCGTCGTTACGTTTGAAGACGTGCCGCACTCGATTTTCGAGGGGGCTGGCGGCAGCGACCGCTCGCCCAACCGGCTCGTCATCCGTCTGCAACCTCAGGAAAGCATCACGCTCACGATTCTGGCCAAGAAGCCCGGAGAAGTAATGCGTCTGGCGCCAGTGAATCTCGCGCTGGATCTTGCCGGGTCGTTCAAGGAAAAGCCGGTGGACGCCTATGAGCGGCTGATCATGGACGTCGTTAAGGGCAATCTCACGCTGTTCATGCGCCGCGACGAGCTGGATGCGGCGTGGCGCTGGATCGATCCCATTCGCGAGGGGTGGGCGCGGCATGATGAGCGCATCAAGTCTTACGTTGCGGGGAGCTGGGGTCCCGCAGCATCGAGCGCGTTGATCAGCCGGGATGGCTTTGCGTGGCAAGACGAGAGCTAATCCCTAGCGCCGTTGGAACTTTGAAACAGCCGCGGCGTTGATCGGCATTGGTCACGGGCATTGGTCACGGGCATGGTTGGAGGGCGCAGAGAATGAATGCGAAGAACGGGGATATCGGGGCGGGAGCGGGAGCGGGAGCGGATGGCGAACAGGTGAAAGAGCACTTGCGGGCGGCGAAAGACGCTGCTGCGAGCGCGGCGCGTGCCCGGGCGCAGCAGGCACGGGACTGGGCCAGCTCGCAGATCGATGACCTGCAGCAGCGGGTCGAGGCGCAGCCGTATATGGCGAGCGCGTGGGCGCTGGGAGCTGGGTTTCTGGCTGGCATCCTGTTGATGAGCCTCGTGCGTAACGGTCGCCGGCGTTAGCGCATTGGCGTCGGCGATGCCGGCGCGGAAGTGGCGCGAGCGCTCGGTGTGTCGCGCGGCGGGCGCGAGGTGCCACGGCATAAAGGCCGACCGCTAGGGTCCGTCGCGAGGTAGCCGCATTGGGCCCAGCGCAGGTCATTCGCCATGGCTAGTTGCCATTGGGCATCCCTCACGCGAAATTGCCGCCGTGGCGCTCGAGTGCGGCAAGTCCCGCGCGCCGATCGGGGCTCGGCCGTTGCCGGGGCGGCACCTCCGGACGCGCGAGTTGGCGCGATTGCATGGCTCGGGCGGTATGTCCTAGCCCATATGCCCTAGGCCGATATGCCCCCCAATTGAGGCCTCCATCGGGTGGCCATGACTGTTCAGTGACACACCCCGCTCCGGCGCGTGGTCTGCTTGGACCATGCACCAGATTGGCGTGGTGGGTTTGTCCTATCGGCACGCGGGTGTCGATGAGGTCGCTCGATTCTCGGTCCCCAAGACGGAGGTGGCTGCGCGCCTGCCGGCACTGCGGGACAGCCTCGGTGTGTCCGAGATCTTCTACGTTGGCACCTGCAATCGCGTCGAAGTTCTGTACGCGACCGCCGATGGCGTGCCTGCCGCCGACGCTCGACGTGAGGTCTTCCGTGCGCTCATAGGGCGCGAGCCGAAGCCTGGCGAGGCCACGCGGACACTGCGTGCGTGGACCGGCGAAGCTGCCGTTGAGCATCTCTTCCTGGTTTCCTGCGGCCTCGATTCTGCGCAGGCCGGTGAACAGGAGATCGCTGCTCAGATCCGGCTCGCGTGGGAGACGGCCCGCGGCGCCCGGGTGTGTGGTCCCATATTAGACAAGCTTCTGGGCGAAGCGCTGGGCATGGCGAACCGCGTTCATCGGCTCGAGGCCAACGTGCGTTCGCCGTCGCTCGCCGATCTGGCTGCGGATCGGGTGATCAGGCATGTCGAGGGCAAACCGGTCAGAGTGGCGTTGGTTGGGGTATCGCCCATGACACGGCGCTGCGGGATGATCCTGCACCGGGCCGGGATACCGTTGCTCGTGGTCAATCGCACGGTCCAGGCGGCGGAAGAGTTTGCCGCGACCGTTGGGGGGCGGGCCATATCGCTGGATGCGTTTCGTGAGAGTCCGACGGAACTCGGCGCTCTCGTCCTCGCGGCGGGTGGCGGTGGAACCGTGCTCAATGGGAATGCGCTGACGAACATTGCTGAAGCGGCGGGTACTCGGACACCGCTACTTATAGATTTTGGGGTTCCGCCCAACGCCGATCCGGAGGCCGCTCGGGTAGCTGGCATCGCTCGTGTTGGAATGGACGATCTCATTCAGGCCGCGCAGGAGCGGCGCCTCGCTCAGCTCATGAGGCTCGCGCCGGTGCGCGCTGCTATCGACGAACGGCTCACTCGCTTGCGCGGTGAGCTGGCAACGCGGGCTATAGGCCGACGCTTGGCGGACCTGCGGGGTACATTCGAGCAGATTGCGGCTGAAGAGGCGGATCGCGCGCTCGCCGAAGAATTACGTGGTCTCGATGAGAGTCAGCGCGAGCTTGTTCAGCGCTTTGCATCGACAGTTGCGCGGCGTCTTGCCCATCTGCCACTTGCTGGGTTGCGCGCTGCGGCGGCGCACGCCAGCACGGATGCGGTGGATGCGTTCTTCCGCGAGGCGCGGCTGAGACGCTCGAGTACGGTGGACGCGGTCAGTACGGGCCCGCGCGATGCCGCCGGCAGGCAGAATAAGTAACTCGCGTCGCCCCATCATGAGTCCCCACAGTGAACAATAGCGTGACCAAACATCCCCGTTCCCAAGAACTGTACGAGCGCGCGTGCCGCGTCATCCCTGGCGGCGTCAATTCCCCCGTGCGTGCTTTCAAAGCCGTGGGTGGTACGCCGCTGTTCATCCAGCGCGCTTCGGGACAACATCTGGTCGATGCAGATGGCCGCACGTATTTAGACCTCGTTGGATCTTGGGGTGCGTTGATCCTTGGGCATTCGCATCCCGCAGTTGTGTCGGCAATCGTCGAGGCGAGTCGGAGTGGCACGACATACGGCGCGCCTTGTGTGGCCGAAATTGAGTTGGCTGAGCGTATTGTCGCGTCGTACCCGGGACTCGAGCAGGTTCGTTTCGTCTCCTCGGGAACCGAGGCGGTGATGAGCGCAATCCGGGTGGCACGCGCGTTCACGGGCCGTGATCTGATCGTCAAGTTTTCGGGGTGCTATCACGGGCATGCCGACCATCTGCTCGTAGCCGCAGGGTCCGGCCTCGCAACCTTCGGCACGCCGTCATCTGCCGGCGTACCTGAAGCGTTTACGGCCTGCACGCGAGTGCTGCCGCTGGATGACGAAGCGGCTGTCGAGGAGTTGTTTGGGCGTGAAGGCGCACGGATCGCTGCCGTGATCATCGAGCCTGTGCCCGCGAATCACGGCTTGCTGCTGCAGAGGCGCGAATTCCTGCAGAAGTTGCGCGAGGTGACGCGCCGTCACGGCGCGCTCCTGATATTCGATGAGGTGATCTCGGGATTTCGGCTGGCCCGCGGCGGTGTAGCTGAGCTGGTGGGTATCGTTCCGGATCTGGCCACCTTCGGCAAGGTGATTGGCGGGGGCATGCCGGTGGGCGGTTTCGGCGGCGGTCGGCATATCATGCAGCGCCTGGCGCCGTTGGGTGACACCTACCAGGCGGGGACTCTTTCGGGCAATCCTGTGGCTATGGCTTCAGGTATCACAACCCTGGACATCCTGATCCGGGAGTCCGGCTGGGAGCGGCTCGAACAAATCGGTGCCCAGGTGGAACGCTCGCTGTTGCCAGTGTTGGCAGCGGCCCCGTTCCCCATTCACTTCGTGAGAGCCGGCTCGTTGTTCTGGATGTCATTCCACGACGCTGCGGCTCCTCGTACGGCGGCGTCGATGAGCCCCAAGGCCCTGGAGCGGTACGGCGCGCTCTTTCACGCGATGTTGGATCGTGGCGTTTATCTGCCGCCATCGGCGTACGAGGCGTGCTTCCTGTCACTGGCACACACCAGTGCCGACGTCGAGCAATTGACCCGCGCCCTGCGGGAGTCGCTCGCCATGATTCAATGAAAGCGACGCGGGTTTTTCAGATTACCGCGCTGGCCATGGTGCTCGTGGCGGCGGTGCAGGCCGGCTATTGGCTGTACGATCAGCGTTCCTCCGCGATCGAGAAAGTGCGGGACGTCCGCACCCTGTACACGCAGCAGGTCATTGCAGCCCAGGCCCTGTTGGATTCGGGGACGTCGCCCGGTCAGGTACGGACGATGATGCCGGGGATTGCGATCAACGGAAATCGCGCCTCGCTATCGCCCGAAGCCGACCAGATGCTCATGAGTGAGGAGCGTCGGCGTATCAATCAGTACGCGTGGGAAGGTGGGTTCTTCCTCCTCGCCCTCGCGGTATGCAATGGCGTGATATTCCGTGCGCTGCGCGCCGAGGCGCGAGTGCGCCAGGAGCAGGACAATTTTCTCGCACTGGTGTCGCACCAGTTCAAAACGCCGCTGGCCAGTTTGCAACTGTCACTCGAGACAATGGCGATGCGCCCGCTGTCGGCGGAACAGTCGCGCACGCTGATCGACCGCATGCTGTCGGACCTGGCGCGCATGGAGGCCATGGTCACTCAGATTCTGGAGAGCAATCGTCTCGAGCGCGGGCGCATCGATCTCAAGGTCGAGCCGATCGAGTTGGGAGGCGCGGTCGGACGCGTCGTCTCCCATATGGATGAGCGCGCAGCCAAGGAGAAAATCACCATTGCGGCGGATATTGCCCGCGGCATGTACGTGATGGCTGATCCGCTCGCTCTGGACGTGGTCGTGCGCAATCTGCTCGAGAACGCCATCGCGGCGGTTACACCGGTCGGCGGCGGGAGCATCTCACTCACGGCGCGTCGGGTGAATGGCGAAGTCGAGCTGTCGGTCCGTGATACGGGAGTTGGCTTTCGTCCTGCCGATGGGGCGCGGCTGTTCGAGAAGTTCACACGTCTGCACCCCGGTGGTGGCAGCAGTTATTTCGGCACGGGGCTCGGCTTGTACATCGTACGGCGCTTGATGCAGCTCGCGGGCGGCCGAGTCAGTGCACACAGTGAAGGTGTTGGGCAGGGAGCGCAATTCGTGCTCGCCTGGCCCGTGGCGCCAGCGGGACCGACGTGAGCGCCGGAACGCAATTCTTCAACAGGATCCTCGTAGTCGAGGACGACCCACACCTCGCCGCCGGAATCGTGGACAACCTGCGCGCGGAAGGGTACGGCGTGCATGCGCTGACCGACGGCCAACAGGCGCTCGACTGGCTCAGCGAAGAGCAATGCGGGCTGATCGTTCTGGACGTGATGCTTCCGGAGCTCGATGGCTTCACCGTTTGCCGCACTCTGCGCCAGCGCGGGGATAGCACGCCGGTGCTGTTTCTGACGGCTCGGGGTGATCCCGCCGACCGGGTGACGGGACTCGAGGCGGGCGGCGACGACTACATGGCGAAGCCGTTCCATCTGCAGGAATTCCTGTTGCGCGTGCGCGCGATCCTGCGGCGGTGGGACTGGTATCGCACTGCCTCTGCAACTCCTGCCAGTGCGGTGTTGCATTTTGCGGGCAATGAAGTTGACTTCAGGGCGTTCCGGGCGCGCTCGTGGAACGGGATCTCCCAGGAGCTCACCGAAAAGGAAGCCATGATTCTGAAAGTGCTGGCGGAGCGCCCGGGCGAGATCGTGTCGCGCGAGGACCTGCTCGAGAAGGTCTGGGGTTATGACGTGTTTCCCTCCACCCGCACGGTGGATAACTTCATCCTGCGGCTGCGCAAGCGCTTTGAGCGCGATCCGGCCAACCCGAGGCATTTTCTCACCGTATGGGGTGTGGGGTATCGGTTCATGATCGAGGGCGAGGCATGAGCAGGACGCTGCGTATTGGCACGCGCGGCTCGGCGCTCGCCCTGTGGCAGGCCCATCACGTCGAGGGCTTGATCAAATCCCAGCCGGGGGCGCCGGCGGTGGAGTTGGTTCGGATTCGTACCGAAGGGGACGTGCGCACCGACGTGCCGTTGTGGCAGATCGGGGGCCGGGCCTTCTTCACGAAGGAGATCGACAAGGCGCTGTTGGGGAACGAGATCGACATTGCCGTGCACAGCCTCAAGGATCTGTCCACGGTATTGGAATCCGGCATCGAGCTGGCAGCGGCGCTCGTGCGCGAAGATCCCCGGGACGCTGTGATCAGCCGCGCGGGCGCGCGACTCATGGATCTGCCGCGCGGTGCTCGTGTTGGTACGAGCAGCCTTCGCCGCAGAGCCTTCATCGCGCGAGCGCGTCCGGACCTGCAGCTATTGGAGCTGCGCGGCAATGTACCGACGCGTATCGAGAGACTCAAAAACGGCGACTACGACGCAATCATCCTGGCTGCCGCCGGACTGCGTCGGCTCGGTCTCGAGCAAAATATTTCGGAGCTACTGTCGCTCGATGAGTTTCCGCCGGCGGTGTCCCAGGGTGCGATCGGTGTTTGTATGCGCACGGGGGATGCCGAGGCGGGACGCTGGTTGCAGACGCTTGATGACCATGCCTCGCGGCTCGCGACTACTGCCGAGCGCGCTTTGCTGAGGAGGCTCGAGGGCGGATGTCAGGTTCCGTTGGGCGCAATCGGTACCCTCGGCGGCGATGACACGCTGCGGCTCCATGCAGCCGTCTGCGCCTTGGATGGCTCGAAGATGCTTCAAGCGAAGGCGCAGATGCCTGCAACGCTTGCCAACGCCGTCAGTCTCGGGCAACGACTGGCCGAAGATCTGCTCTCGCAGGGAGCGGCCCAACTGATTGCAAATGAGCGTACGGCGCGCAGTCTCGAGACGGAGGGACCTTGACGGTGGATGCTCGGTCAAAACCGCCACATGGCGATCCCGATGAATCGAGCGTTGATACACAGGGCAAGCCCGTTGTGGTGACCCGTGCGGAGGCTGACAACGGTCCACTGAGCTCAGCCCTGCGAGATCTCGGTCTCCAGGTACTTCTGTGGCCGGCTGTCAGTGTGGCCGCCGCCGATACGGCGCCTCTCGAAGAGGCGCTGCGATCGATCAACGAGTTTGATTGGATCGTGTTTGCAAGCCGATATGCGGTCGCTGCGGTGACGGAGCGTGTTGCCGCTGCGCCAGCAACTTTGCGTGTTGCAGCTGTGGGGCAGGCGACGGCGCAAGTCTTACGCCAGCGTGGGTGGCCGGTTGACCTGCTGCCCGACGATGCGAACGCTGCGGCGTTGGTTTCGGTGTTTGCCACAAAGCCGATCTCCGGTATGAAGGTGCTGTTCCCCGCCAGCTCCCGGGCGTTGCCCACGATTGCGGCTGGGCTTACGCAGTTGGGGGCCAAGGTGGTGCAGGTGGAGGCTTATCGTACGGAGCCGGCTGCGCTTGATGTTGCCGCATGCCGCTCCGTGATCGATCGCGGCGGCATTGGCGCTGTCACGTTCGCAAGTCCTTCGGCGGTCATCGAGTTGGAGCGCTCGCTGGGGAAGGACTCTTTTGACCGGCTGCTGGGAGGCGCCAAGGCCGTCGCCATTGGACCTACGACGGCACGGGAGCTCGTTGCGCGCGGCCGTGCGCCCGTTCTCGCCGAATCCGCCACGTTACGCGGGCTCGCTCTAACCACTTTTCGCTTGGTTCAAACGAGGCAGTGATCATGGGATTTCCGTTGCAGAGACCGCGGCGGACGCGGCAGTCGGATGTCTGGCGGCGCATGGTGCGCGAGACGCGCCTGACGCTCGATTCGCTGATCTACCCGATGTTCGTAGTCCCGGGAAGGGCGCTTATAAACCCGATCGGCAGCATGCCGGGCATTTCGCAGCTGTCGGTTGATGAGGCCGTCAAAGAGGCTCGCGCAGTGGCTGCAGCCGGGGTTCCGGCGGTGCTGCTGTTTGCCGCCCCGGCGCACAAGGATTCGAAGGCCAGTGCGGCTCTGGATCCCAAGGGGCTGGCAGCCCAGGCCATCTCTGCTATCAAGGACGCTTGTCCTAACCTCATCGTGTGGGCTGACGTGTGCCTCTGCGGGTCCACGGACCACGGCCACTGCGGCCATGTTCTGCCTAAGGGCCAGATCGACAATGACTCGTCCGTGGAGACGCTTGCGCAGGTTGCATTGAACTACGCCCGCGCGGGTGCAGACGCCGTCGCACCGAGTGACATGATGGATGGCCGAATCCTCGCCACGCGCACCCTGCTCGATCGCGAGGGCTACTCGGCGACGCCGATTGTTTCGTATGCGGCGAAATACGCCTCATCGTTCTATGGACCGTTTCGCGAGGCGGCCGAATCGGCGCCTGCGTTTGGTGATCGGCGGTCGTACCAGATGGATCCCGCCAACGCTCGCGAAGCCCTCCGAGAGGTCCTTCTCGACGTGGAGGAGGGCGCCGATCTCGTGATGGTGAAACCTGCGGGCCCGTATCTCGACATCATCCGGCAGGTCCGGGATGCCGTGAATCTGCCCGTGGTTGCCTACCAGGTGTCGGGCGAATTCAGCCTGATCAAGGCCGCCGCAGAGCGCGGATGGATTGACGAACGTGCGGCGGCGCTCGAGACCCTGACGGGTATCCGCAGGGCGGGTGCCGATCTGATCATCACGTATTTCGCGCCGAAGATGGCGCAATGGTTGGCAGGATGAGCACTTTCATTGCAGCGTGCCGTCGTCAGCCGGTTGAACACACGCCGATATGGATCATGCGGCAGGCTGGACGCTACCTACCGGAATATCGCGAGCTGCGCTCCAGGGTTGACTTCGAAGCACTGACGCACAAGGCGGAGTTGGCTGCCGAGGTCACCATTCAGCCGCTGCGCCGCTTCGAGCTCGACGCCGCCATCCTGTTCAGCGACATCATGACTCCCGTGCAGGGCATGGGTGTTGACCTGTTCTTCGACCCGGGGCCGGTGGTGCGCAATCCGATCCGCACGGACGCGCAGATCGATGCGTTGCCACAGCTCGTCCCGGAGCGCGACGTGCCGTTCGTGCTCGAGTCCATCAAGCTGATCCGGCCGGAGCTGCCGCGCGGCGCTCCGCTCATCGGTTTCGCCGGCGGGCCGTTCACGCTGTTGTGTTATCTCGTCAGCGGGAAGCCGTCAAAGGAATTCGGTATTGCCCGCTCGTTCCTGTACTCGCAGCCGGAATCGGCCGAACGCCTGCTCGACCACCTCGCCGATGCCATGGCCGCTTACCTGGGCGCACAGGCGGCGGCTGGTGCGCAGGCGTTGATGTTATTCGAGTCTTGGGCGGGACTGCTCGCCCCCCGTGAATTCAGCCGGTTCGCACTGCGCGCCGTTCGCCGGACAATGGCTGCGCTTCGCAAGCGGACTGACGTGCCGTTGATCTACTACGTCAACCAGGGTTCGGCGCTCATGGAGGTGGTTGCTGATCTGGACGTGGATGTGATTGGAGTGGACTGGCGGTCGCCGCTGAGCCAGGTCAGCCGCGTGTTGGGCCCGGGCAAGGCCGTGCAGGGAAATCTCGACCCGGCGGCATTGTTTGCGCCTCCGGGGGAGCTCGAGCGGCACGCCGACCTCGTGCTCCAGGAGGGGCGGGCGGCGCCCGGCCACATTTTCAACCTGGGACATGGCATCTGGCCCGAGACCAGCCCGGATGCCGTTGCGCGTCTCGTCGATCACGTTCACGCGAGCAGCTCGAAAGGAAGGCGATGAGCGTGGATGATTTCGCCGCGCCCGCGGCCGAGTACTTTCGCGATCTGCAAAGCCGGATTTGCGCGGCGTTCGAGAGTTTTGAGGCGCACAGCCGCTTCGAGCGACGCAACTGGAGCAAACCCGAAGGACACCGGCTGCAGGGCGGAGGCGAGTCGCGCCTCATGCGCGGACAGGTCTTTGAAAAAGTCGGGGTCAACGTCAGTCACGTGTGGGGCGTGTTTTCTGCGCAGGCGCGTGGCCAGATCCCCGGCTCGGAGGAATCGGAGGGGCGATTCGTCGCGTGCGGCATTTCACTCGTGGCGCACATGTGGAATCCCTATGTCCCCGCCGTGCACATGAATCTGCGCTATTTGCACACGAGCCGCGGATGGTTCGGGGGCGGATCGGACCTGACTCCGACTTTCCCGATGGCCGAAGACACAGCCGCGTTTCACGAGGCTCTCAGGAGGGCCTGTGATTCCTACAGGCCCGATGCCTATGCGCAGTTCAAGGCGTGGTGTGATCGCTACTTCTATCTGCCGCATCGGCAGGAGCCACGCGGTGTGGGTGGAATCTTCTTCGACGAGCTGGCGAGCGGCGCTGTGGAGAAGGACTTTGCCTTCGTGAAAGGGGTCGGCGAGGCCTTCCTCGAGGTCTACCCGCGTATCGTCGCGCTACGAAAAGACACCCCGTTCGATGACGAGGCGCGCGAAAAGCTGCTGGTCAAGCGGGGACGTTATGTCGAATTCAATCTCGTCTATGACCGCGGCACGAAGTTCGGCTTCAGCACGGATGCGGATCCGGAAGCCTATCTGATGAGCTTGCCGCCGCTCGTAAGGTGGTGAGTCGATTGCGCCAGGGCAGCTGGCGAAGCCAGTTGCCGGTCGTTCCCAGGGAGAACAGTTGCAACTGTTGCGATTTAGCCGCAGCCCAGTGGGCGCTGAGCACGGCCGCAATGGCTTCGATGGTTTCGTTCGGGGGTTGCCAGAGCCAGTCATTTCTCGATTTCACGCTCGAATCCTTCTGTTTCGTGTGGTGCTGTATAGGTGAGCGTTTTACCCCGAACGAAGTTCCAAAAGAATCTGTCTGATTAGGCAGACACAGATCAGCCTTTGCGCGCAGAGGCGACGAGGATGCCAGCGTAGCCGTACTGGGCGTTGTCGGGGCACGGGATGACATGCACGTCGATGCTCGAACGGGCGAACCCGTTGCTGGCCAGGGATTCGACCAGGTCGTCTTCCGACAGATCGGCACCCGGGAACATCCGCTCGCCCACCTTGTAGGCCTTGCAGCGGTACAGCGAATGGAGAATCAATAACCCACCTTCATGCAATGTTGACAGTACGTTGCACATGCAACGATGCCAGACCCGTTTGTCGCTCGAGACCGCATCCAGGCAGAATCCCGATACCAGTAGATCGTAAAAACCCTGGCGATCCGGACCTAACGGGTGGCGCCAGCGCGCATCGCTGACATGGAGGTTGCGAATGACTTTGCGAGTTTGTTCCTCGCGCCGCGCGATGCGGCGCGCATCGGGTGTGTCGCCTTCACAGCCGAGGATGTAGTGCGTGAAGCGATTCCAATCGTCGTTGGCGCTGGTGGAGTTGACCCACGCCTGCACCTCCGTGAGGTTGTCAGGGAGCCAGTCCGCCATGTCGATCCGAAACGCGTAACGGGCTGCGGCAATGGCTCGATGCAGTGTCGGGCCGCAGCCGTATTCCAGCCCACGGCCAAATTTATGTTCGATGCGCTTCAGCGTCTCGACCTGGTAGGCCAGTACAACCTGCTCGTCCGGCAGGACGACCTCGCTGTAATAGGTCCTGAAGTAGTCCTGTGCCTGCCACTGTGAATAGTCCGCTATCGCGGGACTCGGCTGTGTGCCTTCGCTCAAGAGAGACCTCCTGTTCCTCGAATAAAATCCGTGTGAAGCGTTCGTAAAGGAGCTTTACGAACGCAACCCTTGAGCTGCAGCCGCAATGCGTGCAGATTCGACTTGATTACACCAATGCCGTCAAACGAGACCTGCTGGCCTTTTGCGCGCTACTGCGGTGCAGCATGCGCCTCAACGATAAATACATCTGGTTAACGGGATGTAAACCTGGGTGACAATGACGTCCGCAATGGAAGCAACCGAAGAATCCGAAGGTCGGTCTTCATGAACGCCCCCTCACGAGTGGTATCGCCGGGAAGTCCCGCCGCGGTCGCCTCCAACGATGCGACCGAGACGCAGGTCGGCGCCTGGCAGTGGGACTTTGGGACCGGCATTTTTTCGCTCGACCCACTTTGGTGCGCGGCCATCGGGATCGATCCCTGCGCGGGCCCTGATCACCTCGAGGGTTGGGCGCGGCAGATTCACCCCGATGACCTCGCCGAGTTTCAGCGCAAACGCGATGCCATAAGCCTCGGGCGGCTGGATCGATTCGAGCTCGAATACCGTGTACTCGTCGATGAGACACGCTGGTTGTGGCTGCTTCAGCGGGGCCGGGTCGTCGAGCACGGCAGTGACGGAGAGCCGCTGCGCGTGACGGGCATCTGCCTCGAGATCGATGAGCGGAAGCGGGCTGAAGTTGCATTGCAGGAAAACGAGGCCCGGCTGGCAACTGCGTTGTGGGGCGCGCGAGCCGCGTTCTGGCAATGGCACGTAGCGACCGACGTAGCAGTCATGAGCCCGTTGTGGTTTGCCATGACAGGGTACACCCGCGAGCAGTGGGAAAGCGTCCCCAACCCGTGGGCTTCGAGAATACATCCCGACGACCGTGCGGCGGTGCAGTTGCAGATCCGCAAGCACTTCAGCGGCCAGAGCACCTCCATCGAGGCCGAGTATCGGATCCGCACCGCCAACGACGAATGGAGGTGGATGCTGACCCGCGGCCGCGCCGTGGAGTGGGATTTCGAGGGCAAGGCGACTTCGGCGATCGGCGTGTCGCTGGATATCGATGCGCAGAAGCGCGCGGAGCGCGAGTTGCAGTCCAGCGAAACACGGCTCGAAACGGCCGTGTGGGGCGCCGGCATGGGGCTGTGGGAGTTGGACTTCCGCAGCGAGAACACCCGCTGGTACAGCGACTGGTGCGACCGGCTGGACCTGCATTCCTGCGAAGGTCAGGACCATGTTGCGCGCTGGGACGCCCACATTCACCTGGAAGATGTAACAGCCGCGGCCTCGCGGTTCAGCGATCACGTTGCCGGCAAGGCCGATTACTACGATGCGGAGTACCGCATCCGGGACAAGAAGGGCCGTTGGCGCTGGCTGTTTGAACGCGGCCGCGTGGTTGAGCGCGATGCCAACGGTGTTGCATTGCGGATGGTCGGTGTCTGCATGGACATCGAGGAGCGCAAGGAGGCTGAGCTCGAGTACATCCGCAGCCAACGCAGGTTGGAAGTGGCGCTGGAAAGCGCCCGAGGCGGCATGTGGGATTGGGATCTCACCAGCGGGGAAGCCCGGAACACCGAGCACTACTACAGGATCCTGGGTGTGGATCCGAAGTGCGGCGATCGCACCTGGAACTTCTGGAATACCCGCGTCCATCCTGAGGATCAGGAGCGCGTCGAAGCAGAGGTCAAGGATGTCATCGAGGCACGCAAGGACCTCTACGAATCGGAATACCGGTTGCGGCACGAAGACGGCACCTGGCGGTGGGTTCTCGACCGCGGACGCGTGCCTGAGCGCGATGCGAGCGGCCGCGCGACGCGGATGGTTGGTTTCCTGGTGGACGTCACGGACCGCGTCCAGACCCAGGAGCAGCTGCGCCAAAGCGAATTCCGCTATCGCACTGTTGCATCGATGGCGCCCGGCTATGTGTTTGAGTACCGCTACGACGCGAACAACCAGCCGGAGCCGGTCTGGGCGAGCGACGGCATGCAGGCCATCTTCGGCTGCTCCCTCGAAGATCAGCGCGGCAGCTGGGACTCCCTCGTCGATGACGAGTGGAAGCCCATCGTTGCAGCGCGTCATGTTCGAATTTTGCGCGGTGAGCCGCAGGCGGGCGAAACCCGTGTACATACCGTTACGGGCGAGCAGAAGTGGTTGTATGTAAGTACCCTTCCGGTTCGCGATCCGCGCACGGGCAATGTTACCGGTGTCTTAGGGTCTGCCTATGACATTACGACCCGCAAGGTCGCCGAGCAGGCGGTGCGGGAGTCTGAAGCCGTGTTGCGGGCGGTGACCGAGAACACGCCGGACTGGCTGTTCCTGGTGGACGAGTCTTTGCGCGTGCGGTTCATGAACCGGCCGTTCGGACAGTACCGGTCCGAGGATGTCGTGGGACGCAGTCTGCTCGAATTCATTCCGGAGGCTCACCGCTCGAACCTCGAGGAGCTCTATCGGGGTGTGCTGGCGACCGGTGAACCGGGCCGGTTCGAGCTGCGTCATCCGAATTCCAACAACACGCTGTCGCATCACGAGCACCGGGTGGTCCCGGTCATTGATAGCGGTGTCATTCGGTCGCTGACGGTTGCTGTCACTGATGTGACGGAGCGGAATCGCGCCGAGAGTGCGTTGCGTGAGTCACAGATGACGCTGCAGACTGTCGCGGCCAGCTCCGCTGACTGGCTTGCATTGTTCGACCGCCAGCGACAGTGTGTGTTCCTCAATCGTGCAATGCACGGTGTGCCGCCCGAGGGCTGGATTGGTGCTCCAGTAGAGGATTTTGCGCCGCCAGCCGACCGTGCTTACATGCATGAAATATTTGAGCATGTCATGAACACCGGCGAGCCCCGTGACTTCGACCAGGTCATCATCGATCCGAAGCGGGGGCCTCGCTACCTCGAATTGCGCGCGCGCGCGGTGCAGGCGGATGGCCGGATCTTCGGTGCAGTCGTCAATATCACCGAGGTTACCGAGCGGCACGCGCAGCAGGACGCGCTGCGGACTCAGGCGCGAATTCTCGAGACGATGCGCGAAGGTGTGGTGCTGATCGACTCGACGACACATCTAATCACGCTGACTAACGCGACATTCGATAAGATGTTCGGATACGGCGCGCTGGAGCTGCAAGGGCGGTCCATCGATCCGTTGTTCAGCATGCCTGCGCTGCAGCGCAAACGCTTCGAGCGGACGCTGCGCGACAATCCGGAAGCCGGCGAGGTGATGCCCGTAGAGTTTGAATGTGCGCGCAAGGACGGGTCACGATTTGTGGCGACTTGTGTCATCACGCCGCTGCGCATCAGTGGGACGGAACGCTGGCTGGCGGTGCTCAACGATGTAACCGAACGTAAGCGGCTCGAACGCGAAATCATAGAGATTTCGAACCGCGAGCAGCAGCGCATCGGTAGTGATCTGCACGATGGACTTGGACAGGATTTAACAGGAATTGCGCTGATGTTGCGGGGGGTGGCCGCACAACTGCGCAAGGAAGGCTCGGCCGCGCGCCTGGAAGTGGAGGAAGTCATCGGTCTCGTCAACAACGCCATCGAGAGCACTCGGTCCCTCGCGCGCGGCCTGTCTCCCGTGAGCGGTGAGCGAGGTGGCCTCGCCGCGGCCCTGCAGACGCTTGCGGCGCGAGCGAGCGAGCGTTACGGGGTGCGTGTTGAGTTCAGCGCTAACTTTGACGAGCCCTTGCGCCTGAGCGAGACGTCGGCCACCCATGTGTATCGAATTGTGCAGGAGGCGTTGACTAACGTCATTCGCCATAGCCGGGCGACCGATGTCACGATCAGCCTTGAAACTGTGACCCGCGAATTGCATCTAAGGGTTGATGACAACGGCCGTGGGTTCGAGCAGCCGGCCCCCGACAGTCCGGGGGGCCTGGGATTGAAGATCATGCGTTATCGTGCGCAAATGCTGGGTGGGGACCTCATACTCGAGTCAGGAGCGAATGGCGGGGCCTCCGTACGCTGCTCGTGTCCGCTGGATGGGGTGCAGATGGAGCGGGAGTCCGAACCGCTGGGTTCGGGAGCCCCGCAGCATTGAGGGTTCAGTGCCTCGGGTCCTTTGGTTCGCTCAGGCAGCTTAGCCGGAAATGAAAATTCCTCAACGCGCGCCGAGTTTCTCAGCTGTAACCGCTCAGCGGCGCGTTCTGATCGTGGACGACCACCCGATTGTGCGGCAGGGCTTGCGCCGGATGATCGAGCCGGAGCCGGACCTCGTGGTGTGCGGGGAGGTTCAGACCGAGCGGGAGGCCCGCACGGCAATCCGTGCTCTGTCACCTGATGTCGTGATTGTTGACATATCACTGGCGCAGGGTGACGGACTGGAGCTCGTCCGGGATGTGCATGCGCAGCAACCCGAGCTCCCCATGCTCGTGTTGTCGATGCACGATGAGTTGATTTACGCCGAACGGCTGCTCGCGGCCGGCGCCAGTGGTTACATAATGAAGCAGGCGGCCTCGGACCAGTTGTTGATTGCGCTGCGGCAGGTATTGGCCGGGGGCACCTATCTCAGCGAGTCGCTTGCCGGGAATCTGGGACGCTCCGACGCCGCGGCTGGGGGTGGCGTGGGGTCCGGTGATCCCATTGACCGCTTGAGCAACCGGGAGCTCCAGGTACTGAGCCTCATCGGGCGGGGCATGTCTTCGCGGGAGGCGGCCGAGGCCCTGGGGTTGTCCGTCAAGACGGTCGAAACGCATCGGCAGAGCCTGAAGCGCAAGCTCAACCTGGCGACCAATGCGCAGCTTCTGCAGTATGCGATCAACTGGTACGCGAGCCGGAGCAAGCCGCCGGCCGCTGCGGGTCCCGAGCCGGACCCTGCGGGCGGCTGACAGACCCTCTCCTGCCCCCTTGGGGCCGAGGTTCCTGGGTGATGACTTAAACGTCTCGGTTGCCAGACGCCTCTAAGAATACGAATGACAGAGGCGCAGGGACAGGACTCACCGGTCGATTGGGAAGGGTGCGACGCATGCGTCGCACGGGCGGCCATGGATGGACGCCCTGGGCTTGCGCGAAGCAGGGATTGCGCAGCGCAATGCGACGCATGCGTCGCACGGGCGACTTGTGAAAGTCGCCCTGGACCGAGGCGGAGCAGTCGATGACTGCGCACGACGAGTGGTTGGTACAGCGGGCCCGGTCCGGGGACACCCGCGCCTTCGAGAGGCTCTATCGTGAGCATGCGGGGAAGGTATATGGATTGTGTCTGCGGATGACCCGGGATACCGCGCTGGCCGAGGACTGCACCCAGGAGACGTTTGTCAACGCGTGGCGGGCCCTGGACCGGTTTGAGACTCGCAGCTCGCTGGGAACGTGGCTGCATCGGATTGCGGTCAATGTGGCCCTCGGGAAGCGGCGCAAGGCTACGCCGGTCCTGGTCGATTCCGAGAGTGTCGAGCTGGAGGATGAGGCTGTTGAGACGGAGTGGACGCTGGAGACACCGCTCGAAGTGAATGAGATCGAGACGGCCATCGGCCAGTTACCGCAAGGAGCAAGGGACGTTCTGGTGTTGTACGCGATTTACGGTTATTCGCATGCTGAGGCTGCAGAGATGCTCGGCGTGGCGGAAGGCACATGCAAGGCACAGCTTCACCGCGCACGCGGGTTGTTGCGGGAGAGGCTCGGAGTGGGTGCGACGCATGCGTCGCACGGGTGCCTCGTGAGAGGCACCCAGGACCGAGGGGGAGCCGTCGATGACGGCGCAGAACGAGGTTCGCTGATATGACGGGCAACGAAGAGCGGAAGATCAGCTCCCTGCGCGATCTGCCGTTGGATATCGCCCCTCCACGGGATCTGTGGCAGGGAATCGAGGCGCGGCTCGGACAGGGGCCGCGCGCCGGCGCCGCCCGCGACAGCCGGGCCCATGATGGGGTCGAGCCGGCGCGGCGCTTCGGGCAGGCCGCCCGCATGCGGGTCTTCGCCGCCGCCGCAATGATCGCCACGCTGGCTGTTGGTATCTGGATCGGGCGCGCCGTGTTGCCAGGCCCCGGCAAGCCACCGGCGGGTGTTGAGGTGAATGCGCCCAATGTGACTTCCGGCGACCCCGGCGCGTGGCATGCCGCGTACATCATGGATTCCAAGTACACCCGCGAGCGCGCGGTGTTGGTCAAGGATCTGGAAGCGCGTCTCGCGACCCTGCCGCCCGAGTCGCGCGCGAAAGTCATGTCGAGCCTGCAGGCCATCAACGATTCCAAGCGGGACCTCGAAGCGGAGCTCGGCAAGGATCCGAGCAACGCGTTGCTGCAGGAGTTGCTCGTCAACACGTACCAGGATGAGATGCGCGTGCTGACCGCGGTGCACGAAGCCGGCCGCGCCGTGGAGGGGACTTGATCATGCGTACCGTCATTCGACAGTCAAGAGCGTTGTTACTCCTGGGCACGTGCGCGGCCGGACTCGCGCACGGAATGGATTCCAACTTCGAGAAGCGGATGGCCGCTGATCCTCACGGCGCCGTGGAGGTCTCCAACGTCGCAGGAAGCGTTCAAGTGGTGGCCTGGGACAATCCGGAGGTCGAAGTACGGGCCGAGGTGGGCTCGGGAGTCGATCGCATCGACACCACGAGCGACCACGGGCGCATCTCCATCAAGGTCGTCGTCCCCAATCACTCGTTCCGGAGTATTACTACAACTCTTCATATCCATGTACCCCGGGATAGCGATCTCGATATCTCGGGAGTCAGCGCAGATGTGAGTGCGTCGGACGTCGAAGGAGCACTGCAGCTCAAGACGGTGAGTGGCGACGTGAAAGCGGACGTCTTTCAGAAAAACACCGAGATCAAGACTGTCAGCGGAGATGTGGTGTTGCGGGGGCGTGGGAAGGAGGCGGGCGCTGCGGGAATTCACGTCAGTACGATCAGCGGCAACATCCGGATCGATCGCGCGGGCGGTGATGTGGAGGCCACTACGGTCAGTGGTGATATGAACGTGCGGTTGGAGCATGCCGCGCACAACGTCCGGGTGCGGACTACGTCCGGTGACGTGGGATTCGAAGGGAAGTTGGCGCAGGGAGCGTACCTCGATGCGGAGTCTGTCAGTGGCGACCTGACGGTTCGCGCCGCGCCCGAGGGTTCTTTGGAGTACGAGGTCAACACCTTCAGCGGGGACATCAGGAATTGCATGGGGGAGGAGGCCGAGCGGGTTTCCAAGTACGCCCCAGGGCGGCGGCTCAATGGCACGCGCGGAAAGCTCGGCACCGGCGAGGCGAAGGTCCGGTTGAAGACGATGAGCGGGGATGTCGAGTTGTGTGACAAGAGTTGAGCGGCGCCCCGCAATTACCCCGACGGGTCAGCCGGTAATGGCGTACAGTGGGCGCACATGCGTAAGCCCAACTATCATCAGGCAAGGAAACAAAAGGAATTGTCGAGAAAGGCTCGTCAGCAGGAAAAACAGCAGCGCCGCGAAGTTCGCACTGAACCGGAGCCGGGGAGCCCTCAGACGGGCGCGCCCGAAGGATCTCAACCCGTCGAAGATCAGGCCGCGGATGGTCCGGTTGGTAACGGCGTATGAGGCTGGCCAAGGCTAACCCCGAGGTCGGTGCGCAGGACCGGGCCGACAGGTTGCGTCGCATCCGCTCGGCCGCACAGGTGCTGCGCATCGCGTTCCCGGCGGTCCAACACATTCAGCTCGAGTTGAAATTCGAGACCTCGAACCGGTTGACGCCGGCTTCGCAGTCGCATCAGTTGCACCCTCCTGCGCGGGCTTTTTTCGAGTTCCCGTGCCCTTATGCCGACTGCGGCGGCTCTTTCGACCTGACCGCTGCCGTCAACGCGGCATTGGCGGACCAGGCACGTCATTCGCAAGGCATGCTGGCGTGTGAGGGGCTGCGGCCGTTGAGCTATGCGACGCGGCAACTCTGCGGATTGCGCCTCATCTACACGGTCGACGCGACTTTCTACCCGAAATAACGAGCCGCCGAAATGGCGGCAAGCCGCGCGGCGTTACCGGCGGCGAACGGCCGTGACGGCCTCAATTTCCTCGGGACGCGTAAAGTCGATGATGAAGTGGTCGCCATCGAACTTCACGACTTTGCCTGTCAGGTCAGGCCGCACGTAGAAGCTTCGCGGACCGCTTTCCTCTGTACGGCTCGTAACGACCATCCGGATCGGCAACTCTCCGTCGCGCGCCAGTGTCAGATGCTCGCTCAGACGACGGGAGTCCTCGGGATTAGCCGTTTCCCTTGAGAGGCGATCTTCGTATCGCAGCACGCCGCGGGCGGGATGCCCGAAATAGGTGTAGGAGCAGTTGAGCACCATTGCGCCGTCTTGCGCCATCGCGGATGCGCACCTCAAACGGCTGTAGGGCTTGGCTCCGAAAGCCCGGAAAGCATCGATAAGACTGAGATTCATTCGGTCGCTCCAATGGGCTACCTCACCATGCGCCTTCCGTGCCAGGAACGCAACAGCGGTAGGGTTGCCAGCACGAAAGTCAAGCAATCACCGCGAAAACCCTGTAGGCTGTCAGGCAGCTCGTATTTTTCGGCTTGCCTGCCTTGGCCCCTGGCGCCTCCCGGCGCATCATCCGGCCAAAGTTTAGACACCCTCGCAAAGCACGGCGAACCCGTCAGCAGGTAGCTCCTGCCGGACTCTTACATTCTTTTCGTGAGTAATTGCATTGACCAAGTTATATGTTGGAAACCTGCCCTTTTCGGCGACCGAAGAAGCGGTTCGGGCTCTGTTCTCGAAGCACGGAACCGTTGAGAAGGTCTCCCTGATCACCGACCGTGACACGGGCCGCCCGCGCGGTTTCGGTTTCGTCGAGATGTCGAACGCCGATGCGTCGCGTGCGATGCAGGCGCTGAACGGCACGGACCTCGACGGCCGCTCCCTCAAGATCAATGAGGCGCAGGACAAGCAGCGGTCCGGCGGCGGTGGCGGCGGCCCTCGCCGCTACTGAGTTACTGAACCTGCGATTTCGCGTCCGGCGCTCATTGCGCCGGACGCGCCTATCAACTTGGGCGCGGCAGTCTGCTGAGCCCAAGTAGCGGCGCGAGGACGCGCCGGAAATACCTCTCTGTCACTCACAGCCTGACTGTCAGCACATCGGGCCCGGCGGACTTGCCGGGCAAGGCTTGACTCTGGTCCATAGTCCAAGGTTTACGATGGGCGCCGGATCAGGAGAGTTGAGCTATGGAATCGATAGGTATCGGCGCGCTGGCAAAGCGTGCAGGCGTTGGAATCGACACCGTGCGCTACTACGAGCGCAGCGGCCTCCTCGCGCCTCAGGCGCGTCTCTCGTCCGGTTATCGCCGGTACAGCGAGCTTGAGCTGGCCCGATTGCGTTTCATCCGCCGGGCGCAGGCTTTGGGGTTCACGCTCAAAGAGGTGCGCGAGTTGTTATCCCTGTCAGCGCAGCGCGATGTGGCCCGTGTGAAGCGGTCCGCGCAGGCGAAGCTGAATGACGTGGGGCGGCGGATCGCTGAGCTCGAGAAGGTGCGCGCGGCACTGGCGAAGTTGATCGCGGCGTGTCCGGGGCATGGCCGTGCGGCCGATTGCCCCATTTTGAAGGCGCTTGGCGAGGACGAGGCGTGAACGCTCGTCGGGCGCATGATGGGCACGACCGGGCCCACGATGGCCACCGTGCGGTTCACGACGGGCACCAGTCGGGGCACGAGGAGCAGCGTGCGAGTCACGAGGGCCACCACTTGGCTCACGGGCACGCAAAGTCTTGCTGTGCCGGCAGTGGGCAGGGCGCGAGGGATGCATCGCCCGCCGCGAGCGGCACCATCTACACCTGCCCGATGCATCCACAAATCCGTCAGCTCGGCCCTGGGAGCTGTCCGATCTGCGGGATGGCGCTCGAGCCCTTGCTGCCCACCGCGACGGAGGATGACGGTGAGCTGCGCGCCGTTCGGCGCAAATTCTGGATTTCCCTGGCGCTGACTGCGCCTGTTGTACTCATTGCGATGTTGTCACACGTGCTTCCTGTGAATCTGCGACCGGCCGGCGCGTGGGTTCTGCGGTGCACAGAAGTACTGCTGACGACCCCGGTTGTGTTGTGGGCTGCGGCGGACTACTACCGGCGCGGTTGGCTTGGCGTCGTCAATCGCTCACCCAACATGTACACGTTGATAGGTCTCGGCGTGGCGGTAGCGTATCTGTACAGCCTGTTGGCGACCTTCGTGCCCGCCGCGTTTCCCACGGAAATGCGTGATGTGCATGGCATGGTAGGGGTGTATTTCGAAGCCTCGGCGTCGATAGTTGCGCTGGCGCTCCTCGGTGAATGGTTGGAGCTTGCAGCGCGGGGGCGCACGAGTGCGGCGATTCGCCAGCTTCTCGGCCTGGCGCCAAAGACCGCCCGTCGGATCAACGCCGGCCATTCGGAAGAACCCAGCCATTCCGAAGAAGATGTACCCGTCGATGCATTGGCTGTCGGGGATCGCGTGCGGGTACGACCCGGCGAAAAGATCCCGGTAGATGGCCGGATCCTGGAGGGGCAGTCGGCAGTCGATGAATCGATGCTCACCGGAGAGCCGCTCCCTGTGGATAAGGCACCGGGAGACCGGGTCGTCGGGGCAACCATCAACCAAACAGGCGCATTGGTGGTAGAGGTCGAACGCCTCGGTGCAGAGAGTCTTCTGTCTCAGATAGTCGCGCTGGTCGCAAAGGCGCAGCGCACTCGTGCTCCGCTGCAGCGAATCGCTGACCGTGTGGCGGCGTGGTTCGTACCAACTGTCATTCTGGTGGCGTTCGTCACGTTCTGTGTCTGGTGGGCGATCGGTCCTGATCCAAAGTTCGCGTACGGCCTCGTAAATGCGGTTGCTGTGCTCGTCATCGCGTGCCCCTGCGCGCTTGGGCTTGCAACGCCCCTGTCAATCATGGTTGCGAGCGGGCGGGGTGCGCAGCTTGGGGTGTTGTTCCGCGATGCACAGGCGATTGAAGCTCTGCGTGACATCGACACCCTGGTTCTGGATAAGACGGGTACGCTCACCGAGGGCCACCCCGCGCTGGAACGGGTGATCCCGGTCGAGCCGTGGAGTGAAGTTGAGATTCTGTCCCTGGCAGCCGGGCTCGAGCGTTCCAGCGAGCACCCACTGGCTGAAGCGGTTGTCGCGGGCGCGCTGCAGCGGAACATCGCGCCACGGGACATCGCGAATTTTCAATCACTGACCGGTTTTGGCGTGCAAGGCACCGATGGGAGCCGTGTCATTGTGTTGGGCAATCGCGCGCTGATGGAGAAAGTGGGTGCGCAAATCGCTGCGCTCGAGAGCGAGGTCGGCGCGCTGCTCAACACAGGCCGTACCGTGATGTACCTCGCGGTCGATGGCGCTCTTGCCGGTGCCATCGCTGTGGGAGATCCGATCAAGAAAAGCACGCCGGAAGCCCTGCAAGCCTTGAAAGCGGAGGGCTTGCGGATTGTCATGCTGACCGGTGATGCCCGGGTGACCGCAGAAGCGGTTGGAAAGGCGCTCCCCATTGATGACATCGTTGCTGAAGTCAAACCCGACGAGAAGGCCGCGGTTGTCGAACGCTTTCAACGGGAGGGCCGCCGCGTGGCAATGGCCGGCGACGGTATCAACGATGCGCCGGCGCTTGCGCGGGCGAATGTAGGTATCGCGATGGGCACGGGAACCGACATTGCGATGGAGAGCGCGCACGTGACGCTCGTAAAGGGCGACCTCAACGGGATAGTGCGTGCGCGTCAATTGAGCCGCGCGACCGTTCGCAATATTCGCCAGAACCTGGGGTTTGCTTTCGGTTACAACGTCCTGGGCATTCCAATCGCTGCGGGCATCTTGTATCCGGTTTTTGGATTGCTGCTCAGCCCGGTGATTGCAGCCTTGGCCATGAGTCTCTCGTCGATCTGCGTTATCGGCAATGCCCTGCGATTGCGGCGCGCTGGATAGGTGCATCCGCAGTCAGGTAAGGCACATGGTGGAAATCGCGGATAAGAGCGATCCGATCCTGGTGCACCGTCAGCTCGATGAAATTGACTGCTTGCACACTCTGCGCAGAGGCCAGCACAGCCAGTCCCTCGCGGCCGTCCAGTCTCGCCGGGACCATGTACCAGTTGGTACGGCCGTCGTAGTTGTTGAAGTAGACGCCAACTTCCTTCCGGCCTCTGCGACTCGTTGCCTCCAGCACTTCCAAGCGGACGTCGTCGATCAGCATCGCGCGAACTGCGTCCCAGTCACGGGCGTTGAAGAGTGCCGCGTAGCGACGAACAGCCGGCGATACATCCGGCATGATGTCAGCATCGGCGCCGGCCTGTGCGCAGAGGGCTTGCAGACGAGCACGGCCCCGATGTAGGGCGGCCTTCACTGCCGACAAGCTGATCTCCAAAGCGTCAGAGATCTCTTCCAGGGAGTAATCCAACACGTCCTTGAGGATCACACAGCTGCGTGGAGTCGGCGCAAGCTCGGAAAATCGAGCTACGGCCAGGGTCACTGCCTGTTCGCGCGGCAGCAGCGTGTCCGGGTCTGACGCCCGGTCGATGAACTCATCCGTGTCCAGATCGAGTGGCTCACGCATCCGTCGATCGTAACGACGCAGGTAGTCGAGCGCGCGATTGTGCGCAATTCGAAAAAGCCAGGCCCGCAGGGCCGGAGGCTTCTTCAGGGCGGACAGCTCGTAGTAACCGCGCGCCAGCGTATCCTGCACGACGTCTTCGCCGTCGATCACCGAACCAACCATACGCGCGCAATACCGGTGCAGATCCGGGCGCAGCTTTGCGACCAGCGTGAGAAAGTCACGCCGCGCCTGTTGCAGTTGCGGCAACGGCGGGCTTGTGCCCGCCATCGCCGCCTGGTGCTGGCGCGCCAGGCTGTCTTCGGATTCCGGTGCGGAGGTCATGCGGCGATCGAGCGTGAGGCCGCAGGTTTGCCGGTGCGGAGCCAGTGCTCCGACTGTCGCATGCGGCCGAAGTAGGTATGGATATGCCGGTATGGGGCGAAGTTGAATGGCACCAGATGCACGTATGGTTCGAACGCAGCCATCGAGTAGTCAGCTAATGTGAGCTGATCATCAACGAGGTACTTCCGCCCGTCCATGTGGGCGTCGAGCACGGGGGCGAAACGCGACAAAGTTGCGCACGCTTGCTCGACCAGCGCTGTATCTGGTGGACCGGCATTGTGCCTTGGCTTGGCGATTGTCTCGAATGCCAGAGTTCCCAATGCCGCATTGAAGTACAAGCCCTGCCAGCTTTGCCAACGCGTGATGTCGGCGCGCGAGCGGGGATTGCGTGGGAACAGTGTGTTCTCGCCAGCCTTGTCGGCGAGGTATTGCATGATGGCTGCCGATTCCCACAGCTTGAAGTCACCATCCACCAGGGTGGGTGCTTTGGCGTTCGGATTGATTGCGAGATAGTCGGAGCCTCGCAGCTCGCCGGTGAATAAGTCGTGGTGGCGGATTTCGACGTCGAGCCCCAGGTGAAAGATGACGGCTTCGACTTTACGGCCATTGGGAGAGCCAGGGACAGTGTGCAGGATCATGGTGCGTACTCAGTGGCTGGGAAGATGCCTCTAGGACGGCTGGCAGCTGCGAAAGGATGCGGGGTGAGCCACAACGGGCGGTCCGAGGAGACTTGCGGGCGGCAATTTGAGCCCCGCTTGTCGAATCTCGCGTCGCTGGAACGTCTATAAATGAGGCCCCGCGCGAGTGGGCAGCGGGTTCCTTTCAATTCAAGGAGATACCTGATGTCTGGCAATAAACCCCTGACGCCTGCGGCCGAGCTGGCGGAAAAGAACCGGACGCGCTATCCGAACGAGAGCGCGGAATATCGGCGGGCTCGACAAGCCCTGCTGGCAGAAGAAATCGAGCTCAGGCGCCGCATTGAGCGCGTGGCCGAGCAGCGGCGTGCGCTGCCGCCGGGCGGCGAGGTGACGAAGAACTATCGATTTGAGGGTGAGCGCGGGCCGGTCAGCTTTGGGGATCTGTTCGGCGATAAGCAATCGCTGGTGATCTACAGCTTCATGTTTGGCCCGCAGCGCGAGCGGGCCTGCCCGATGTGCACCTCACTCCTCGGCGCCTGGAATGGCGAGGCACGTGACATCGAGCAACGCGTTGGATTGGCCGTGGTCGCGCGCTCACCGGTCGAGCGGCTCGTCGCCTTCAAGAAGGAGCGCGGGTGGCGCGATCTGAAGCTCTATTCCGATCAGACAGCAGAATTCAGCCGCGACTACTTCGCGATTGCCCCGGACGGATCCGACCTTCCGGGCTTCAATGTGTTTACCCGCCGTGATGGGAAGATTCGTCACTTCTGGAGCGGCGAGATGGGATTCGAGCAGGCCGACCCGGGCCAGGACCCGCGGGGAGCGCCCGACCTGATGCCGATCTGGACCGTCCTCGATGCGTTGCCGGAAGGACGCGCGAAGGATTGGTATCCGAAGCTCGACTACGGGACGTAGGATTACGCGGGATCGGGGCGCGGAATCTGGGTGCGCGAACCGGGTATATTGCCACTTAGCTATGTTACGAATTACTATAGCGGCCACCGGACCCGCCCGCGAGCCGTGGAATGTACCTGCCATGCATACCCCTGAGATCTGTCGTGAGCGGGTCGCTGCGACGTATGAGCTGATTCGCCCCTATATCCGCCGGACCCCGACCATCGAAGTCGATCTGGCCGATTTCGGACTCAGCGCTCATCCCATCGCATGCAAGCTCGAGCTGCTGCAACACGCGGGATCCTTCAAGCCACGGGGTGCTTTCGCCAACGTGCTGATGCGGGAAGTTCCCAAAGCAGGTGTCGTGGCGGCGTCGGGAGGCAATCACGGTCTTGCTGTGGCATTCGCCGCAAACAAACTGCAGATACACTCGACCATCTTCGTTCCCGGCGTTGCTGCTGTCACGAAGCAGGAGCGGATTCGCAGTCTGGGCGCGCGGCTGGTCGTAGTTGGCCAGCTTTACGCGGATGCGCTGGCTGCCAGCCGTCAATTTGCGAGCGAATCCGGCACCATGCAGATCCATGCCTTCGATCAGCCAGAGACCCTCCTTGGTCAAGGATCGGTTGGTCTCGAAGCCGAGCAGCAGTGCCCTGAGCTGGATACGCTTCTCGTCGGCGTTGGCGGCGGCGGGTTGATAGGGGGCATTGCCGCTTGGTTTGAGGGTAGGGTGAAGCTCATTGCAGTCGAGCCGCGTGCTGCGCCGACGTTGTATCGCGCATTGGAAGCCGGTCATCCCGTAGACGCTGAGGCTGGAGGAATTGCCGCCGATTCGCTCGCTCCGCGCAAAGTGGGGGAGCTGATGTACCCGCTGGCGGAGCGGTTCGTAGATCGCGTGGTGTTGGTTGAGGACGAGGATATCAAGACGGCGCAGAAGGCACTCTGGCGCGTGTTGCGAGTCGCGTCGGAGGCGGGCGGCGCGGCGGCAATGGCGGCGCTGTTGAGTGGAGCATACCGCCCGCAACCCAATGAGCGGGTGGGTGTCCTCCTATGCGGCGCCAATACCGACGCGGTCAGCCTTTGAAGCCGGGCGCGCTAAGGCAAATCCACACGGCGGCCGGCATTCAGGGAGCGTGCGACTGCACCGAGCAGTGCCGTGGTATCCACCGGTTTGACGAAGTGTAGATCAACACCTGCCTCGCGTGCGCGACGTCGATCCACATGCTGACCAGTCAGGGCGGCGATCAGAATAGTGTTGGCCCATGGGCGCGCGCGGATGCGGCGGCTGGCTTCGAGGCCATCAATACCTGGCATCTCCAGATCCATGAGGACGATCTCGGGCCGGAATAACTCCGCCCTGTCCACGGCTTCGCCTCCGCCGAATGCGGTCTGCACTTCATGGCCTTCGAGTTGCAACAGCACGGCCAATAAGGCAGCCGCATCGTCATGGTCGTCTACCACGAGAATCCGTCGGGCCTGGTGGCCTTTGACGATTCCGCGACGGTATGCGCTCACTCCGAACACATCCTCGAGATAGTCCGGTGCAATGCCAATGCCCGCATCATCATCAACAGCCCTGACCAATTGCCGCATCTGCCGCTCCCATGTTCACGGGCGCATATGAGCCGCAGGCCCCACAAAAGGCAATATGTCGGTTTTCGGCGCCACAGGAAATACTCGTGGAGGCTGCTAGCGCGCGCGAGCGTCGAAGGACAGACATCGGGCGCAAGGCGCGGCCTGTCATAACATGTGTCGCCTGTAACGAGGCGCATATGTCACCTGTAACAAGCATTGTGGGGAATTGTGACGGCGCACCTTGCGGTGCAGCTGCGTAGGCCGTCTTTGTACCCGTGACTGTGCTCTTCGGACTATTCCTGCCTGACAGCCGGGCGCCGATGATGCCTGCCGCTGCCGACGAACAGAACTGCCGGCAACGCTTCAGTCATCACAAGTTGTTTCACGCTTCACATGGAGAGCCTCCAATGCTGTCAAACCCTCTACAGTATTCCCCGCAAAGCCTGCTGCCGCAGTTTCCTGGACTGCAGTCGGCAGGGTTGCCGCAAATGAGCCCGGGCCTGTTTGGCCAGCCGGGTGCCTACAACGGCACTGCTCAGTTCGGCCATGACTTCGGGCAGGCCGCAGTGGGCCAGCAGTTTCCCTTTGGCGCACAGACGAATCCCTACCTGCAAAGTCAATTGTGGCAGGGCCCGGGTGCACACAATCCGTTCCTGAGCTCCTTCGGCGGTCATACAGGCGCGAGCATTCCGGCACACCAGATCGTGCCGGTGCTCGGACAGCTGGCGCAGCAGATCGCCGTGCAAAGTGCCGTTGCCCAACAGATTGGCATGGCGGTCCAACAACTCGCTCACCAGCTGGCTTTGCAGGGCCAGGGCCTGCAGGGCTATCCGGGCGCGCAGGGCCTGCAAGGCTACCCGGGCGGGCAGGGCGGATATGGGCTCGGCCCGCAGGCTCAAGGTTGGGGCCAGGCATGGGGCGCCAGCCGGCCGCAGCAGACGATCCAGTAGCAACAGCGCGAGAATCGAGTCGGTCGGATCAAACAGTGTGCCTCGGTGGGCGTCGGCGTGAGCGCGCGAGCAACTCTCGCGCCCGCGTCCGCCGGGGAGCAGCGAGACACACCCGCCTGACCCAATCTGAATGGAGGAATGTTCGATGGCACAAGAGAAAGACGAGCGCCCTGGCGCGGCAGTCAGGAAGACGGGCGAGGCCGGTGACGATTCGATGCGGCGAGCCGCTGGAACGCAGAGCCGGTCTACCGCCCGGGAAACAGCCAACGGCGGCCCAAACGTTGGCGATGGTGCACTTGCGGCAGCATCCCCGCGCAGGCGGCGTGAACGTTACATCATCGGCACGCGTACGGCTCCAGGTGGTCAGGGTCAACTTCAACATTCGATGGACGATGTTGTGCAGTACCTCGGTCGCCAGGAGAACGTCGAAGTCATCAAGCGCATCAAGCTGGGTGGCCCACAACCGTTTACGTCCAATGGACATACCGTAAACGAGGTCGTGGTGGCCAAGATTGACGAGGGCAAGGCGCAGCGGCTGCGTGGTCTTGCGCCACCTCATTTGATCATTGAACGCGACTCATTGTTGGCTTGCGCAGACTATCAATCGGTCCCCGCGAGCGTTGCGCCGATTGGAACACTGCTGCCACTGCGATCCGTTGCGACTGATATTGCCATTCGTGTGATCGGCGAGCGCGATCAGCCACTCGCCAGGGCGACGGTCGTCATTGACGGCGGCGAGCTACCAGCTCAGGCGCTCACGGACGAAACCGGAACTGCGCGTATTACTTTCTTCGGAAGCTCCACGGAGGCAATTCGCGCGCTGTTCATCCGGGCCGCCGCCAATCATTGGGATCGCCTGATATGGACGCCCAGCCTCAACTCCGGCCTCAACACGGTCAAGCTGCGACCTCTCTCCGAGTTTTACCCCCATTTCCCAACGGCACGGTTACTTGGCTGGGGTCAGCGCCTCATGGGGATCGATCCGACGGCGGGCCGCTTCTCCGGGAGTGGTGTCAAGATCGGCCTGATCGATTCCGGTTGCGACAACTCACATCCGTTGCTGCGGCACATCGTGCAGGGTAAGGACTTTACCAACGGCAGCGCAGATGCCGGCTGGACCCAGGACCTCGTGTCGCACGGGACCCATTGTGCCGGCATCATCAACGCATCGAGCACCGAGCAGGGCGTCGTAGGATGCGCTCCCGCGGCCGAGTTGCACGTGTTCAAGGTCATTCCTGAGGGTCGCGTCAGCGATCTGCTGGCTGCACTCGATGAATGTATCGAGCGGGAAGTCGATGTCATCAACATCAGCGTGGTCAGCGATGAGTTCTCCGAACTGGTGAGCCAGAAGCTGCACGAGGCGCGCCAGAAAGGCATTGCCTGCATCGTCGCAGCCGGAAACTCCGGCGGACCGCTCGCATTCCCGGCGATGCTGCCGGGTGTCATGGCAGTCGCTGCGGTCGGCAAGCTCAAGGAATTCCCTGAAGACAGCTCCCACATTCTCAGCGTGGTTCCCCAATTGATTGGCAGTGACGATATCTTTCCGGCCAACTTCAGTGGTGCCGGCCCG
Organism: Gammaproteobacteria bacterium; assembly: GCA_028293745.1. Classification (GTDB taxonomy): domain Bacteria; phylum Pseudomonadota; class Gammaproteobacteria; order Steroidobacterales; family Steroidobacteraceae; genus 13-2-20CM-66-19. The sequence continues at coordinate 15,288 of JAQGOF010000204.1, read as the reverse complement.
CAGGTCGCGATATCTGCGCCAGGCGTGGCGATCGTGTCGACAGTACCTAGCGGCGGCTACGCGGCCGCAGACGGCACCTCCGCGGCTGCGGCGCATGTGACCGGTCTCGCCGCGCTCGTGCTGGCGCATCATCCTCTCTTTCAGGAGGGGCCGTTCAGGGTGCGTTCGGAGCAGCGCGTCCAAGCCCTGTTCGAGTTGATCCGAGCGAGTGCGGTGCCGCGCTTCCCTGATCCGCGGCGCGGTGGGGCGGGTGTCCCGGATCTCGCGCGAATTCCGGCAGGCCAGAGCTTCGCGATGGGGCTTCCCTTCCCCGACAGCGCGGATCGAGTTGCGATGTCTACTTACTGGCCGCCCTTGTCGGTTCAAGGATGGCCCGCATGGCTACAAACGCGAGCACCGCCAGCAGGATTCTTCTGACACTCACCTGACTTCGAGCGCCGGATTCCCATCCGGCGCCGAAGCTGACAACGCCGAAGCTGACAACTGCGCGCGCGAGATGGCACGGATCCGTGCTGCGGCTTCGCCGCGCCTGTGTACATCGAGCTTCTCGCACAGGTTATGCACGTGGTTCTTAACCGTTGCAGCTTCGATCCCCAGCTCGCGACCAATCTGCTTATTCGTAAGGCCGCAGTCGATGAGCTGGGCAATCTGCAGCTCGCGTCGCGACAGGGGTAGGCCGTTGCCGTTGCTATGACCATTGTCGTTGGCGGTGCCGGCGTCGTTGCCGCGACTGCTGCCGCTACCGTCGCCGGTGTCGCTGCTGTGACTGCTGCCGCTATCGCCGCCGGTATCGCTGGCGTGACTGCCGCCGCTGCCGGTATCGCTGCCCTGACTGCCGCCGCTACCGTTGCCGGTATCGCTGCTGTGACTGCCGCCACCGTTGCCGGTGTCGCTGCTGTGAACGCTGCCGTTGCCGACCGGGTCAGTGTCGCCGCGTGACAGCGCTGCCACGCGCCGATACAGCGACGCAGCGGCTCGCGGTGAGCACGTCAGCTCGTCGCACATCACCTGCTCCAGCACTTTTACAACATCGCTGCTTTCAGCACTGTTGCATACGTACCCTGCCGTTCCTGCCGCTGCGAGCGCCAGAATCTCCTCATCAGTCTCTTTTACGCCGAAGGCGACAACCTTGGAATCAGGGGTTGAAGCAACGAGGTCTTTCAGGAACTCAACACTGTCATGGCGTGCTGCATCGAAAAGGATTACGTCGGGGTGCAGTCGCGCGCTCTGCTCTGTGGCGTGCTGTGTGTCGACCGTGCTGACGACCTCGATCTCATCCTTCCCTGCCAGGACCGAGTGCAAGCCTTCCTGCACGACCCGAACATCACTCACGATCAGAACGCGGAGCGTCCGACTTGCTTCCTGTGGCATCGTTTTTAGCGCCTTTGGTTGTAGAGGTAAAAGTATGACCGCTGGATGGGCGTGTTGCTCCGTGAGGGCAGTGAATTTTTTATGACGTGCCGGGGGCTCCTGTGATGGCGCCCCGCAGCACGTTCGCAGGCATCATCGCAAGTGTTGATTATACGCCCGGTGCGTTGATCTGCGCGCGGCAGCGCGGCAACTCCCGGACCATGCAACATTCGGACACAATTCAAGGGAGTGCGAGGCGCCGTAGCATTTCCGGGACTATGAGGTGCTGGATTGTCCTGATGAGCCGGATTTCGCCGGCCAGGAACACCCGGACCGGCTCGGGATATTGAGTGTTCTCGGTCGCAATGGCCGCCACCAATTCCTCCAACGCGCCTGGCAGCGCGTGCGCCAGGCGATTGAGCTCACGCTCGCAGATGCGTCGCGTCAATCCGAGCGCTTCGCCGGCGCGCAGCACGGATTCGCGGGAGACTGCGCCGAATGTCGGCGCATCCGGCAAGGCAATGGTCAGTTCGACTGCAGGCCAGTCCGCACGGTGATCCGCGAAAGCCCGTGTGTGGTAGACCGCGGTACTCAGTAGATCGTATACCGGGATCAGCTCGATTCCTTCTTCGCTGACCGTGAAGGAAAGGTTCTTCAGGTGGTTGTCGTTATTCGCGATGAGCAGGTTGAACACTAGCCACAGGTAAAGTCGCAGACGCGTGCTCGCCCGATTGCGGCAATGGGCCACCATGTCGGCGAGCGCCTGCAGTGTTGCACTCTTGTATTTGAATCCACGCGACTTGTTGAGTAACTGACAAGAGTCGATCACGTGACGGCGCCGTGTAATGCCTCTTTCATCGACATAACGGTCGAAGCGTTCGACGATGTAGACGGGCTCAGGCGTGTATCTCCGAAAGACCGTTGGTACTCGCAACCCTAGTTTGAGAGCCAGGCTCATTGCGAGGTACTCGTTGATGACGGAGGCCGGATAATCATCTCCCACGTGGTTGGGCTTCAGAATGTGCGTCGATGGCTCGCCTCCTACAGGCTCGTAAAGTACGCCGTCGCGGTAGACGACCAGCAGTTTGTTCTGAGCCCCGGCCGCGGACATGCGTTTGGGGGCGGTACTGGTCAAGGTGGCGCGTGGCAAGTTGCGAATGCGCTGGCACAGCTCATTCTCAGAGAGTGCTTGCAGTCCGCGGCGCTCATGGACGTCTTTGTCGGGAGCCAGCAGCACGAGAGAACCCGCCGACTCCGCACCCAGATAATCCAACAGTGCGAAAGCATCATCGCCTTTGACGCCGGCTTCCTTGCTGACTGCCTCGCGCAGGTTTTCCTCGGGCAGGAGGTTGTCGAAGTACCATTGCACCGGCCGGTCACTGCCGCCGTCACGATGCGTTAGTCGCGCGCGTTTGAGGCTTGGCGATAGGTCAAAGCTATGGGACGCCTTGGCCCATTGCGTGTCGTATTCAAAGCTCCATAGATCGTTGCCCTCGCTGAGCACGCCGATCCGGCTGTCATTGAGGTAGACGGTGAGTGTGCGCATTTAGCTTATGGCTCAGTCGACGTCGCTTGAACCTAAGTTCCTGCGATCGCCATTTTGCGTGGCCACCGCGCTCTTGCGCCTTTTGGATGGACGCACTCCTTTAATTCGCTGCGCGGCCAGTTCACGCTCAGCGTCTTTGGGAATATCGAGCTTGAGCAGCACCCCGAGCTCAGAGAGCATCCTGAGCACGAGCCCCAACTGTACAGTCGGCTTGCCGTGCTCGACGTCGGAGGCGAATTGCTTGCTTACCCCCGCCGTGGCCGCCAGGTCGTCCAAGCGAACCTTACTTGCGCGCCGCACCGAACGGACGGCCAGGGCGAGGTCGGTGACTGATTCAATAGTGACTTGCATGGTAAAAATCCTACGTTTGCAGGAATTTTACCTCCGTTCGATATTGGTCTCAATAAAATTCCTACGACCGTAGGTTTTTTCTGCCGGGATGCGGTCGCGTGTCGGAAACACCTGCGAACGTATGCTTTTTTACATGGCCGGTCTCCGCCCTGCGGGCCTGGCGACTACGAAGCCATTGCCCGCCGGAGCTGCGGCTCGTTTGGCTCAGGCACGGTTTCCTGCACTTGAGCGTGCGACGTTGCTGCTGCCCCTGCGTTGCGAAGCTGAACGACGAACTGGCCCAGTTTCTCGCGGAGCTGTTCGGTCTGCTCGTCTATCACGGCTGCTGCTTCCACGACGTCAGCCGACATTCGCTCGGTGGCGTGTGCGGTTTCCTGTGCGCCGCGTATGTCCTGCGCGACGGTACTCATGGATGAGCTGATCTCGGACACGCGCTTTGCGAGTTGGCGAGTCGCTGCGAACTGGGCATCGGTCGCCGCGAAAATAGCGGAGCCTGCCTGGTCCACGCCCGCTATGACTTCACTCAGCCGCTGCAGCGACTCGGAGGAAAGCGCGGCAGCCGTATTGACCTCCTTGATCTGCTTTTCGATGCCATTCGTGGCATCGCGCGTTTGACTGGCGAGGGCCTTTACTTCGTCGGCCACGATCGAGAATCCGCGACCCACGTCGCCGGCGCGTGCAGCTTCGATGCGAGCGTTGATTGCCAACAGGTTGGTCTTGCGGGCAACCGTTGCGATGAGGTCAGTAATGCCGCTGATCTGGCGCGCCGCGGTGAGGAGATGATCGATTTGCGCCCGCGCATCGGCGGCCTCTTTCACAGCGAGGCCGGCCCGCGACTTGGATTGTTCGGCATTCTCGCGAACCGATTGAGCTGTACTCGACAATTCGCCCGTACCGGCAGCGATTTCAGATGACGTTCCACTCGTCTGTTCTGCTACGGCGCTGGCGTCACGGCTCCGCTCACTCGCGGTGGATGCACTCGCAGCCATGCTTGCGGCGGTGGAAGAGAGCGATTGGGCAGTTTGAGCTACGGTGCCGACGATCCCAGCCACCTGTGATTCGAACTCAGATGCCAACTGTTCGCGCTGCACTCGACGGGCGACGCGTTGTTGACGTTCTACCTCGGCCTCTCGTTGGAGCTGCTCCTGTGCCAGACGCGCCCGTTCAGCTTCCAGCTCCGCTTGGCGGGCTGCTGCCGCGTTACCCCGGCTCTCCACTGCGGTGCGCATGCTGATGATGTCGCGAGTCAATACTGCGATTTCGCCGCCCCCGTCCACCTGGATCGCGTTGTCGCGCTTGTCGTCCTCGATACTCTTTATCAGCGTGCCCAGCCGGCTCAGTGCGCCGGTGATGCTTCTCGCCAAAAGCAATCCCGTGATCAACCCGGCCAACAGCATCGGCAGTACGGTAACGACGATCAGATCATGGCCTCGGGCCGCTTTATCGTCGTTCTCGGTGCGATGTTGCAGCGTCTCGACGGATTGGGAATCGACGAGATCCTGCAGATTGGTGTCGATGGTCTTGATTGCCTCGGCGCGCCCTGGCCCCTCCACGTGTGTCGCGTCCGAGAGCTGTCCGAGGACTTTTGTCAGCCCCGTTTTGATCTCTCCCGCTGCATGTGTTTGTGCGTCTTCAAGACTCGACCTTGCAGAGTCCGCGAGCTCTTTTACGTGAGCGGCGTCTGGAGGGTCCGTTGCGGCCGCAGCAGACAAGTCCTTCCAGGCGACCTGCGCTGCACGCAGTTGGTCCGCCACCGCGACGTCGCCCGCCTGAAATGCCTCGGTCGCACGACTGAGGTCCCGATATGTGGCGACCGCATTGATACCCACGAGCAGCGCTGTACCGATCACGAGTCCGAAAGCCAGGGAGAGCTGCGCAGCGATCGGAATGCGATTGACCAATCTATCCTCAGGGATGGGCGCGAGCATGCGATCGATGACCGACACACGTCGAACGATGCGATTGAACACAATGGCGCCGACGTGAACCAAACAGAGGCCGAACAGCAATATGGCTGTAGTTGCGTGAACGGTCATGAGCCGTTCACGTAAAGCGTCGGAAATCTCGAAGGGAGCGGGAACCTGGGCCATCCCGAACAGACCAACCGAGTCGCCCCGCGCCCAGGCCAGGAAGATGCCGATTACAGGCTGTGCCACGAGCAGCACGTAGAATGCTCCGTGTACGGTCGCCGCTGCACGCATCTGCCAGGAAGGCAGGACAGACGAGAGGTTTGTCGGAGGCTGCCGGCTCCGTATCAGCACGAACCGCGCCACTACGAGCAGCAGTATCACCAACCCGATCTGTCGGTGCAGCGACAGCACGAGCTGCCCGTATGCGAGCGAGCGCAACTGCGTCAGGACAACTGCAATTGCCAGCTGACACGTGACGAGGATTGCGATGGTCCAATGGACCACCCGCAACGGGCGTGGATGGGTCATGATGAGAAGCCGCCGCGTACGGCTGTCACTTGACCGTTACGCTGAGCTTCATTTTCGGGTGAATGCCACAACTCACCTGGTAGGTCCCTGGCTTTGCGAAGGGGACCTTGAATTCGGCTCCGGGCTGTTGCAGGCCGCCATTGAGGGCGAGCCCCTCGCCCGTCACCGTGATGTTGTGCGCCGTGCGGTCGTCGTTGACGAAAACGACCACCTGTCCCTTGGAGACGTTCAGGTCCTCAACACTGAATTGCAGGCCCTTTTGCGTGACCGTGATTGGCGCGGCGGCGCGTACCCCGCCTGCGAGCATCACTGCCGTGACCAGACAAAGAAGACCTGCTTGATTCATCACTCTCTCCGAAGGCACTACGAGTTTCATTGGGGCAACTGGGGGATGATGGCGGGCGAGTCGACACTGGTCAGGGTGTCCAGGAAGGCGAGCAAGTCCGCTTTCTGCGCAGGCGTCAGACCGAGTCGATGCATTTGGGTATCGAGGCTGGGCCGGCTCGCGAAGCCATTGTCGTAATGGTCGATAACAGCCGGCAGCGTGGCGAGCGAGCCATCGTGCATGTACGGCGCCCGCTGGTTGATGTTGCGCAGCGTGGGTGTCTTGAATGCGTATTCGAGCTGTACGATTCCGGGAGCCACTTCGGCGCGGCCGCGATCGCTTCCACTGATGCCGATATCGTGGAAGCCATCGTCAGTCATGCGCCAGCCTGAATGACAGACTGCGCAGTTCGCCTTTCCATTGAACAAGGAGAAGCCGCGCTGGGCGGCGGGCGAGATGGCGCCTTCGTCTCCCGCCACCCATTTGTCGAAGGGCGCGCTGTTTGACACAACAGTTCGCTCGTACGAGGCGATCGCCGCGGCGATGGTGTCTACCGAAACAGGCTTTGCGGGGAATGCGTAGGCAAACGCGGTGACATAGCCGGGGATCGACAGAATCCGCTTGACCGCCACTTCGGCGGGCATGTTCATCTCGGCCGCGGAGGTGAGGGGGCCTTTGGCTTGATCTTCCAGAGTGGCGGCCCGGCCGTCCCAGAAGTACGGCTCGCCATAGGCTACATTCAGAATGGTCGGTGTATGCCGGCGCAGGCGGCCGCCCATGTGGCCAAGGCCTTTAGGCAGCGCGTCGGTCCAACCCAGCGCCGGGTTGTGGCACGTGGCGCAGGAAATGACTCCTGAGCCCGAGAGCCGGGGATCGAAAAACAACATTTGCCCGAGAGCGACTTTCTCCGGCGTGGTCGGGTTGCTTTTGATGACGGGCATTGCCGCTGGGCGGCGGAAGTCAGCGAGCAGGGTGTGCGGGTCCGTGCCGGTGCCCAGACCCGTGCCCGGGGAGCTCATACTTTCGGATTCGGCGAGGCAGTAAGGGATGGAGAGGGCCCCGCACAGGAGCAAAGCAACTCTGATCCAGCTTCGATCGCGACCTGGCATGTCGAACCCCACAGGGAATTAGTCGGCCATCCATGAATAGCGGACGCCTTCCCTGCAACGCTCAATGAGATATCGACGCCTTCACGGGTGACTGAAGGGTGGGCGCGCTATGGGGGCAGGAAATGTGAAGTCGCTGCTGCGATGCGCTTTGAAGCCGCCGTGGCCCGGCCCCTCGGCCGTGGCGGCGGATGCCAAAGCAATATGTAAAGCCGACTTCAGGCCACTTGCATGGAAGGCCGGGACGGCGGACTCGTACGCGCGGCGCGAGGGAATGGGCTCGTCAAAATCGACTCGGGCGCCTGCAGGTCGTAGTGCGCGGGCATCTGTATCCCGAAGACATTGAGGATCGCAGGTGCGATCTGCCGGGCATCACCCTGATCCGTACGGACATGTGCCGCGAAGGAGGGGCCACGGAACAACGCGAAACCTTCCGGCCGATGATTGCCCGAGCGCTCTACTGCCTGCTGTCCGCTGACAGTGCCGAGAGCTTCTGACATGACGGCACTGATTGGCCGCCGCGAGTTCCACACGATGGCGATATCCGGAAGCTCGTTGGATTTAGGTCCCTCGAAGTGATCGGTCGGGAAGTACACGTCTTCGACGATGCTATCGCCGGTTGAAGGGTCAAGCAACGCTCGAAATTGCGTTTCAATGTGAGCCAGCAGAGTGTTGTACTGATCGCCCGGCGCCACAATGCCGGCAGGCTCGCGTCCGGCAAGGTTGACGCGCAGATAGCTGTTTCCAACACTGGGCAGCCGGAAAACCTGGGTCCGCGTCCAATCCCAGGGCGCAGGCGCCCCGATCATGGCCCTGTGGACGGGCAGCAGTGCCTCGCGGACCTTGTGGGGGAGCCGCTGTGCCACCGAGCGGAAAGCCTGTCTGGCGGCACGAGCTGCGAGCAGCCGGCTGCGCCAGGATCCTGAGGCGGCTGCGGTTGATTCGCCTCGTTGCGCCGCCAGGCCCAGTTTCACCAACATCTCATCGACGAGATGATCACCCCGATGGTCGGCATACATGCCGCGGTCCGTGAGCAGTATCAAGTCATCGTCGCTGCCGAGTTGCTGGAGGACGGTACCGAGTGCACGGTCCATGTATTCGTACGACTCCCGCAGCGAATCGACGAGCTGCGGCTCGGCATCCGTGAACTGAGGATGCTCGCGGTCGTGAAACTGCCAGAAGAAATGGCCAGCTTTGTGCAGCTCGCAAAAGTTGAAAAAGATGAACTCGTGCGCGTGCTGCTGGAGGAGGTCGGCGCAGAAGTTGCGCTTGATATCGATTCCCCGCATCAAGTTGCGTTTGAGCGCGAGCAGATTGTCCAGGCCGCCGCGGGTGCCGGGGTAGTGGGTCAGCGGGTGGCGGCCGTAGCGGGCTTCGAGTTGCGCGGCCAGATTCCGGGGCCGCGTCTCGAAATGCCATAGCTTGAATTCGCTCGCCCAATCAACGACCTGCAGGCCATTGAAGCCGTCGATCGGATAATCGATGGGAAAGTCGACGACCGCGCAACTTACGCCCGCGTCGCTGAGGGTTTTGTAGAAGGGTGGGCTGGCTACGCGGCTCGCATCCACTTTTTCGATCTGGTAGGAGCCGAGGCGCAGTTGCTCCTCGTGTTGAAAGCCGTGCTTGGCAGCCGACACGCCGGTGGCGATGTCGGTCCAGACCGATCCCGGCAACGGGCGGTTCGACTCTCCGAGCAACAGGGCGTGAGATTGCTCGAGCAAGCGGCGCAGCACGGGTAAGTGACCTTGCGCAGCCCAGTCTTTCACCAGCTCCCAGTCAAGACCATCCACTCCGAGCATGACCAGTCTGTGGGTCATGGAGAGGTCTCCAGATGGAATGCAGGCTCTTGCACATCCTTCATAAAGAGGGCCAAGTGTCGAGCCACGGACTGCTCGCGACTGTAAACATACTCAACGCGGGCACGGCACTTCTCGCTCCAGGCGCGAAGCCGCATTGGCTCATCGTGCGCACTGCCCATTGCGAAAGCCAGCGCGGAGGCGTCGCCGGGCGCCACGAGTAAGCCGACATCATCAGTAATGGTTTGTGCCAGGCCACCAGTGCGCGATGCAATCACCGGCAACGACATTGCCAGCGCCTCGAGCGCAACGTAGCCAAATGGCTCATGGCGCGAAGGAACGACTGCGACGTCGGCTGCCGAGAGGTATTGCCGTAACTCGGTTGAATGATGATCAAGGAAGCCTACGAACCGAATGGGTGCGCCCACGGCACGCCTGAGCAGGTCGATTGCGTAGACTGAGGGACGCTCCCGGGCACTGTAGTGGCCTCCGTGTGATCCGATCACAAACAGTTGAAATCGAGGCCGATCACAGGCGATCTTCCGTACCGCCTCTATCAGAACGTCCAGGCCTTTTTGCGGATGTATGCGCCCCACAAACACGGCGACGAAGTCATCGCAGCTCATCCCCAGGGCCACGCGCGACGTAGTCCGCTCCAGTGGTCGCCAGCTCTGGGCCTCAATGCCATGCGCGATCGTTTCGATGAGGGCACCGGGGACTTGCGGGGCGAGGTAGTCACTCAGAGCGATGGTTGCGCGCGAATTGCGTATCGCGAACGATTCAATCGCGGCGTCCAACCCTTCACCGAACGACAGCTTCTCTCCCTGGGCCCGCTTCAGCGCCCAAATGGAGGTGTGTGAGGTGTAGTAGAAACGCCCGGGGATCATTAGCGAAAGCAGACACGCCAGCGCTTCGTCATGAACGTGCACGACGTCAAACGTCTGGAGCCTCAGAAGACCACGAAGTGACAGCAGATACCGCAACGCATCCCACCAGGCATAGAGACGTCGCCCTACCGCCGAGAGAGCAGCTAGCCGGGGTGGCCCATCTTTCCTCACGGGCACGGTCACGACGTCTACGCGGGGATCCACGCTCGCTCGGCGCTTTGTGGAGCGCCGGTCTGAAACAGTTACCGAATGTCCGACGCGTGCGAATCCATTCGCAAGAGCGCATATCGTCGTGGAGACCGGCCCCATGTCCGGCGTCCCTACGGTGCCACTCGTAGCGATCTCGAGGATGCGAAGCGGGCGGAGGGCGCTCATAAGAGGCGCTTTAGTTATTGTTGTGAAGACAGGATAAGGCAGATTGGGGACTAACGCCACTTTGGGCCTTCCGGACGCCCGTTTCTACATAAGTGAGCCCCCCGGCAACGCGGGGAACGCACAGTCCTGCCGGCGTCGCCGAACTGAAACAGACACCTGTCAGGCTCCCCGCAGAATCAGAGCAACCTGCCGCCTCCGAAGGGCGCTGCGCCAAATTGCTGTCATATGCCTTGCCTATAGTGAAGGTTTGTACGCGGGCTGATGCTTTAGCGTGACCTTAGATCCCATACCGGAGAGAGAGAGGACCATGACTCATAACAACATTGGGCAGATTGCCCGAATCGTGTCGCTTGCAATGACGGCCACTGTGGCGACCGGCTTCGCTTTGCCGAGCTTGGCGAGCGAACCAGCGACTGCGACGCCGATTAAACACGTCATCGTGATCTTTCAGGAGAACGTCTCCTTCGACCATTATTTCGGGACATATCCAGTCGCCGCGAACAGCACGGCCGGCGAACCCGTCTTCAAGGCGGCATCGGACACGCCTGCAATCAATGGGTTGCTCACCGGCCCGGCCGCCCCGCCCAACAATCCGACCCTCAATGTCGCGGGTACCGGCACGATTCAACCATTCCGCCTCGGCCGCAATCAGGCGACCACCTGCGATGAAGATCACAACTACACCGACGAGCAGGCGGCCTATCACGCCGGCCAGATGGACCTCGTGGTGCAGAAGCTCAGTTCCGCTGCGGCCAATTGCGCGCCGGACAAGTCGACGGTCATGGGCTACTACGATGGGAATACCGTCACTGCGCTGTGGAACTACGCGCAGCATTTCGCGATAAGTGACAATTCCTTCAGTACAACGTACGGCCCGTCGACACCGGGCGCGATCAACCTCGTCGCGGGCAATACTCACGGTGTCACCGGGGCTACCCAGACGGGCTTTGGTCCCGTACCAGGTATCAATCAGTCGACCGGCGCCAGCGGCTCACAGACCGTGACGGTTGCGGGCAGCGACAGCAATGGCAATACCGGTGGCGGGACGATCCTGAACGATCCCCGTCCCTTCGGCGATGTCTGCAATCCTCTGGGCTCAACCCAGGTGAAACTCGACAGCCCCAGCAAGAATGTGGGTGATCTTCTGAACGCCAAGGCAGTGAGTTGGGGCTGGTTCCAGGGTGGCTTCGGCAATTGCAACTCAATTCACAAGGCGAGCGACGGTTCCGTGAAGCAGGACTACATCGGCCATCACGAGCCGTTTCAGTACTTTGCCTCGACGCAGAATCTGACCCATCTGCCGCCGAGCTCGCCCGCCATGGTCGGCTTGACGGATCAGGCAAAGCACCAATATGACCTGAGTGCGCTCTTCACGATCAACAGTGTGTCGGGAGCAACGAGCCGGACTTATGACATCACAGGCTTCCAGCCAGACGTCAAGTTGCCGGCGGTGACCTTCCTCAAGGCGCCCGGCTTCATGGACGGTCACGCCGCGTATTCGGATCCGCTCCTGGAGCAGCACTTCATCGTGCAGGTCGTGAATACGGTCATGACGTCGAAATACTGGAATGACACGGCAATCATTGTCCTCTACGACGATTCAGACGGTTGGTACGACCATGTCTATCCGCCGCTGGTCAACGCTTCGGCGCTCAGCGCCCTGCCATCGAGCTCGGATGCCCTGACAGGTCCCGGTCAATGCGGCGTTCCGGTCGCGGGCGCCGTGTTGGGTCGCTGTGGTTATGGCCCGCGGCAGCCCTTCCTCGTGATCTCGCCGTTTGCGCGGCGGAACTATGTCGATCACACGGCAACTGACCAGACCTCCGTGCTGCGCTTCATCGAGGACAATTTCACTCTAGGCCGGATCGATGCGGCCTCGGGCAAATCTGTTGCGCAAGGAGGGTCCTTCGACCAGGTCGCCGGATCGCTCGATAGTCTGTTCAGTTTCGATGAGGACGAGGACGGCGGGCATGGTGGGCATGGCGACCGTGATTCACGCCGTCTGCTACTCGACGCCAACACTGGAGAGCCGGCTCGCTGGTAGTTTGTTGCTGCTTTGCAGCAACTTGATCTTGGACGTCGCTTGACGGCGTAGGAAGTATGGACACCCGGCTGCGAGGAGCAGCCGGGTGTCTTCGCCGCTATTGGGATAGTTGGCCGGTTAGGTCCAAAATCCCACTCCACAGCAGCGGAGGACTACCCATGCGAATCCATACCGTGGCGACCACCTTGATGCTGATGGCCTGCGCAGATCTCGCCAGCTGCGCCAACCCGGAGGAGGGCCCGCTTCCGGGGACAGTGACCACGGCTGTCTCGCGCGACTTCAACCTGGGCGATGCTCTAACTACGGCGGCGCACTACACGGACGACGCTCAGATCCTTCCGCCGCGGCATCCAGCCATTGAAGGCAAGCCGGCCATCGCCGCCTTCTTCCAAGCCAACATGGACAAGTACATCAGTTTCGGCAACGACACGACCTGGAGTGTAGTGAAGGGGGATGTTGCCATCGAGCAGGGCATCTACAACGTGAGGAATGTTCGCGTTGGCGAAAACGTCGAAGGCGGCAAATACATTCGTATCTGGAAGAAGGTCAATGGAGGCTGGAAACTCTATCGCGACATGTTCAGCCCGGATACCGGGCAGTCGGAAGCGGTGTCCGTGTCACCGGAGGAGGCAACAACACCGAGCGCAAATGCCATAGCGAAGTAGCCTGGTGGCCGCTACAGCAGCAGACGCGGCCGCGATCACAAATGGAGTGAAGCCATGACCAAGAACAAACAGACGCTCGTAGCCTGGCTGCGCGATGCGCACGCGATGGAGCGGGCCAGTGTTGATACTCTGGACCGGCTCGCGGACAGGCTCTCCCGCTATCCCGATCTCGCGGCGCGGTTTCGGGAGCATTGGCGGGAAACACTTGGCCAGGTCGAGCGCATTGAGAGGTGCCTGAAGAAGCTGGGCTCCGACACGTCCACGTTCAAAGACCTGGCAAGCCGTTTCCTCGGAATTGCCCAGGCTTACGCCGTGGCTGTAGCACCGGACGAGGCCGTGAAGGACTGCCTGACCGCGTACACATGGAGGCACTTTGAAATCGCGGCCTATGTCTCTTTGGGCGCTGCAGCGCTGATGCTGGAGGAGCCCGATGTTGCCCGGATGTGCAACGAGCACCTGGAACAGGAGCGGGCGATGGCGGCCTGGCTCGAGCAGCAGATTCCAGAAGTGACTCTGGAGTTCTTGCGGCCGTAGCCGCAGCGGCGTGGCACGGACGGCTTCCGCGACGGGCGGAAGCAGCTGGCGGCAGGGAAAAGGCCTCTGGCTCGCACGGCAAGCTCACGGCGACTTGACTAAGGGTCGCGCCGCGGTCTGCGCATTCAGGGGCGTGGAGCCGGCCGGGAAACCGTTCTTCTGTAAAATGTAAGCCGTGATCAGCCACATCTTGTCCTCCGGGACCGAGCCGGGGTTGGTCGGGGGCATCTTGGACTGTTCGTAGTTGAACAGCTCGATCAGCGGCTTATGTGTCCACTTGTTGAGGAACGCATCGCCGACGAGGGGCGGTCCCATTGCTCCCGTCAGTTGCGGTCCATGGCATTGCGCACAGTAACTGTTGTACGCGGGATGGCCCCGGGTTGCCTGGTCGGCCGTGTACCATCCTTTGTCATCGGCTGCGCGGACTCCAAGGCTCACGGCAATTCCGACGCCCAGAAGTGCAGGCAGGCCCAGGGTGACGAGCGAGCTGTGCCGGTCGAATCGCGCCTTGGTCATAATCGCTGCCTCCGGTTAGCGTCTCAAACACAGCCAAGTACCAGGTGACACGCAAACGACGAGCGCTACAGTCCGCTATACCAATCCCTTCACGATGGCATGCAGGACCGCCTTGGTACGGTCGGTTACGCCCAGCTTTGAGAAGATGCTGGAGATATGATTCTTGACCGTCCCCTCGCTGAGCAACAGCGCATCGGCAATTTCCCGGTCGTTGATACCGCTTGCCATCAGCCGAAGCACATCCTGTTCCCGCTCGGTTAGCGACTCCGGCGTGTCAAAGGCATTGTCTCGCCAGGATCCCTTGACGCTGGTGCGCGCTGTTGCGCAGACAGGTGGTGAGCGAAGCCACGAATCTCGAAGCGCATGCCAGGCATTTCCACTCGACGACATGGCGTTTCATCGATGCAGATCACCTGACCCAGGACTGGCGGATCGAGGGCAGTCCCAAAGGGAACAGTACGGTGCACCTGGAATTCGTTCGGCAGGGCCAGGCGAGTTCACCCAAGAGCCGGCGCCTGGCGGACCAGCTGGCTCGCGTACCGGACGGAAGATCGCTACTTCCTCTGGTACGAGGCGAAGATGGCCTGCTCCTGGGCCCTGGCGTTCTTGACTGCATTTGCGATACAGGTGTCTGTATCAGTCTGCCACTCCTCCAGCGGATAGAGTTGCTGTAGCTGTTTGCAGGCCTCCTTGGCCACTTCCTTGATACGTTTGTCGAGCTCAGCCCGTCCTGAAGGGTTGTTGAGATCGAGATCACGAAACCCTACGCGGCGGGTCAACGTCACCTCCTCGATGGGGATGCCGGTGTAGCTCGTCCCTACTTGCCTCTTTTGAACTTCATGGTCGGCCTCGACGGTAATCTTCGGCATCTGATTGTCATCGGTCTGCTGGTTATTGTTGTTCCGCTCGGCAGCGTGTCCTCCCAGCGCGAAGGCGAGCGCTGCCAGCGCGAAAGCGAGTACCACGACAGCCAGGTGCATCGATGCGCTCGTCCTGATTCGAGGGCCCTTGACCTCGTATGGAGTCTCCAGCGCTTTCTTGTGTGTCATAGTTACCCTCACTTCCACTGACTAACATCACGGTGATGCTCTGCGGCCTGGCCGCGGCAATGGAATGATAGGGTTTGCGCGCTGCGCCGCCTTGATGCATGTCAATTTGATGCGCATCAGTCCGGCCAGGAAAGAATTGAACTTGCGGGTATTTCGCCGGCTACTCACGTTCGGCATTACCCTCATTGACGGCAATCTGTTCGTGACGTACGCAAAGCAGGACGCGCTAAAGCACGACGACATGAAAGGACCGGGAAACGGGTTCGTTGACGTTTTCGACACCGATGGGACTCTGATCACGCGCTT
>JAQGOF010000216.1 GCA_028293745.1 Gammaproteobacteria bacterium | reverse complement strand
CCGAGCGCAGGTCGAAAACCTCGAGGTACAGAACATCGAAGACGTAGTACTCGAGCCGGTCCGTCCGACGCCGCGCGATATCAGCTTGCAACAGATGGAAATCTGAGATTCCGTTTGAACCCAGCACCACAACTTCGCCATCCAACACCACGTCTCGGACCGGCAACGCCCGAAGATCATTCGGTGGCATCCGCACGTCCGCCCGAACGGCGAGAACCTGAGCCTCTCGCATTTGCATCCGTTCCGCTTTGATGTTTGGCTCGAAGCGGAACGAGGGAGACCGAGGCGTCTCGTCAATATCCAGGTCGGGTTTTCGTGTCACGTATTTACGTGTGACATCGGCAACGCCGGCGCGGCTCCAGAACTGTATTCCGATGATCGAGAGACTCGCGCCTTTGATGAGAGGAGATACAACTGGTCCTTCCGAATCGTGACGGAACTGGAAGCGAGAAAGTGCTATTTCGCGGGAGGCGAACACTTCGTGACGTTTGAGGTCGAAGCCGTGCGCGACACGCTTGAATATCGAGTCTTCTTTGCAATACGCCGTAAAGACTCGTCAACACTGGAACTCGTGGTCCAGCGCGCATATGTTGGAGAGAAGGATCTCAGCCCGCGAGGCGTGCGTAAAAAGCCGATCCGCTTTTGCGTGATTGCCAGCAGGGTACTTGCAAAACAGAGAGTCGTCGAAGCACCCTGAAAAAACGAAGCCCCGCATGATGCGGGGCCCGTAATCCAGAACCTCTTTTGTATACCACTCCAGGTGCGGACCTGTTTTCCAGGCGGGCGAACGCTGATTACTGGCCATTGCGTTCCAAGCCAATTTAAGTCCGCAACAGAGGACTGTCAACCCAAGGCGACCCGGCTAAAACGGCTTCCTCGGCGCCTCAATCGTCGCCTTCATCGCCGCACGCTCGCTGCCGCCATGGGCCGCGAGTTGATCAATGAAGTAGTCATACTTCAGCACCTTCGGACACCTAAATCCCCGGTCACCGGATTCGGCGCTGCTCCACGGATATACCGGAGCGTGTCGATACGAATCCGACTCCTTCTGCAAGGGCATCCATTTCTCCTCCGGCCATCCGAGCCGCTTGCCCAGAATTGCGGCCATCACGACCTCAAAAATGGATGAACCCTGAGTGGCCAACAGATTTGCGATTGATGAGCACTGTTGTTTGCGAGCAGCAACCTGTAACGCCTGTTCCGAGCAAAGATTTGCTACGAGTGCGACTGGAGTGACGAGACGGGAGATGGAGATGAGGTCTGCTCCCGCAACTGCCTTTTCAAGCGGCGCCACCTGCGGCGGTAACGCACCGAGCGCGAGCGCGCTCATTGCGCCGACATAGCTGTCGAGGCGCGATGCATTCGCGGCTCGACTTAGCGCTTCGTCCGCCCGGACGCGATCAACCATACTGTCGGCCCGTGACGCAAGCCACATCCACGGCACCGCGTTGTCCGGATCGATCTGTGCCCAGTGTTCCAGGGAGAGCCCCTGGCAAGGACCGACCGCCATGGTCAGATTGTTCTCGCCGCATTGTCCAAGAGCGAGGGCATAGATGGCGGGGTCGTTGGTTTCAATAGCCAGCAGCACGAGATCGTTCTTCGCCGCCGAATCCGGCGCCGCAAACGTCAGGGAACCCGAAATAGGTTTGGCGTTCCCCAGAGCCAGACCGACTGCGCGCTGCCTGAGGTCCCCGCTCTCGAGGAGTGCCGTCCTCCAACCGCCTATGGTCTTCTCGGTCACTCTCGCGACGTGTTGCTCAACTGTCTCACCATCGTTGCGTACTTGGTCGGATTCACTCATGCCGCACAAGTTGTCTGTAACACGACGGCCTGCAGGAGGTCTGCGAGGACCCGGGCCCGGATCGGGATGCTTTGGCGCGGACTCGTCGCGCGAGTCCAGCCTCCGCGTGTCCAACTTCAATGGTGCGCTGGCGGAAGGTCGAGCGCTCTGTTCCTTCGGAGTGCGTCGGCCAACGACGAAGGCCACGAACAGAGCAAAAACAATCAAACCAACCAGAACTATCCAGCGCCAGCGCCAACTCCTTCGCGATTCACTACCGGCGGTCATTGCGAGGCCCTCCTTCAGCGCATGGGCGCCTTGCCCGGCTCGTAACATTCCACGGCGATGCAGACTCGCTCATTACCCCGATCGCAGAAGCAGAACGAGCAGTTCTTCGGGATCGTATCGACAGACCAGCCATCGGCCGCCAGGCGAGCCCGCTCCGCCTCCATGACACCGCGCAGGTTCGTTCGAGGCTCCAGGGCCCGGTATCCGGTGGGCCGGCTGAAACGGTCGCGCACGACAAACCAACGAGGCTCGTTCACCGGATTGAGTGAGTCAGTTTCACCGCGGCGTCTTCTGGACATGCGCGAAGCATGCCGCAGAGACTGGCGCCCACAGCAAGCTCTAAAGTGGGCCGCTGTATATGCGGACCACTGCATCCAGTAGAGTCACCGGACGAACACTGCATGAATACGTGCCGCCGGGACTGAATGGCGCGGCCACGCTTGCGAGTTGCGGCCGAGTTGCGCCACGTCGCCCCACGCGGCCGCGCTGGGGACTTGCGCCACGTTGGCCAACGCGCCCACACCGGCGACTTGCGCCCACGTTCCCAACGCGCCCACGTCTGCGACTTGCGCCAGTTGCCCCACGCGCCCAGAAACAAGGTCAGCGAGTTACTTCGCGTTCTCCTCAATGACCTTGCACAGCGCGTCAATCGCCGCCCGCCGCGCACTCGTCTTTCGCCACACGCCGCCCACATGCCGCACCGGGGCAGGTCGCGTGAACGGACGTATCACAACACCCCGCGCGTTGCCGTAGGCGCCACGGCTAGCCAGCTCGGGCAGCAACGTAACTCCTGCTCCAGTCGCTACCATCTGCCGCAACGTTTCCAGGCTCGTCGCCCGAAAGTCCTGCTTCTCATGTAGATCCACGCGGCTGCACACCTCCAGTGCCTGGTCGCGAAGGCAATGCCCGTCCTCCAGCAGCAACAGCGTTTCACCGTTCAGATCATCCAGCCGAACGCTGTCCCGTTTGGCGAGCCGATGTTGATCGGGTACCGCAACCGTGAAGGCCTCCGTGTACAACTGCCGCGTCTCGAAACCCTCCGCATCCACGGGCAGAGCAAGAATCCCGAGGTCGATCTCCCCAGCCTCGAGCTTCTCCAGTATCTGCGCGGTCTGATACTCATAGAGACGCAGTTCCAGCCGCGGCAACGACTTCCGCATCGGCTGCGATACACGCGGTAAGAGATACGGCCCAATGGTCGGCAACAGCGCCAGGCGCAGTCTCCCCGCCAGGGGATCCCGATGTGCGCGGGCCAACGCAACCACTTCTTCGCCCGCCTCGAGCATGCGCCTCGCGCGCGCCACGATCTGCTCTCCAGCCTCGGTCATAGTGACGTTTTTGGGCTGGCGTTCGATCAGCTGTACCCCCAGATACTCCTCCAGCTTCTTGAGCTGCGCCGACAACGTCGGCTGGCTGACGAAGCACTTCTCGGCCGCGCGCCCGAAATGCCGCGTATCCGCCACCGCGACCAGGTAACGCAGGTCCTTCAGCTTGATGTCCACCCCTTCGCTCATGACGCTCCCATATACAGAATCTATCGAGACTATAATATCAATCGATTGGAACTATACAGTCTCCACGGGCATGATGCACGCCATCCCAAGGGGAGAACCCGTAGTTCATCTTTCAGGAGCTTTTCGACATGTTAGGTATTGGACAGAAATTCCCACAGTTTTCCCTCACGGGCGTGGTCTCGAGCGATCTGAAGAGCGCGTTCCAGCCGTTTACCCAGGACAGCTTCCCGGGCAAGTGGCAGGTCGTATTCTTCTGGCCCAAGGACTTCACGTTCGTATGCCCGACCGAGATTGCCGCGTTCGGCAAGCTCGAAAAGGAATTCAAGGCCCGTGACGCCCAGATCCTCGGCGTCAGCATCGACAGCGAGTTCGTGCACCTGGCCTGGCGCCGCGATAAGGACGAGTTGAAGAACCTGCCCTTCCCGATGCTCGCCGACATCAAACGCGAACTGACCACCCAGCTCGGCATTCTCGATCCCGAAGCCGGTGTGGCGCAGCGCGCGACCTACATCGTGGATCCGCAGGGCGTCATCCGCTTCGTCTACGTGACCGATCTCAACGTCGGCCGAAATCCTGAGGAAGTCCTGCGCGTGTTGGACGCGCTGCAGACGGACGAGCTGTGCCCCTGCAACTGGAAGCAGGGCGAGGACACTCTGAAGGCTGCCTAAGCTGGGCCACTGGAGCGGGGCGCGCCTGACCGGGCGCCCCTCACCCAAGGAATTCAATCATGACGACTCTCGACATCATTCGCGATGCGATTCCCGATTACGCTCGCGATCTGAAACTGAATCTCGGAAGTGTACTCACCACCACCGGCGCTCCCGGCCTGACTGACAAGCAGATCTGGGCGGTCGCGCTGGCCTCAGCAATCGCATCTCGAAACCTGCCGTTGACCCGCGACATCGAGTCGCTTGCTGCCGTTCACCTCGAGCCCGCCTACATCAACGGTGCCCGGGCCGCTGCATCGATCATGGGGATGAACAACATCTACTATCGGTTCCTGCATCTCGTCGAAGACCCGGAGTACGCGCAGATGCCGGCACGGTTGCGCATGAACGTCATCGGCAATCCAGGCATCGACAAGCAGGACTTCGAGCTGCTGTCGCTCGCCGTCTCGGCGATCAATGGCTGCGGCACTTGTGTTGCCTCACATGAGCGCACGCTGCGCAAACATGGATTGGGACGTGAGGCCGTACAGAGTGCGGTGCGAATCGCCGCCACTGTCCACGCAGTGGCCCGAGTTCTCGAAGACGCGAAGGATTACGGGGCTGCGCAGGCACAGGCAGCCGCCTGAATCTTCAACCAGCCGGCCCGGGCCAACCAGCTGACGCGGGCTCCCGCCGGTGCGCTATCCTGAGTCATGTCGACTAGGTTATCGGCGGGAGTCGTGGTTGTCAGGAACGTAAGAGGTTCCTGGCTGTTTCTCATGTTGCGTGCCTATCGCAACTGGGACTTCCCCAAGGGAGTGGTCGAACCGGCGGAGGAGCCGCTGGCTGCAGCCATCCGCGAAGTGCAGGAAGAAACGCTGATCGATGAGCTCCAATTCAACTGGGGCGAGGTCTATCGCGAGACCGCACCTTACAGCCACAAGAAAGTCGCGCGTTACTACATCGCCCAGACATCGACAGAAGCGGTGACACTGCCGGTTCGTCCTGAGCTGGGCCGACCCGAGCACAATGAGTGGCGCTGGGTGACGTTCGAGGAGGGTCTGGCACTGTGCTCGCCGCGTCTCGATCCCATCATGCGCTGGGCCGGTGAGACGCTCGGTTTGGTATCCAAGCCGTGACCCGGCCGCTGACGTGGCTCTCAGCGCTGCTCATGCTTCGCGCGTCGGCGACAGCGTTGTGCGCATCTGCTGCAGCCGTTGGTGCCGTAATCGTCCCCGATGACACCGGCCGCACACTGACCCTGCCGTCTACGCCTACCCGCATCATCAGCCTGGCGCCCGGCGCCACGGAAATGCTCTTCGCGGCTGGCGCAGGCCAACACGTGATTGCGACGGTCCAATATTCAGACGAGCCGGCCGCCGCGAAGCAGGTACCCCGGATCGGGGACGTCGTGGCAATCGACATGGAAAAGCTCGTGGCCTTGCGCCCCGAGGTTG
The DNA here is from genome assembly GCA_028293745.1 of Gammaproteobacteria bacterium. Lineage (GTDB taxonomy): Bacteria > Pseudomonadota > Gammaproteobacteria > Steroidobacterales > Steroidobacteraceae > 13-2-20CM-66-19. The sequence goes on along the minus strand of JAQGOF010000216.1, from coordinate 4,523 downwards.
CCGTCGTGTGGCCTGGCGGCGGCAATCCCGCGCAGATCGAAGAGATCGGCAGGATGGGCATTCCGCTCTACCGACAGCAGGTCAACACCCTCGTGGACATTCCGGTATCGCTGCGCCGCTTGGGAGCACTCGCAGGTACAAGCGCGATTGCCGAACAGGCTGCGCGCAACATCGAAGCAAGACTCGCGACTCTTTCGCACACGTACGAGCGAGGCCGGCATCCCAGTGTCCTGCTGCAGGTGTGGAATCATCCGGTCTACACTGTTGGCGGTACGCATCTGATGAGCGATGCGTTGAGGCTATGCGGCGCGAGAAACGTATTTGGCGATCTGCGAGACCTCGGTCCTGCGGTTGATGTTGAAGCCGTAGTAGCCCGCAATCCCGATATCATCGTTGCCGCCGCACCACCCGGAGCCGGGAAGGAGTGGCTTGCCGATTGGCGGCGCTTCACCACACTTCGCGCCGTGCGCACCGGCAATCTCATCGCCTTCGAAGACCAACGCCTGACCCGCCTGGGTCCCAGCGTGGTCACCGCAACAGAGGCACTCTGCAAGGTGCTCGCTTCGGCACACCAGCCTGTCTGGCCGATCAGTCCCTGAAGTTGTTGAACTGCAGCGGTGTTTCGAGCTTCGATCCGCGCAGCAACTGAATCGCCTGCTGCAGATCGTCGCGGCTCTTGCCAGTCACACGAATCTTGTCACCCTGCAAGGCCGCCGTCACCTTCAACTTCGAGTCCTTGATGAGACGCGAGATCTTCCTCCCGGCCTCCTGATCGATCCCTTGCTTGAACACGACGGCCTGCTGAGCGGTCGCGAGCGTGATCTGCGCATCCTCCACATCCAGGTATGCCAGGTCTATCCCGCGCTTTGACAGCCGTAACTTCAGGATGTCCAGCATCTGCTTGAGCTGAAAATCCACCTGGGCTTTCATCGTCACGGTGTGCTCTTCCAATTCGTACACCGCACCGGTGTCCTTGAAGTCAAACCGCTGCGACAGCTCGCGGTTCGCCTGGTCCACCGCGTTCGTCAGCTCGTGGGCGTTCAACTCCGAAACAACATCGAATGAAGGCATCGCATTCTCCGGGCTACTTCTTGCCGGCCGCGCTCCTGGCTTCCGCCTCCAGCTTCTTGCGGTTCTTGCGGGCCAGCTCCATGAATCGCGGCGTGGGTCCCACGTCCTCGTAGACGGGATCACCCTGCTCATCGGTCGAAATGACTTTCTGTCCCGCCACATACGGCATGGCCGTCGCCACTTCCTGCAGCGCCACGCCCAGAAGATCGGTGATCAACTGCTCAGCCGTCCGTCCCGGGAACATCTCCGTCAGCGCTTGCAGCTGAGCCGCGTCATCCACGGCCAAGCGGACTGAGTATTCCGTCACCGTTCGCGGTGCGGCAGCCGTTTCCCGCCAGCTTTCGAGCAGCTCTTTGAAACTCACAGGGCAACTCCGAAAATCGTTGATGTGCAGCCCCTATTCTAGGCGATAACTTGACGCCTTGGCCGGACCCCGGCGATACTCCCCTCACATGTCGCAGCAGCACCTCATTTCCCAGAACCTTTGCTGGTGGCGCACCTCCTGACGGAGTGGGCGCGCGTTCGCTGCTAGTTTTCCGACACTTAAGATTTTTCAGCGCGAAAACCCATCTCCGGTAACCCGGCAGATGGGTTTTTTGCTTTGGGTCGCATGCTTTGAATGGTCTGAAAGGAGAAGGCGTGAAACCGCCGTTCGACATATCCGGTGACCTTGATACGCCCGTATCGGCGTTCATGAAGCTCGCTGCATTCGAGCCCCGCTTCCTGCTCGAAAGCGTCGAAGGTGGAGAGCGTCTGGCCCGCTACTCCTTCATCGGCTTCGGCGATGGCCTGGAGGTCAAGCTCGATCGCGACGGTCTCAGTGTGGGACGGGAGCGCCGCCCCATCCCCGCAAACAGCTTCGAGCTGCTGCAAGCCTTGCGCGATGCCCTCAAGCTGGCCGCGCAGCCGCAGCCTGACATAGCCGGCGTACCGCTGGCCGGTGGTCTCGTAGGCTATTCGTCATACGATGTGGTGCGCTTTTTTGAACGGCTGCCGGCCCGAATCGAAAGCGGGACACCAGCGCTGCACTACATTGCACCTCGATCCCTGCTCGTCTTCGATCACCTGACTCGCGGCATCGCTTTGGTGCATGCAGGCTCGGACGAGGAGCGCCGATCACTGCGGAAGGAGGTCATCCGCGCGCTGCACGGAGCGCTCCCTGATACCCGGCGACCCGGCCGATACTCCCAGCCCACTGCAGCCTATTCACGCAGCGACTACCTGGCTGGTGTGAAGCGTACACAGGAATACATTGCCTCCGGCGATGTTTACCAGTTGGTGCTGTCCACGAAATTTGCCGGCCGCCATGAGCTCGACCCATTCCAGGCGTACCGTGCACTGCGCCTCATCAATCCGTCGCCCTACATGTACTACTGCGCCCTTGGTGATGTAACAGTGGTTGGTTCGTCGCCCGAAGCGCTCGTCAAATTGAAAGACGGCCGCGCGCAGTTGCGTCCCATCGCCGGCACTCGTCCCCGCTCGGACGACATGGCCACAGACATTGCGCGGGAGGCGGAGTTGCGCGCCGATCCCAAGGAAAACGCGGAGCACGTCATGCTCGTCGACCTGGCTCGTAACGACCTGGGGCGCGTCGCACGCGCCGGCAGTGTTCGAGTGGAACCTTATCGCGCCATCGAGCGCTACAGTCACGTCATGCACATAGTCAGCGGCGTGCATGGAGAGCTGGCTTCAGGCTGCGACGCATTTGACCTGTTCGCAGCGGCATTTCCCGCCGGTACATTGGTCGGTGCGCCCAAAGTCCGGGCAATGCAGATCATCGATGAGCTGGAGCCCACGAACCGCGGTCTCTATGGCGGCACCGTGGGCTATTTCGGCGCGCGAGGCGACATGGATCATGCCATCACCATCCGAACACTCGTGTTCCGCGGCGATGAATACAGCTTCCAGGCGGGTGCCGGCATCGTCGCCGACAGCGTACCCGAGACAGAGTACGAAGAAGTTCTTGCCAAGAGCGGTTCCATGATTCGGGGTTTGCAGATGGTAGAGGGCGGACTGTGAAACCTAGCCTGCTGTTGATAGATAACTACGATTCCTTCACCTACAACCTCGTGCAGGCCTTCCTGGTGCTCGGCGCCGACGTCCAGGTCTATCGTAACGATGCGATAACGCCCGATGCCGCGCGCAAGTTGGCCCCATCACACCTGTGCATCTCCCCCGGACCCGGTACGCCGTATGACGCCGGAATCTCGATGGAGATGATTCGCGCATTCGCAGGAAGTATTCCGGTGTTGGGTGTCTGCCTGGGGCATCAATCCATCGTCGAGGTGTTTGGAGGCAAGGTCGTGCGTGCCGGCCGCCTGATGCACGGCAAGACCTCCAGCGTCGAGCACGATGGACGGACGTTGTTTGCCGGCTTGCCACAGTTCTGCGAAGTAGGCCGTTATCATTCTTTGATCGCCGCTCCCGAAACACTGCCTCTGGAGCTCGAGGTGAGCGCGCGGACTCCCGAAGGGGAGATCATGGGAGTACGCCATAGGACATTGATGGTCGAGGGAGTGCAGTTCCATCCGGAAAGCATCCTCACTCCCGACGGTCCCCGCCTGATGCAAAACTTCCTCGAATTCACGGCGGGCGAGCGGGCACGGCAATCCACCCTGGGAGTGGCCGATGCCTCCCTCGCGTGACACCCTCGAGAAGCTGCTCAACCGGCGAAGCTTGAGCGAGTTGGAAGCCGAGGACCTGTTGGTGCAGTTGACGGATCCCACCGGCGCCCAAGCCATGGCCGGAGCGATCCTGGCAGCTCTGCGGACCAAAGGCGTCGTTGCCGATGAAGTGCGCGGATTCGCTCGCGGAATGCGCCGACTCGCCCGGCGGCCTCGGATTCCAACCGACCTGCGAGCCATCGATATCGTCGGTACCGGCGGAGATGCGTCGGGCAGTCTCAATATTTCGACGGGAACTGCATTGCTCACCGCCGCTTGTGGCGTACCGGTCTTGAAGCACGGCAATCGTTCTGTATCGAGCCGCGCTGGCAGCGCGGACGTTCTCGAAGCGTTAGGTCTGAAAGTACCGCTGGACGAGAAAGAAGCGGCCGATTGTCTCATCGCCTCAAACTTCACGTTTCTCTTTGCGCCTCACTACCATCCAGCCATGAAGACGGTAGCACCTGTGCGTGCTGCGCTCGGTGTGCGCACGATATTCAACATCCTGGGACCACTGACGAATCCCGCCACGCCTCCGTTTCATCTCATTGGCGCGTTCAGCCTCGAGATTGCGAGACTCATAGCGGAAGCCATGTCGGGCATGGAAGTCGAGCGGACGTTCGTGGTGCATGGTGCCGAAGGCTGGGACGAGCCCACACCGATCGGACCCTTCACCGTGTTCGATGTCCGGCCGGGCAGTGTCGACATGCAGATCAGACTCCCCGCCGACTACGGATTGCAAACATGTACGGCCGAAGGTCTTGCCGGAGGGGACGCGCAACACAATGC
>JAQGOF010000214.1 GCA_028293745.1 Gammaproteobacteria bacterium | reverse complement strand
TGCGTGTGAACGGCTCGTAGAGGGCGCGCATCAGCTCGGTCGTACGCGGATTGTCAGTTCCGATGACGACGCGGTCGGGCTTCATGAAGTCCTGGATGGCAGCGCCTTCCTTGAGGAATTCGGGATTCGAGACGACATCGAACTCGACATTCGCGCCGCGGCTGGTGAGCGTCGTCGTGATCTCCTTGCGGACCTTGTCAGCCGTACCCACGGGCACAGTCGACTTCGTGACGACGATGCAATAGCGGTTCAGGTGAGTCGCGATCGTGCGCGCGGCACCCAGCACATAGCGAAGATCAGCGGAGCCGTCCTCGTCCGGAGGGGTTCCAACTGCAATGAGCTGAAAGAGCCCGTGCTCGACGCCCTTGACCGCATCAGTAGTGAATTCGATCCGGCCGGCCTCGGCGTTGTGCTTGATGAGCGCATCGAGGCCGGGCTCGTGAATGGGGATGTCCCCGCGATTCAGACGCTCGATCTTGCCCGCATCGACGTCCACGCAAACCACATGATTGCCCGCATCAGCGAGGCAGGCGCCTGTGACGAGCCCGACGTACCCCGAGCCGAAAATGGTTACACGCATTCCGGTAAGTTCTTGAGTGACAAGGAAGAATGAGCCTAAAGCCTAAAGCATGGCTGCCCGGCCCTCAAGCTTTGCGGGAGCTATTGTGAGGCACTCGGGGGCGGAAAGTCTGCCTTAGATTGCGGCATGGGCCCCGGTTTACGGCAGCTGGAGCACCTGCGCCGGACTGTTCCGCTACCATCGCACCGGATGAAGAACTATTCCCTGAAAACGCGTGTGATGGTGACCGGCGGCGCGGGGTTTCTCGGCTCTCACCTGTGCGAGCGGCTGCTGCAGACCGGCTGTGAAGTGCTGTGCGTGGATAACTTCTTCACGGGTGCCCGCCAGAATATCGAGCACCTGCTGCCCAACCCCTCTTTCGAGCTGCTGCGGCATGACATTACCTTTCCGCTGTACGTAGAGGTTGACCGGATCTATAACCTCGCCTGCCCCGCCTCCCCGGTGCACTACCAGTTCGACCCAGTTCAGACGGTCAAGACGAGCGTCGTGGGTGCGGTCAACATGCTGGGGCTTGCGAAGCGGACCAAGGCCCGAATCCTGCAGGCGTCGACCAGTGAAGTGTATGGCGATCCCACGTTGCATCCGCAGCCTGAGTCGTACTGGGGGCACGTCAACCCCATCGGTCCGCGCAGCTGCTATGACGAAGGCAAGCGCTGCGCCGAGACCCTGTTCTTCGACTACCACCGGCAGAACGGAGTCGAGATCCGTGTAGTGAGAATATTCAACACGTACGGGCCGCGGATGCATCCGCGTGATGGCCGGGTCATCAGCAATTTCATCGTACAGGCGCTGCAAGGCGCAGACATCACGATCTATGGCGATGGACGGCAGACGCGCAGTTTCTGCTACGTCGATGACCTGGTAGAGGGCCTCGTGCGGATGATGGATAACGAGGTGGGTTTCACAGGGCCGGTGAACATCGGCAATCCGGGCGAGTTCACGATGCTGGAGCTTGCGAATGCAGTGATCAGGCTGACCGGGTCCCGGAGCCGGTTGGTGTACGCACCCCTGCCGCAGGACGATCCGCGGCAACGTCAGCCCGATATCACGCTCGCCGCGCAGACACTGCAATGGCAGCCGACCGTGTCCCTTGAGAAGGGCCTGCCGAAAACCGTCGAATACTTCAGGTCGCTGCTAAAGCTGTAACGGCGGCTCAGGCCGGCCGTTGCTCGTGTCCGGGCTTGATGCCAGCCTCCGAGCTGCGCCGCTTGGCCGCGAAGTCCGCGATCTTGGCGTCGGCCGAATGCGGCACGCTCTGCTTGCGCGTCCAGACGTGATCCCGGATCTCCAGGCCCTGGCTGTTGTATTCGGCGACCGATTCCACCAGCATGCCGAGCGCCCGGTGGCAATCGAAGGTCGAGAGTGCCACCAGCAGATCATTCAGGATCTGCTGCATGCGCAGCCACGGCAGGCGATGTTCCATCGCGCGCAGAATCATCGGGTGGTCGGTGCCGGTCACGTTGGTTCCGATGAGCAGCTCTTCGAACAACTTCTCGGCGGTGCGCAAACCGGTGTACTCGATCTCGATGTCGCCTTCGGGGAAATCCGCGTCCCGGACAGTCAGGCCCATCAGGTTCACCATGCGGCGGGCCAGGTCATCGATCCGCACGGGCCGTCCCATATCCAACACGAAGACGTCGCCGCCTTTCGCCATGGAGCCTGCCTGGATCACCAGCTGCGCGGCTTCCGGAATGGTCATGAAGTAGCGGATCACATCCGGGTGGGTCACGGTGACCGGGCCTCCCCTGCGGATCTGTTCCTGGAACAGGGGAACGACCGAACCCGACGAGGCGAGCACGTTGCCGAAGCGGACCATGCAGAACCGGGTGCTGCTCGAGCGTTCCTGCAAGCCCTGCAGTACCAACTCTGCGAGCCGCTTGGTCGCACCCATGACATTGGCCGGATTGACGGCCTTGTCGGTCGAGATCAGGACGAAGGTCTCCACCCCCGTCTCAATGGCCGCCTCGGCCGTGTACCACGTGCTGATGACATTGTTGTGTATGCCTTCGACGACGTTGTGCTCGACGATCGGGACATGTTTATATGCAGCAGCGTGATAGACGGTCTGTACGCCGTATGCGGATAGAACCTCACGTACGCGCTGCCGGTGATGCGCGTTGCCGAGAAGCGGCACGACTTCAACCGTCAAGCGGTCGCGCGCCGCGATCTCGTTGAGCTCGCGTTCGATCGTATAGAGAGCGATTTCCGACATCTCGAACAGCACGAGACGGCTCGGGGAGAGCTGCATGATCTGACGGCACAGCTCCGAACCGATCGAGCCGCCGGCGCCGGTGACTAGCACGCATTTGCCGCGGGTGCACGAGCCAAACAGCCGCGGATTCGGGGGCACCGGATCACGGCCGAGCAGGTCGCCGACTTCAACATGGCGCAATTCGTCTATGCGCGCCTTGCCAGCGATCAGAT
>JAQGOF010000176.1 GCA_028293745.1 Gammaproteobacteria bacterium | reverse complement strand
CACCCGCTCAGCCATTCCTGGAGGAACACAACGGTCGGATGTTCGACTCGATCCGATCGGTCACCAGCTCCGCTGTAGGGTCGCTCGATTACGTAGCGCAACAGACGACTGCCCCGCTGTCCGTCCGGCAGTGGGTGCGCGAAGGATATCCGGCGAAGACTTCCAACGCTGCTGCCACAGTTGCGCCAGGAAAAAACGATGCGAAAGGCGGTGTTCTGTTCATCCCGTACAAGGCGGGACAAATCGCAGCGCTGCGCTCAACGATCTCAGCATGGATGCGCCTCGCCATCTTTGAAGCCATGAGCCAGCCCGAGGGGGATCAGCGACTCTGGTTCGTAATTGACGAGCTGGATGCGCTCGGGCAGATTGACGGTCTCAAGGACGCGCTTGCACGGTTGCGCAAGTTCGGTGGCCGGTGCGTGTTGGGATTTCAGTCCATCGCACAGGTTTCCAGTACTTACGGCAGCGGCGATGCTCAGACCATCGTCGAAAATTGCGGCAATACGCTCATTCTGCGCTGTTCCGGCAGCGACCACGGGGGAACGGCGAACTTTGCCTCGCGGCTCATCGGTCAGCGTGAGGTTCTTCGCACCAACAGATCCCGCAGCCGCCGCCCAACCGACTTTCTGTCGTCCACGACCCTGTCGGAACACATTGGAATCGAACCCGCCGTGATGGATTCGCAGATCGAGCAGCTACCCGACCTGTCCGGCTACCTGAAGTTCGCGTCAGTGCCCAATTGGCAGCGCGTCGCCCTCGCGGTACCGGGCGATTCCGCCGGCACCCGGGCGGGCGCCGAAGCCATGAATTTCTGGCGCCAGTGGCGCGCCAACAATGCTGGCACGCAGAAGCGCTCGTCTCGGGGGCTCTCGAGCGAGTCCTCACACTTCACGCGCCCGGGTTCTCGCGAAGGCGCTGACCACGAGTAGTAAGGGGCTGTGTCATGGATGACACCACAATGAAGTTGGGGCTGCTCATGGAAGCGGCGCAGGCCAATCAGAAGGCCGCCGAATCCAGCCTGAAGAAGCTGAAGGCGACCACGAATGAGCTTGCCACGGTTGTACGGGAAGAGGTCCATCGCGTGGTGAGGGAAGAACTGCATTCCCTTGCAGCCGACACCAAGCGCGCATCGGACGCGCTACATGCAGTGCGGCGCGCAGCAAACGTCCGAGCGTTGGCGTGGAGTATCGGAATGACCATCCTGTGCTCCGCAATTCCGCTGGCGCTCGCGTGTTGGATCATACCTTCTCGAGCCCAGATCGCCGCGCTTCGTGCGAGGCGCGATGAGCTCATCACCCAGATTGCAAATCTCGAAGAACGCGGCGGACGCATTGATCTGCGGCGTTGCGGAGACGGTGCGCGACTCTGTGTCCGCGTGGACCGGAAGGCACCGATCTATGGAGAACAGTCAGATTACCTGATCGTCAGAGGTTATTGATGCCATGGAATGGTACAAGCGAGGCGCCCTGGTCGAAACGGGGTGGCGTTTATGGAACCGGATGCCTGCTTTCAAAGACTGGGCCGGCGGCCGGTCGCTGGAGCTCGCCGGTTTGGCAGTTCGGCCAGCGGATGAGACCAAGCACTTCAAATTCATCGGGACCACCGGGACGGGCAAGTCCACCGCGATCACCGAGCTGTTGGATGGAGCGTTGGAGCGGGGCGATCGAGCTGTTTTCGCCGATCCGGATGGCGGTTACCTCGCGCGCTTCCATGATCGGAGCAGGGGAGATGTCATCCTCAATCCCTTCGATTCCCGCTCGGTCAAATGGGATCCGTTTGCCGAAATCCACACTGCTTACGATGTCGAGCAGTTGGCTGGCGGGCTCATCCCGTCCACCGAGGATGCGTCGAGTCGCGAGTGGCGTGGCTATGCGCGCACCTTCCTCTGTGCAGTAGCCAGTCGCTGCCATGAGGCCGGTGAGCGCGATGCCGCGGAGCTTTGGCGATTGCTGGCCATCGCCTCCACTCGGGAACTGCGAAAGGTGGTTGCCGGCACTCCGGCGCAGCCGTTCCTGGATGCCGACAATGCCCGCATGTTTGGATCGATCCGCTCGGTTACAGGATCGGCCGTCGCCGCGCTGGCGTACGTACAGGCCCAACGCGCGCCATCGTTCTCCGTGCGCAACTGGGTCCGCGCGGGTTCTGGTTCGCTCTTTGTTCCCTACCAGGCGAATCAGATCGCGGCGCTGCGTTCGATCATTGCGACCTGGATGCGGCTCGCGATCTTCGAGGCGATGACTCGTCCCGAAGAAGATCAGCGTCTGTGGTTCGTCATCGACGAGCTCGATGCGCTCGGGGCCATCGACGGTCTCAAGGATGCGTTGGCGCGATTGAGGAAGTTTGGAGGGCGATGCGTCATCGGTTTTCAGTCCATTGCGCAGGTGTCCAGCACGTACGGCGCAGGTGATGCCCAGACAATCATCGAAAATTGCGGCAATACGCTGATCCTTCGCTGCTCGGGCAGCGACAACGGGGGCACTTCTCATTTTGCATCCCGGCTGATTGGCGAACGCGAGATTGTTCGCCGCCAGACCTCGCGCGGCAGAGATCGTGAGGGGTCGTTCCTTTTCAAGGGGTCCCGACGCTCGATCAACGTCAGTGAGCAGCACGTCATCGAGGCGGCGGTGATGCCCTCCGAACTCGAGCAATTGCCAGACTTGTCGGGCTTCCTGAAAACGGCCTCTTCACGCGCCTGGCGACGGGTCCGAATTGCCCGTCAACCGCGGTAAGGCGCGCACGCCAATCGGTACACGCCATGGCCATTTTCCGATTGCAGATAACTCCGATCACGCGCGGCGGCGGACATAGTTCGGTGGGTGCCGCCGCGTACCGGGCCGGTGAAAGGCTACGGGACGATCGGACCAACGAGTTGCACAACCATTCGCGGCGCAAGGATGTCACTCACTCCGAAATCATGCTGCCGGCGCATGTGTCCGGCGAGAACATGGAGTGGGCACGCAATCGCGCCAGCCTCTGGAACTCGGTTGAGAGCGCCGAGACGCGCAAGAACGCGCGGGTCGCTACGGAGATTCAGGTAACGCTCCCATTCGAGCTGCCGCCGGAGCGCAGGCTGGAAATCGCGCGCACCTTTTCCCAAGAAGTGGCCGACCACTACAGGGTCGCGGTCGATCTGGCCGTCCACGACCCCCGCCCGTCGAGTGACCCACGCAACTTCCACGCGCACCTTCTGCTGACGACACGCGAGGTGTCGCCGGCAGGGTTGGGAGCCAAGGCGGGTCTGAACATGCAGACGAGCGAACGAGTGCGACTGGGGCTGCCGAATACTTCGCAGGAGTTCACAGCCGTCCGCGAACGCTGGGCAACGCTCATGAACGAAGCGCTCAAGGAGGCCAACATCGAGGCGCGTGTTGATCACAGGTCGCTGGCGGAACAGGGTATCGATCGCGAGCCAACGCCACATATTCCATTTGCCGCGTTCAAGATAGAACGAGCCGGAAAACATAGCGAAGTTGCCGAGGCCATCCGCGCTGACTACAACACGAGAGTTCAGGCGCGCCTGGATCGTTCAGCAGAGCAGACGAGTAGCGCGACGGCAGAGCAGACGAATGCCGCTGCGCCCCCGCGCCCGGGACCTGCGTTGGCCGAACCCGCCCCCAATGCCGCTCGCCTTGCGACGAGGGACCTGGAAGACGTCCGCCGCGAGGCCAGAGAGAACTGGCTAAAAATGCGCGCGGAGCAAAGCGGGAAGTCGGCGGATATCCCCAAGGATGCCCAGATGCGCAATGCCGCATCGCAGGCCAGCAACACACCGGTCCCCGACGATGACTATCAACCGTAGTCGCCGCTCGCGCGAAAGCCGTCCCACGGCCGACGCCGTGGTCCTTCCACGCGATTATAGGCTCCAATTTGGCGCCTGTTATGTGTATTCCCCCAAGGGCGATTCAGAAGTCTCCGAGCGTTCCCGTCAACTGTGCGCGAGAGTCAAAAACGGCAGCACTAAGTGGCTCAGATCCTACGTAGCAAGTGTCCACCAAGAGGCTCTTCGGAAGCGTCGATTCTGCGGTTTTTTCAACGAGCACACGCTGCTAGTGCCTATTCCAAACAGCCCCTCGTCCATGCGAACGTCGTTTTGGGTTGCACGGCGCCTCGCACTGACTCTGCAGGAGGCCGGGTTGGCAGAAGATGTCTGGACCGGCCTGCGGCGGGTCAGTTCCGTGGAGAGATCGTCATCGGCCTGGATGTGGGAGCGACCAACGGTGCAACAACACTATCGGTCCTTCGCGGTCATCCCATCGCCGAGACCTCCGACCGAGATCGTTCTCGTCGACGATGTCATCACGAAAGGCCGCACTCTCGTCGCCGCAGCGATGCGGCTTCACGAAGCCTTTCCAAAGGCTCAGATCCGCGCGTTCGCACTTGTGCGAACGATGGGGTTGATCCTCGACGTGGAGCGGCTGTTCGATCCCTGCGAAGGTGTGATCCGGTGGAACGGGAATGATGCTTACAGGGATCCGTAGGGTTCTCTTACTCAGGCACGCCGTCGAAGAAATCGACGATCCCCGTCTCCAGCGAATACTCAGCCCCCACGACCACCAACCCCTCAGTCTGGATCAACTGCTCGATCACCTGCGACCCATGCCGCAGGTGATCCGCTGACGCGCGCACGTTCGCACGAACCGCATGATGCAGAAGCGCGTCGTAGTCATACCGCAGTCCCGTTTCCAGCAAGCCCTCGACAGACGGCCTGACGCGACTGACGATGGAATGCACATTCCGCGAACCCTTCCCAGTCGGGCTCTGAAGATGCTCCAGCGTCGCCTGAATGACGCCGCAACTGGAATGACCCAGCACGACCACCAGCCGCGTCTTGAATCGCTCCGCCACGAACTCGACACTGCCGATTTGAGACGGTGCAACGATGTTGCCAGCCACCCGGATCACAAAGAGGTCGCCCAGCCCCTGGTCGAAGACTATCTCCACGGGTACGCGCGAATCGGAGCACCCCAGGATGGCGGCAAACGGCTCCTGCCCGGCGGTGAGCTCCGCGCGGCGCCGCGGGCTGATGAGGGATTCGGAGCTGCGCGTATCATCGACAAAACGACGGTTGCCGTCGCGCAGACGTTGCAGGGCTTCGCGGGCTGGGATCATAGTTTTGGGTTTGGACCGGGTCGCAGACTGGGAACGCGCATTCTGGGGGTATCCAGCCGCCAGGGGCAACCGGAGAAAAATCACCCATAGCCTGTCGGTTCCGCTCTACGTCGAACGTCCTGGGGATGTTCAGGACATCGACACACAAGGGGATACCCATGATCAAGATCATCGTTGTTGCGGTTATAGTCGTGATTGCTGCGATTCTCGTGCTTGCCGCAACGCGGCCGGACACATTCCGGGTGGAGCGCTCCGCGCAAATCAGCGCGCCACCCGACAAGATCCTGTTGCTTGTCAATGATTTCCATCAATGGGGCGCCTGGTCGCCATACGAGAAGCTCGACCCCACAATGAAAAGGACATACGCCGGTGCAGGGGCAGGTAAAGGTGCCGTGTACGAATGGGAGGGCAACGGCAAGGCCGGTCAAGGGCGCATGGAGATCATCGATGCAGCGCCCACAAAGACTGCCATCCAGCTCGATTTCATCAAGCCCTTCAGGGCTCACAACATCGCTGCCTTCACTGCCCGGCAGCAGGGCGATGCCACCCGGGTCACGTGGTCCATGGAGGGTCCCGCGCCCTTCGTGCACAAACTCGTGGGATTGTTTCTCAACATGGACAAGATGATCGGCGCAGACTTCGAGACCGGCCTCGGCAACCTCAAGGCGCTCGCCGAGAAAGCGTCGCCGTGAATCGCCGCCAGTTCTTCGCTGCAGGCGGGTTGGCCGCAACGGCACAGGCAATGTCTGCGCAGGGGCGGCCAGCCCACTCAGCCGATGAGCCGCAGTTCAAGACTGTCAATCTTCAAGCGGATGGCCTGGCTCTCAACCCGCGGGAATACGTCGCCCTCCTGGGCAAGCTCGTGGAGGAGAGGCCCCCGCAGCCTGATTACTACAGTACCGGCGGCGCGGTCGAGGAGTTGGAGCACAAGTTCGCGCAACTGCTGGGAAAAGAGGCCGCGATCTTTCTGCCCACCGGAACCCTGGCGAATCATCTTGCGGTCAGGAAGCTGGCGGGTGCCGATCATCGGGTGCTGGTCCCGGCGCAGAGCCATTTGTATAACGACAGCGGCGATTGCGCCCAGACACTCAGTGGCCTCAACCTGATTCCGCTCGCTCCCGGCGAAAGTACCTTCGATGTGGCGGAAGTCAGGAGCTGGGTCGAGCGCTCGGCGGCAGGACGCGTCGCGACCCCCGTCGGGGCGATCGTGATCGAGAGTCCCGTCCGGCGCAAAGATCACGAAATGTTCGATCCCGGGGCGATGGAGCAAATCAGCTCCTATGCGCGCCAGCGCGGAATCAGGTTGCATCTGGACGGTGCGCGGATGTTCACCCTTCCGTACCATTCCGGAAAAAGCGTCCGGGACTACGCCGCCCTGTTCGATACCGTATACGTGTCACTCTGGAAGCATTTCAACGGTGCATCCGGCGCAATCCTGGCCGGTACCGACGGTTTTATTCAAGGCCTGTTCCACACGCGCCGCATGTTTGGTGGGTCATTGCCGCAAGCGTGGCCGGAAATCGCATTGATCGCCCAGTCCGCCGACCGGTTCGAGGACGACTACGCGCGGGCCTGGAAGTCAGCCAACGAGCTCATCGCACTGTTCGAATCCGACAGGCGGTTCAAGGTCAGGAAGCTGGCCGGAGGCACCAGTCGCTTCTTTCTGACTGTCCAGGGGACTGCACCTGCAGCGCTAATCGAGCGTCTGTCGCAAAAAAGTGTCGTATTGTCGCAGCCGCAACCCGACACCGGAATGATCCCGGTGCAAGTAAACCCCACACTCCTGCGCACCACGCCAGCAGCGCTGTTCAGGACGATTGTGTCATCGCTGTAGTGTAGGGTTGCCTGCACTGCTGGCGACGGCCTGATGGGCGGGCGCGTCGGGCGCGGCATACACGACTTCGCCGCCAATGATCGTCATCAGAACGTGAGTACGCAGTATCTGCGCCTCCGGAATTGTCATGATGTCGCTGGACAGCACCGTGAAGTCAGCCAGTTTGCCGGGCTCGATGCTGCCGCGCACCTTCTCCTGAAACGCAGCGTAGGCGGGCGAAAGCGACAGCATTTTCAGCGCCTGCGCGCGCGAAACGCGCTGTTCGAGATGCCAGTTGGCATCCGCAAAACCTTGTAACGATCTGCGCGCGACGGCGGCATAGAACTCGATCAGCGGGTCGCCCTTCTCGACCGGCGCATCGGTTCCAGCTGCCACGATTGCTCCCGAGTCGAGCAGAGAGTGCCATGCATACGCTCCGGCGAGACGCTCGGGCCCGAGGCGGCTGGGTGCGAAATACAAGTCGCCAATGGCATGCGAGGGTTGCATCGAGGCAATGACACCGAGGCGCGCGAACCGTGGGATGTCAGCCGGATTCAGTATTTGCGCGTGCTCGATCCGCCAGCGCGGCTCGGCGACCGCGCGCTGCTTCACCGGAACGGTGGCAAATGCCCGCTCGTACAGATCCAGCATGATGCGATTGCCCCGATCACCGATCGAGTGTGTTTCGACCTGAATTCCCCGGCGCAGGGCCTGCGTCAATATGGGAAACAGCTTCTCCTGAGTGTTGAGCAGGAGACCGCTGGAGGCCGGTGCGTCGCTGTATGGAGCCAGAAGCGCCGCCCCACGGGAGCCGAGCGCGCCGTCAATGTAGAGCTTGATACTTCGCACCGGCAGCTTGTCACCACAGCCGTGGAGCGAGGGTCCGTCGGACAGCAGCCGCTTTACATCCGGGCCGGGACCGTAGATTGCGTCGTACAGGCGCAGTTTGATCCGTCCCTGCCCATACAACCGGCAGATCTGGTCAACCTCGTGCAAGGAATTGCCGGCAATCTGCAATTGCGTCCAACCCAGGCGGACGCTGCGCTGCGCCCCGAGCTCCAGCGCCTGGGCCCGTTCCGTATCCGTCGGTGGCGGCAGCAGGTGCAGAACGATGTCCTGGGCATTGTCAATCAGCATGCCCGTGGGCTCGCCGGTGGCATCCTTCAGGATGCTTCCTCCGGCCGGATCGGCGGTGTTTCGATCGATTCCGGCCCGCTGCAGCGCCAGGCTGTTGGCCACCAACGCGTGGCCATCTGCCCGCCGCAACACCACGGGCCGGTCCGGGACAGCCATGTCCAGATCATTCCTGGTTGGAAAGGCGGGCGGTGTCCAGCGCGATTCGATCCAGCCGCGGCCGAACAGCCAATCACCGGGTTTTCCCTGATTCCCACGCTCGTGCAGCTTGTTTTTCAGCTCCCCGAGGCTCGCCGTTCCCTCCAGGTTGAACGTCAGCTCGCGCTCGCCGATGGCAGCGAGATGCGCATGCGCGTCGGTCAAGCCCGGCACCACTGTCACACCCTGTAGGTCGATTCGCTGCGCGTTGGCTGGTGCGCGACGCAGCGCATCAGCCGCCTTGCCTACAAACGTAATACGACCCTCAACAATAACAACGGCTTCGGCGCGCGGCTGGCTGTCGGCCGCGGTGTAAAAATTGCCACTGGTCAGGATCAGCGGCGCGGCCGCAACCGCCGTCGCGGCGGGAATCGTCAACAAAAAGAGGACACTCAACCCGCAAAAAGGTCCCAACATGGTGCGGGCGCCCGGCTGGCGGCCGGCCCGGCCGGGGCTGCGAGTCCCGATGTTTGGCATGCGTTCGCGGTCCTACAGGGTGCGGATGCGCAGTCTACACCGTGGCTCTTGACTTTTTCGGCGGGAGTCAGGTTTGCCCTGTTGCATGGCGTGTACGACCTTCGTCGCCGGCGGGTTGTCTGTCCAAAGCGATGTTCCGGGGTCCCAACTACCGGTTTCCAACGCCGCGGGCGCCCGTCCAACCTCTACAACCGGCGGCCAAACTCCTTACAATCTGCCACAAACCGGCAGGTGGCGGCCCGAGCCGGGCGCTGCCGTTGTCCAACTGGGCATAACTGCCGGTCCAACCGGGCCTGACCGGGGTGCAACGGAAGTCCAACCGGGCCAACCGGCGCCAGCGGGGGCCCAACCGGGCCCCGCCGGCCCAACTTCCGGCCAAACTCGACCCAAACATACCCAAACTCTGATGCAATTCGCTCAAATCCACCCAAACTCCACTGTCAGTCCGGGCCACAGGTTGTGTATGATCGCGCCTTCGTTCAACTGTAATCTCGAGGAGAGACTGATGGCCAAACGTCCAACCAACAACGGAGCATCGTGGAGTGCCGGCGAATTGCGTACTCTGAAGCAGCTTGCCAAGGCGGGAACCGCCCAGGCGGCCGCCAAGCAGCTGGGTCGTACCCCTGCCGCAGTTCAGCAGAAGGCGATGCGCACTGGCATTTCGTTCCGTGCTGCGCCGGCGGGACGCGGACGCGCTGCCAAGAAGAAGTAGGCCGCACGGCATAGCGGAAAGCCCGGGTGGTCGGGTGCAGATGGCCAGCAATGGCCGGCGCGCACTTCGACCGCACGGATGGACCCACTGGGATTGAAAGGACTCGCCCGGGTTTTCCGTTGACCCACTGCAACAAAGAGTGGGGACCGGGTCGCGGTAGCGCCTGGAAGGAGCGGTCAGTCCCGGCCGCGCGCGGCACAGGTAGGTCGCAACAGGACAGTTTGTCGTCCAGTCCACGTGCATAACTACATAGTTGCGCGGCTAGGCCCAGGGCGACGCATTGTGTGATCGTGCTGACGGCCTACACGAAACCCCCCGTCGCACAAGAATGCGGCGCAACAGACGCTTCCCTCCGAAACCTCGAGCTCGGGAGGCCGAACGTCCGGACAGGCGGGTCAAAATGACCCACCCCGCGACCTTTCGGTCGCAGGGCTGACAACTGACTACATCAAGGCGGGGGGTGTCCGGCCGGCGTCCGTACTGCCGTTACAGGGCCCTCTGATCCGGCGGGGGAGGCACGTATTGATACAGCCAGGTCTCCGAGAGCGCCTGGCCATCCATCACCAGGAACAGCCGCAGGTTGACCGGCTCCACGCTGTCGTCTGTCAAAGCCAGATCGAACATGGCGCGCCATTGCCGCAACGGCACAAGCGGCCGGACGGAAGTTATTTCAACGCGCCCACGTGATGCCCAAATCACAGGCGTCACGCGTGCGGAGTCGGGAATCAGCGCCAGGTCGCCGCCGGCGAAGTCGACTACGAAACGCCAGGAAAAATGGGTTCGTTTCTGCCCTACGATTCCCCCGATCCCGGTGCGGGTGGCGCGCACGGTGGCCAGGTTCGGTCCGAAGGGATTCTCGCGTGCCCAGTAAAGCTTGTAGCCGTAGAGGTACTCCTGGCCCTTCTGAGGTTTGGCGGCCGGAGTCCAGAACGCGACGATGTTGTCCATCACTTCGTCGCGTGTCGGTATTTCGACGAGCGTGACAGCGCCTTTGCCCCAGTTGCTCTTCGGTTCGACCCACACGCTCGGGCGCTTCTCGTAGAACACGCCATCGTCCTGGTACTGCTCGAAGTTCCGCTCGCGCTGCATCAGGCCGAATCCATGTGGACCGTCATCGGCGTAGCTGTTGACACGCACGGAGGTTGGATCCGTCAGCGGCCGCCAGATCCATTCGCCTGCTCCGGTCCAGATCTGCAGGCCGTCCGAGTCATGAATCTCGGGACGCCAGTCCTGTGAAGAGCGGTGATCGTTCTTGCCGCTGAAGAACATGCTCGTGCCCGGAGCGATGCCAACACGCTCGATCTGCTTGCGCGGATACAGGGCGGCGTCCATGTCCATGACGAGGGTGTCAGCGACATCTATGATGAAGCGGTAGGCTCCGGCAACGCTCGGCGAATCGAGCAGCCCGTACACATTCATGCGGCTCGAATCCTTCTGCGGCCGCTCGAGGTAGTAGGCGATGAAGTCCGGGAATTCTTCCGGTGTAGGCATTCCACAATCGATGGCCAGTCCGCGGTGCGACATTCCGAACTGCATCTCGCCATCGACGGCGCGAAAATACGACGCACCCTGGAACGCGGCGACGTCCCGGGTCCAGTCCGTATGGAAGAGGATTCGGAAGCCCGCAAAACCCATACTCGGTGGCAACTGGCCCGAGGCCACGCCGGCCCGGCTGTAGTCGTACATGGCGGGGTCGAACGCAATCTCCTGCGCTTGTCCGTCCTGTACGAGGTACATGTGCACCGGCTTGTTGCTGCGGAAGCCGAGGTGGGCAAACTGGATCCGAAAACGCAAGCCGTCACCCGCCCACAGAGAGTGCTCGTCGCGGAACCGGATTGACTGCCAATGGTCCCAATCCAGTTTCGCGATGGCGGACGGCAATTGATCCGGGGGTGCCTTGTAGGGT
>JAQGOF010000169.1 GCA_028293745.1 Gammaproteobacteria bacterium | reverse complement strand
GCCCGTCACTACCACCCTTTTGTGTTCGAGACTCGGATACGTCGTGTGCCGTACTACGGCGGCAGTCGTCATGGCGCGCTCCTGCGGATCACTATCTGCGCTCCAGAGTACTCGACGGTCTGATCCGGCTTGGCAGCGAAATTCGCGGCATCATGGGTGCCCGCGGAAATCCAACGCACGTTGAACGTACGCCTGCTGACCATGTGCGGAAAGGCGCCTGTTCGCGGGCCGAGCGTCAGCTCCCCGCGGCTCTCGTCATAGGACATCGGGATTGTGGCGAATTCCCCCTTCTCATAACCGTAATCCGTGCCAGCGTCCTCATACAGCGTGAACGCTCCGTTACGTCCGGTGTACACATAAAGCGTGATAGGCGCATCAGGCTTTTCATCGGCGTATTGAATCTCCGGGCCGATGGGGAGGATTGAACCGGCACGCACGTAGAGTGGAATGCGCGCAAGTGGCGCCGGTGCGCTGACATGTGCACCGCCCACGAGCTTCTCGGCCGTGTAGAAGTCATACCAGTCCGCCTCGGCCGGAAGGTACACATCGCGATTGCGGGCGCCATATTGATATACGGGGCTCACGAGTAACGAAGGACCGAACATGTACTGATCGGCGATGTTGCGCACGTTCGGATCAAGGGGGAAATCCATGATCAGCCCGCGCATGATCGTGTAATTGTTGTGGTACGTCTGCGCCGCGAGGGTATAGATATAGGGCAGCAGCCGATAGCGCAATTTGTCGTAGGAGACGAGAGTCTCGTAGGTCTCGGGGCTGGAGGAACCGAGGTTATAGATCTCCCGGTACGGCATCTCGCCGTGAGAGCGAAACAGGGGAACGAACGCGCCGAACTGGAACCAGCGTGTGTTGAGCTCCAGCCACTCCCGCAGATCGTTCGCGGCCGGCTTCTCATAACGCGTCTCGAGCGCGAAGCCGCCGATGTCGAAGGACCAGTTCGGCAGCCCCGATAGCGAGAAGTTGATTCCCGCAGAAATCTGGTCGTGCAGATCCGACCATCGGGAAGCCACATCGCCGCTCCACGTTGCCGCCGCATAGCGCTGCAGTCCTGGAAATGCCGAGCGGGTCAGAATGAAGGCGCGCCGGTCCGGATGCGAGCCACGGAAGCCTTCGTAAACACCCTGCGCGTGCATCAACGGATATGAGTTGAAGAAACCCCGCCCCATCGCGGTGGGCTCCATCCGCAGCTTGCGTTCCTCGGGGTCGATATTCGACTGGACGTCGGGCTCGCTCGCGTCCAGCCACCAGGCATCGATGCCAAGCTGACCGAGGCTCTCCTCCACCTGGCTCCAGAACATGTGCCGTGCATCGGACGAATAGGGGTCATAGAAGGAAGAGCGGTAGCCGGCACCGACCCAGTCCTTCTGCTGCATCTGCAGATTTCTCTTGTAGATGTAGCCCTTGGAGTCGAGCTCCTTGAAGTGTTCGGTGGCCGGGTAGAATTTCGGCCATACGGAGATCATCAACCGCGCATGTTGCGCGTGGAGCCGCTCGAGCAGCCCGTGCAGATCAGGATAGCGTTCCGGGTCGAACTGGTGCGACCCCCAGCTGTCCTCCTTCCAGTAGAACCAGTCCTGCACGATGTTATCGAGCGGGATGCCCCGCTTGCGGTATTCCTTGACGACGCCGAGCATCTCATCCTGCGTCTTGTAGCGCTGCCGGCTCTGCCAGAAGCCGTACGCCCATCGCGGCAGCAACACGGACTTGCCGGTGACGAAGCGATAACCGCCGATCACCTCATCCATATTCCCGCCCGCGATGAAGTAGTAGTCGATCGCGTGGCCAACTTCCGAGAATAGCGACAGGCCGTTCTGTTCGTCCGCCGGCAATGGATCACGATGTTTGAGAGACAGATAACCGCTGGTCCGGTCCCACTCGATGCGGATTACCCGCGGGGTGCCCGCCTGCATGTCGAGCGCGAAGTTGCGGTACCACGGATTCCAGTTCTGGCGCCACGCATCCAGCACCAACTGGCCGTCGACGTAGAGCTTGTGGTAGTCGCTCGCATAGAGCGCAAACGTGTGCCGCCCGCTGGTTCGCGCCTCGATTTTGCCTTCCCACACCACTTTCTGCCGCGGCAGCTTCGCGAGCTCCACCGGATATTTGTCGGGTGACTTAGGCCCGTACTGGTAATCCAGCTCGCTGTCGATACGCGTGAGCCGCAGCTTCCCGCTGTCGTCGTAGTACCGCGCCGTGAGGCCGCCCTCCTTGCCGCCGGCATCGTAGAGCTTTAGCGTCTGTTGGAGGGGTTGCCATTCGCGCGGGTCGCCGAATCGCGTGATCGAGTTGTTGTCCCAGAGAAGCCCGTAGTTACGGCTCGAGGCGACGAAGGGTATGGCCACGTCCATGTTGTGCTGGGCGAGCTCGACATTCGCGCCCTTGTAGTTCATCTGCCCGTTCTGATGCTGCCCAAGGCCGTAGAAGGCTTCGTCCTCCGGTGACTCGAATTGCTGACGGATGGAATAGAACGGCTCCCCCTGCACCTTGACCGGCGTGAAATGCCGTCCGCCCGCCAGCTCGGTCAGTACGACACGACCCCGACTGTCCCGAAACGATATCCTGCCAGTGGCCAACGAGACATCCGCTACCACGTCGTCCGTCTTCACGAACACCGTACCGTTCGTCTCGGCCACGCTGAAAGGCACGTTGCCGTCGGGATGCGCCACGGCCATCAGACTCGGCTGCAGCTGCGTGGAGTCGGATGGGAACGCAGTCACGCGAATGATCTTTGGCGCGAGCACCTCCAGCCGCACCTTCTTCGCAGCGCCCTCGCCCAGCGAGATCACGACGCCAGTGCGCGACTTTACAAAGTGATCGGTGTGTTTGACGTCCCGGGCGCAGGAATCGAGCAGCGCGAGGATGACGGGCGCAATGGCGAAGAACGGAGCGACTCTCATGCGGCAGCCTCTAATATGTCGCGAGCCGAGCCTTCAACACCTGAGGCGAAGAAGTGAAGTTCAGACCCCAGTCGGTCTGATCGCCGTTCCAGACCCGTAGGAACTTCCAGGTGCCGTTCTCGTAGGTGCCCTCTTCGACTCGTGCGAACTGCATCTTCGCGCCCCGCGCAGGGTCGGCCACGTCGAAGCTGACGCGCGCGTGGTAACCCGTGACCAGGAATTCGTCCGCGCCCAACTCCGCGATCAACGCCCCGCCAACCGGTTGGGGATTCCCGGGTGGCGAGCCGGCGAACCAGAACTGCGGCAACCCGTAGGACACAGTAGCCTGCCAGCGCCCGAGAGAAATCGTCTGCGTGTGGACCGCTGGATCCTCCGCGACACCGTGCACTTTGCCGCGCAGGCTGAGATCCGCGAGCTCGCGCATCATCGGTCCGACCAACCGGTAGTTCATCGCGAACGGCTCGAGTGCTTCGCTGTCGATCCGCGCCGCGCCGAGCGGGTAGTTCGAGTATCCGCTGAAATCCAAGCCGAACGGCGAGAAACCAATCCCCTGGTGCCCTAATGTTGGAAAAAAGTACCGGGGATAGGCGCCGGAGTTACCCGTCTCGCCCACAAACAGGGCGTTGTCAGGACGTTGGTACAGATCGAGCAGCTTCGTGTACTTGTCATACTCCGGCATGTAGATGTCCGGGGCAATGAGATCGAGTGCCGGTGCGGCGGCTTTCCAGATGTCGAGAACGTTGTCCGTAGGACCACCGCTTGCGTACGTGTCGGGGGATCCCGGCTTGAGCGGGTCACGCAAGGACGCATTCACGTACAAGGGCAGCGGATATTCGGCTTTGCCGGCAGCCGCGATCTGCTGGATGTAGCTCGCTATCGACCAGGCGTGGAAGAGCTCATCGGCGTCATGGCCGAAGACCTGCTGCCATGTCCCCGGCTTCCTTTGCAGCGAGCGCAGCAATGTTGCCGGCACGGCCGCCGCGAATAGTTTCTGCGCGGCCGGCGAGTAGTCGCGCACACTGCCGTATGTCCCGGACTCGTTCTC
Source organism: Gammaproteobacteria bacterium (assembly GCA_028293745.1). Taxonomy (GTDB): domain Bacteria; phylum Pseudomonadota; class Gammaproteobacteria; order Steroidobacterales; family Steroidobacteraceae; genus 13-2-20CM-66-19. The sequence continues at coordinate 56,139 of JAQGOF010000169.1, read as the reverse complement.
CACCTGCACCATGATCACGGTGTGTTGCGCGTCGACTTCCTTCAAATGGCGCATCAATTGAACGAAGGCATTGCGATCCGCCGCGAGGGTCGTGGTCGCGTGTGGCGACAGCGTGACCATCCGCTCGCCCTTGGTGTTGATTATCCGCGGATAACGCGCAGCATCGAGTTTGACCCACTCGGGGGCGTAGCTGGCGCTGGTGTTCTTCCAGGTCCCGAACCACAAGAGGACCAGGTGCACGCGATGTTCGCGCGCCTGGCCGAGCAAGGTGTCGACAAACGAGAAATCGAATTTGCCCTGCCGTGCTTCGACCTGCTCCCAGGCAACGGGGACGAGCACCGTGTTGGCCTGAAGCTGCTCGATCGCGGGCCATACCTTCGGCAGCATGCCAGGATAGTTGCTCGAGTTGTTGACCTGGGCCCCGAGGATCAGATATGGCCGTCCGTCGACGAGCAGCGCATGGCGGCCCTGGCTATGGATGAGGCGGGGTAGCTCGGTTGTGCTCTGCGCCCGGGCGGCGGAACAATTGATCAGCGCGGCGAACGCCAGGGTCATGGCCACCGCGCGCAGCGAACCGCATTTCAATACGGCCACGAAAACACCCCCCTTGAGACCTGAATTCTTCGCGAGATTGGTAACGCTACCACTCAAAGCGGAGCCGTCCCAGCCCAATCCCCTGCGGATCAGCCCCTGCAGCATGTCCGGCGGCGACGGTAACGCTACCAATATATATCGGACCAATGAAATAATCGCCGGGACCCATGTGTCTTTTTGCATACCAGCCTCGCAGGGTGACGATCGTCCGCCCTGGGGGCCGAGAACGCGGAAGGTAGCCGACATGACAGAAGTACATCTGAAATTCCTGGGCCGGTCGCGGCTGAAAACCCGGCAGCTCGCTCTTTTGGTGCACCTGGATGAAGAGCGCTGCGTGGTACGAGCCGCCGAAGCGGCGGGCATGACGCAACCGGCAGCCTCGAAGTTGCTGCGCGAAATCGAGACCGGCCTGGATGTGAAGCTGTTCGAGCGCCATGCGCGGGGTGTAGCGCCCACCTGGTACGGTGAGATCCTGGTCCGGCACGCGCGCCTCGCCCTGTCTGAGATCAGCCTCGCGCACGAAGAGATCGCGGCGCTCAAAGCCGGTCTGTCGGGCAAGGCGGCGATCGGCACGGTCATGAATCCCGGGACCAATCTGGTTCCAATGGCCGTCGCGCACGTAAAGCAACAACACCCGGCCATCCTCATCAGCGTCGACATCGATTTCAGCAAGCCGCTCGTGGAAAGGCTGCTGCAGGGTCAGCTCGACATGCTTGTCGCGCGGGTGCTGGATTCGCACGGAGCGGAAGCACTGAGCTTCGAACCCCTGGCCGACGAGCGACACGCCGTCATCGCACGCCGCCATCACCCGCTCGCGGGCAAACCTGACTTGCGATTGGAGGACCTGGTCTCGCAACCGTGGATTCTCCCGGCCCCAGGGAGCCTGGTGCGCGACGAGCTGGTCAGCGTATTCCTGCAGCGCGGGATGCCGTTACCCAACAACGTCGTACAGACCTCTTCGCTGCCGGTAATCACCAGCCTTCTACGCACGACGAACATGATCGCGCCGCTCCCGGAGGAGTGCGTGCAGCCCTATATCGAATCCGGCGAGCTGACCGTGTTGGTCGAAGATCTCGGCCTGGAGATCGGCTCGTTTGGAATCATCGTGCGGCGCGGACACAAGCTCTCCCCCGGGGCACAGATCATGCTGACGGCGCTGCGTGAGACCGCAGCGAAGCTCTATTCCGGTGAGCCCGACGCTGGCTCTGTGGCCCACGGCTGAGCCGCCCGTGACAGAATTGCCACTAATAAAGGCAAGGCGCCGATTCGTGAGTCTTGGCGCGGCAGCGGCGTTGGTTGCTGCGGCTTGTCCGGCGCTGGCGGGCGAGCGCGATCCCGACACTGGGAAACTCATCGAACGCACTCATGCACTGATGAAGTCACTGCGAGCGGCCGCGTTAGGTCCGTTCCTTGCCGACTGGCCGCTCGCGAATGAGCTGCGTCCGGTCGTTCCGTCAGCGCTCCCCGTTCTGCGCTGGTTGCCTGACGTCAAGGCGAATGCACCGGCCCGCACCCTCGAGTTGGTCAACGAGCTGTGTCGTGCCGCGACTATGATGTCCTGGCGCCGGACCTACACCGCGGCCGAAATCGGCGCGGCATTTCTCGAGAATTATGGATACAGTGAAATTGTAGGCCTCAGCGGCCCGCTCGCGAGCGAACGGATTGCGTGCGGCTTCCTGCTTCTGGGGCCCGAAACCCATTACCCCCGACATCGACACGAGGCGGAGGAAGTCTATATTCCGTTGGCCGGTACCGCCTTCTGGCAGCAGGGTGACGGCCGCTGGCGGGAGCGCCTGCCGGGAACGGTGATTCATCATGCAAGTCATGAGCCGCATGCAATGCGGACAGGCGCCCACGCCCTCCTCGCATTATACCTATGGCGCAGCGCCAACCTTCACCAGAGATCGCAGTTGGACCGATGATTCCGCCGCCTGCAGCCGGGTCACTCACCCACTGACGTGCTCGGCTTTATGACGATCTCGGTCTTCACGGAATTGGCGATAAAGCACTGTTCGTGAGCCTGATGATGAAGTTGCTCTTCCTCCTCTGAGGTCGGCCGCTTCTCACCTCCATAGACTATCCGGGGATTCAACGTAACGGTGCTGACCCAGGGAATCTTCCGCTCATCCTTGGTTATCAACCCCGTTGCCTCGTCATCGTAGCTGTCGATCTGGAAGCCCCGGCGTCCGGCCAGGTATAGAAAAGTCAGCATATGGCAACTGGAAAGTGATGCGACGTAGGCTTCCTCAGGGTCTACATTTGCGGGGTTTGAATGAGGAATTGGGACCACGGACGGGGACGATGAGGCTTGAACGATCGCGCCGCCGTCGAACGTCCAGGTATGTTCGCGCGAGTACTTGCCTTTCAGGAATTCATCACTGGCTCGCTTCCAGCTGATCGTTGCTTTATGTTCGGACATGGCTGAATCAACCCCATTTGTTGAATATGTTGGTGATCGCTATGCAGTTTCCATATCGAGCTTCGCGGCCAGCTCGCGAACCGCCCTTGAGATGATTACAGGATAAGGCGCCGTGCCTTCATGCAACTCGCGAACATCCGGTGGGAATGCCTGCAGCTCCCGGGCACAGAATTGACGGGCCTCGACGAGCGACTCGGGCGTACCGAGGCGGCGTCCGTTGTGCATGACTTGTACCAACAACGGATCTCCGGGAACATTCTCGCCGACCAACGCAACATGATCGCCAAGCGCTTCGCCTTGCGGCCCGCGTTCGCGAAACACCTGTTTCGTCCCAGGCCAGGTCGCCTTGCCCGGTGAGCGCTTGCGCCGCGCCCTGCCCGCGTATTCCTGCAGCTTGTATGCCATATCCAGCGCAGGTGCATCGGCCGAAGTGTCCAGCGCCGTTCCGACTCCAAATGCGTCGGCGGGAGCTCCGCCGTGGACGAGCTCGGCTATGCGGTGCTCATCCAGGCTGCCACTCAGCACGATCTGGACGTCATGGCAGCCATTGCGATCGAGAATGTCCCGGACTGCCAGGGCCTGGGCGGCCAGATCGCCGCTGTCGATTCGCACTGAGCGGATTCGCCGTGGAATTCCCTGCTCCTGAAGCTCGCGCATCAGCTCAACCACTCGTTGAGCGGCGCGTTCGGTGTTGTATGTGTCGATCAGCAAGGCCGTGGTCCCGAGCTGGCTCCTGACGAAACCTCGAAACGCATCCTCCTCGCGGTCGTGCGCTTCGATGAACGAATGCGCCATGGTGCCGGAGAGCGGGATAGCGAACCGTTTCCCCGCTTCAACGGTGGCGGTAGCGTCAAATCCGGCGAGATAGGCGGCCCGCGCAGCATACAGTGCGGCATCCGCTTCGTGCGCCCGACGCATGCCAAAGTCAACGAGTTGCCGTCCCGCAGCGGCAATCACACATCGAGCAGCCTTGCTTGCGATCAAAGTCTGGAAATGGACGATATTCAGCAGGCGGCTCTCGACCAGCTGGGCTTCGAGAATGGGCGCCGTGATCCGCAGGATGGGCTCATCGGCAAAAAACGGCGTGCCCTCCTGCATTGCATGCACAGAGCCGGTAAAGCGCACCGACGCCAGGTGATCCAGAAATGCGGGAGAGAAAGTGCCGAGGCCCGCGAGGAATTCGAGCTCGTCGGCTTTGAACTGCGGCTGCTCGAGATACTCCATGGCCTGGGCAATGCCAGCCAGGAGGAGAAATCGCCGCGTCGCCGGCAGCCTGCGGACGAACAACTCGAACACGGCAGTTTCCTTCATCCCCAGATGAAAATAGGCCTGCCCCATCGTGAGCTGGTAAAGATCCAGCAGGAGGGAAGCGTGCACTGCTGTCATTCGTCGCGGCCGCCAGCCGAAGCTAGTTGAAACGCACGTACTCGCACTCGATCGCCTGACCGTTGATGCCCCCTGAGGGAGGTGAAATCCAATTCGCAAACTTCCCGGGCTCGACGACGCGGCCCATCAACGATTGCACAAACTCGCGATCCTCAGCTGTCGGCAGCCATTCGCGCACATGAGCATCCCACGTCGCTGCGCTGACCACCCGACCTTGGGGTGAGATCTTGACGCCGGCCAGAGGACCGATCTGGCGGTTGAACGCCTTGTGTGGCACCGCCAGCTGATGGTCAATTCCGCGCTTCCTGAGGGCGATATTCCACGCCTCCACGCCCGAGATGGAATCCGCGACGAAATCATCGCGCAAGCGCTCGTTGAGCGCATTCAAAGCAGGGGCGGCTCTGCCGACCAACTCAGCGTCGCTGACTTCGAGAACCGGGTAAGTGGCGTCCTTGAGCAGATGGTCATCGGCGATCCGCTCCTCGCGGAACCGGCCCTTGAGTCCCGTGGTGTAGAAGGTCGCGGCGTTTGAGGACAGATCCGAGCCGAACAGGTCTACCGTCACGCTCGAGTGGAAATTGAGATACCGTTGCAGCGTCGGTAAGTCGATCACACCCAGTGCCCTCAAGCGCGCCGGGTCATCGGTTCGCTCGCGCACCATCACCTCGGCAGTGCGATCAATGATGCGCCGGATGCCATTGCGGCCAACGAACATGTGATGGCCCTCTTCCGTGAGCATGAAGCGCGTCGTGCGCGCGAGCGGATCGAACGCCGACTCGGTGAGTGCGGAAAGCTGGAATTTCCCGTCGCGGTCGGTGAAGAAGGTGAACATGAAAAATGACAGCCAGTCTGGCGTACGTTCGTTGAAAGCGCCAAGAATTCTGGGGTTGTCTGCATCCCCGGAACGGCGACCCAGAAGAGCTTCGGCCTCCTCGCGCCCGTCGCGTCCGAAATGCCGGTGCAACAAGTACACCATGGCCCACAGATGCCGACCCTCCTCTACATTCACCTGGAAGAGGTTTCGCAGGTCATACATGGAAGGACACGTGAGTCCGAGGTGCCGCTGTTGTTCGACGGAAGCCGGCTCAGTATCGCCTTGCGTAACGATGATGCGACGCAGGTTGCTGCGATACTCCCCGGGGACTTCCTGCCAGACTGGCTCGCCGAGATGCGCGCCGAAAGCAATCTTGCGGTCCTGCTCGGCCGGGTTGAGAAAGATCCCCCACCGGTAGTCGGGCATCTTCACGTAGCCGAATTGTGCCCACCCGGCCTGATCTACACTGGTTGCGGTTCGCAGGTACACATCGAACTTGTTGGAGCCCTCGGGGCCCATTTCCCGCCACCAGCTCAGGAATTCGGGTTGCCAATGCTCGAGCGCCCGCTGCAGTGCTTTGTCGCTCGACAGATCCACGTTGTTGGGAATCTTCTGATCGTAGTCGATATTCATTACGAGCCCCTGATTCGCGCCTACACGCGCTCCCAGTTGAATCGAGCCTTGTCACCGGTGCCGAACACTTTCAACGCCCCCGCTTCGCCCACCGCGTTGGGTCGGATGAAGATCCAGTTCTGCCATGCCGAGAGGCGCCCGAAGATGCGCGTTTCCATGGTCTCGGCCGCCCCAAATCGCAGATTCGCTTCCATACCCGTCAATGCATCAGGCGAGAGGCTGCCGCGTTCTTCGATGGCAATACGAATCTCATCGTCCCAATCGAGCGCGTCCGGGGCCGCGGTCACGAGACCGAGTCGTAGCGCTTCCTCGCTGCCCAGGAATTGCCCGATCGACTGCCGGGCCTGCACGATCGGCGGCTCATGCCCGTAGAAGCGCGATTCGATCCGGCTGACTCGGGCAACGGTCTCGAATCCACCGAAGTTCAAGGACGAGAGCGCAACGCGCGGTGCATCTGCACGCTCAGGCGCCGAAAGCATGTAGCTTCGGTCGGCGGCAAGCGCGAGCTCAAACAATGTGCCAGCGAAGCATGAGCCGCCGTCGATGACGGCGAAAAGCGTCCGCGAGCTGACATCCAATCGCGCGAGGGTGCGACGAAGCATGCCGAGCGTTTCACGGACGAACCAGTTGCCCGCGTGCTCGGCCATGATCGAATCGACCGCCAGGACCCGTCTGCCCTCACCACGTGTCTTCAAGATCCAGGTACCGATCTGCAGCTCATTGGATCTCAACATCAAAATGGCATCATCCAGCTCGCGTGCCATTGCCAGGGGCCACCAATCCGTACCCAGTGCCAGGATCTGCTCGAGATCGCTGGGTTGATCCGTGCCAGGCGCCTGCACGGTCAAAGTTGCGGTTCGGGCCTTCCTATCGATCTGCACATCCACATGAGGGTAATGGTAGCCATCTGCGTCGACCTGTCTCGCCAACGGAATCAACTCAACACCACTTGCCTGCTGCGGCCGGTCGCTCAATGCGGCAAGCTCCGCTGCACGCTGCTGCACGGCGGCTGCGAACTGCTGAGGCTTGGCGTGGCCGTCGATCAAACGCCATTCTTTCGCCCGGGGCGCGCGCACCCCTTCGGTAACCGTGCAGAACAAGTCAGCCAGATCGCGCCGGACCTTGCGCTTGTCGGTCAGGCGAGTCAGCCCGCCTGTGCCGGGCAGCACCCCCAACAGCGCTACCTCGGGGAGGCTCACTGCAGCGGAGCGGTCATCCACCAACAGAATCTCATCGCACGCCAGCGCCAGCTCGTATCCCCCGCCTGCGGTCGTACCATTGCAGGCAGCGACGAACTTCAGTCCCGAATAGCGGCTCGAGTCTTCGATTCCATTGCGCGTCTCGTTGGTGAATTTGCAAAAATTGACTTTCCATGCGTGCGATGACAGTCCCAACATGAAGATGTTGGCACCGGAGCAGAAGATGCGATCCCTGGTGCTCGTGAGCACCACGGTGCGTACTTCCGGATGCTCGAACCGGATCCGCTGGAGCGCATCGTTGAGCTCGATGTCCACGCCGAGATCGTATGAATTGAGCTTGAGCTTATACCCGGGGCGCAGACCTGCGTCCTCGTCCACATTCATCGCAAGCGTGGCGACCGGGCCCTCGCAGGAGAGCTTCCAATGCCGATAGCGCTGCGGATGGGTATCAAACGTGACTAACTGCCCAGGCCCGGTGGGCGACGTAACTGCGGCCTGTGCCATGAGTTGGAATCCTCGTGAATCGGACCGGTTGATCAAGCGCCGGGTGCGATCGCTTGCTGCAGGGCTGCGAAGCTCGTTTCGATCGGGGATCCCGAGGTGTCCACCACGGCATCTGCCTTGCCATACAAGGACTCCCGGGCGCTCAGGATGTTTCGCAGGTCCTCCATGGCCTCGGCGTGGCCCGCCATGGGGCGCAAATCCCCTTGCGCGACGACCCGTGCCATATGTTCTTCGGGCGCCGCCTTGATCCAGACTGTGTAGCAGTTCAGCAGCAGCAAGTTGTAGGTGTCCGGCTCGGACACGATACCACCGCCGACGGTGAGCACGATGTCCTCCTGACTGTTGATCACCCGCTCGAGACAGCGCCGCTCGATCCGGCGATAGCCTGCCTGTCCATAGAGCAGAAATACCTCGGACAGACTGATGCCTGCCTCGCGCTCGATCTCGGTGTCGAGCTCCACGAACCGCCGGCGCAGCGCCTTTGCCAGGGTGGCGCCCAAAGTCGTTTTTCCCGCTCCGCGCAGGCCCACCAACGTGATGCGCTTTCTGCGCACCGGCTCTTCCTGGCCAAACTCTGCGGTCAGCCGGCGCAAAACCTCTTCGAGCCGTGCAGGCGGCAGACTGTCCAGAAATCGACGGATCAAACGCTGTTCGTCCGGTGACTCATCGGTATCGACGAGGTCGGTCAGCTCCAGGCCGAGCGCTGCAGCGATCCGTCGCAAGAGGATGATGGAGGCGTTTCCTGTCCCGCCTTCCAACTGTGCGAGGTAACGCTCTGAAACGTCGGCAGTCTGCGAAAGCACCTTGCGTGCCATGCCGCGCTGCTGACGTGCGTCACGCACGCGACGCCCCAAGGACGCCAGAAAAGTTGCGTCAGACTCACCGACGGCGATTGGCGCAGCTTCACTCGCTTGAGCAAGCGTCTGCGTCTTACTGCGGGCTTGAGCGGAGGCTGTCGTCATGATTATGCTTTATAGCGCATGTCATTTCTGCCTGCAAGCATTATAAATCCTTTTTTGTACCCACCGGTCCCGCCATCAACAACTTCACATGCGTTTTATTTCTTTCTCGCCGATTGGCTAGTACTATAGCTGCAGGGTCCAGAGGGGAACGGTGCATGCTTGGCTTGAGCTCAGCGGACCATCGCGTCAGTCCGCCGGTTATCGAAATTCCCCGCGCCTATAACGCCGCGCACGATCTCATCGAACGCAACTTGCGGGCGGGCCGCGGCGCCAAGCTGGCCTACATTGATGACCAGGGCCGCTATACGTATGAGGAACTCGCCGAGCGCGTCAATCGCTGCGCCAATACCCTCGTAGGTTTGGGCATTCAGCCCGAACAGCGAGTGCTGTTGTGTTTACAGGACACGATCGACTTTCCCACTGCCTTCCTGGGCGCCATCAAGGCCGGACTCGTTCCAGTCGCGGTCAACACTCTGCTCAAGAGTGCTGACTACCAATACATGCTGCGCGACAGTCGCGCCTGCGTGCTGATCGTATCGGCTCCGCTGCTACCGCTGTTCGCACCTCTGCTGGGCGAGATGCCTAGACTGAAGCACGTCATTGTGTCTGGCGGGGAAGCCGGGGCTTTCGATTCGTTGCAGACATTACTGCCTCGCGCGTCTGACTCGTTCGAAGCGGCCGCGACGTCGTGCGATGACCCGTGCTTTTGGCTGTACTCCTCAGGATCCACGGGCGCCCCGAAGGGGACCATTCACGTACACTCCAGTCTCATTCAGACCGCAGAGCTCTACGCCCGTCCGATTCTGGGCATTCGGGAAGATGACGTGGTCTTCTCTGCGCCCAAGCTCTTCTTTGCGTACGGATTGGGCAATGCACTCACTTTCCCCCTCGCAGTCGGCGCCACGGCCGTGCTGATGGCCGAACGCCCGACTCCGGAGGCAGTGTTCACGCGACTACGAAGGCATCAAGCCACCATTTTCGGCGGCGTGCCCACCCTTTACGCCTCCATGCTCTCCGGTGCACTGCCTTCGCGCGATGAGTTCCGGTTGCGTTCCTGCATCTCGGCGGGCGAGGCACTGCCAAGGAATATCGGCGAGCGTTGGTTTCGGCATTTTGGCGTGGACATACTCGATGGCATCGGCTCAACGGAAATGTTGCATATCTTTCTGTCGAATCGACCCGGCAGCGTGTCTTACGGTACGACCGGATCTGCGGTACCTGGATACACATTGCGGCTGGTCGATGACGACGGCCGACGCGTTGCCGATGGTGAGATCGGCGAGCTCCATATCGCTGGCCCGACATGCGCGCTGGGCTACTGGAACAGCCGCGAAAAGACACGCCAGACATTTCAAGGCCAGTGGGTGCGCAGTGGCGATCAGTACCTGGTGGATGAGAATGGACACTACGTGTACGCAGGACGACGCGATGACATGCTGAAAGTGAGCGGCATGTATGTCTCTCCCATCGAAGTCGAAGCGGCTCTGATCACCCATCCGGCGGTGCTCGAGGCTGCCGTTATCGGTGAGGAAGACAGCGCGGGACTTACAAAACCGCTCGCATGCGTCGTCCTCAGGCCGGCCGCGCAACCGACGGCTGCGCTGGCCGACGAATTGAAGCAACACGTGAAGGCCCTTCTCACACTCCACAAGTATCCCCGCCGGATCGAATTCCTGGCCGAGCTGCCGAAGACGGCTACCGGCAAGATTCAGCGCTTCCAACTGCGTGCGCGGTATGCGCGCAACGCGGATACTGACCCCACCAAGTGCGCACAATGACGATTTGACTATGCCGTTCATGACGTTAGGCCCCGGCCCCATCGAGTACGAGCAAATCCGAGGAGGTCATTCCAAGTCGCCGCCGTTGGTAATGCTTCACGAGGGTCTGGGCTCGGTGTCTATGTGGAAGGACTTTCCGACACAAGTAGCGCAGGTCACCGGCAGTAACGTGACGGTTTATTCCAGGCACGGCCATGGGCGCTCAGCCAGGTTGCGGACGCCGCGCACCGTTAGATACATGCACGACGAAGCACTTATCGTACTGCCACAATTCCTCGATGCACTCGGCATAGACAATCCGATCTTGTTCGGGCACAGCGACGGCGGCTCCATCGCGCTCATCCATGCCGGCGGCAGCGGTCGCGGGGTGAGCGGTGTTGTCGCGCTGGCGCCGCACGTCTTCGTCGAGGACCTCTCGGTCACCAATATCGGGGCAGCGAAGCTCGCCTATCAGAACACGAACTTGCGGCAACGGCTGCAGCGCTACCATGACGACGTGGATGGCGTCTTCTGGGGTTGGAACAACATCTGGCTCGATCCGGCATTCCGTGACTGGGATATCGAGGAATACCTGCCCCGGATCGCCTGCCCGATTCTGGCGTTACAGGGCGAGGACGACGAGTACGGTTCACTCGAACAGATTCAGCGCATCGCGCGCTCCGCACCGCTAGCCGAGTTGGTCAGTCTCGCCCAGTGCCGGCATTCGCCCCATCGGGATCAACCCCAGCAGGTGCTCGGAGCGATCGAGCGTTGGATGAAACACCGCTTTGATGCGCACCGCGCAAGGGCTCCAGCACCATTTACGTAGCGGACCTCAAGACGTCCGCTCGAGGGCGTTCCTGCAAGAGTGACAGCGCCCACAGCGCGGCGCCCGCCAGAAGCGCTGGAATTGCCGCAAGCAGGAACAGGCGATTCCACCCTACTTCAGCCGACACTAGGTAGCCGCCGATCAACGGACCCGCGATGGAGCCGACCCGGCCGCACGACATGGAAAGGCCGACGCCGGTGGCGCAGACGCTCTGCGGGTAATATTTCACGGAGATAGCGGCAAGATTCAACTGAGCGCCTATCACGAACAATCCCACGCCGAACACCATGAAGAAACCCGTGCCGTCAGCATCGATGACGCCCTGCCCCAGAATTCCGATCAATAGCGAGCCGATCATCAGGCAAGCTGCCACGATCTGCAGTGCGCGCCGCTGTGCCATGATCCACGACAGAAGCCATGCGCCGATCAATCCCCCGCAGTTGAGCACCACACCGGAAAGGGCCGCCGTTGGTGGACTTACACCGTTGAGCGTCAGCACCGTTGGAGTCCAGCTCACGAGGAAATACGTGACCAGCAGGACCATGAAGCTCGCGAGGCACAACATCGCCGTGCCACCGGCTCGTTGATCTGCAATCAGCTCGGATAGGGGATGGCGCGTACGGTCGCCACCTGAAAGCCGCCTCGCCTCGCGAGGGCCCTCGGCCAGCCAGAGCACGACCACGGGAATCAGACAACATGTGATGAACCCGGCACTCATGAAAATACCGCGCCATCCGGCGTAGGTCATGGCGGCAGCAGTCGCTGCGCCGCCGGCTAGCGCTCCGATCGGGTATCCGAGGAACATACGCGTAACGGCGGCACTTCGCTGCCCCTCCGGCGCATGCGCTGCTGTCAGAGCCGAGATTGCGGGTATGGCTCCGCCAAGCCCAAAGCCGGATATCGCCCGGCACAACATCAACTGTGAAGCGTTCGCGGCGCCTGCACATGCGAGCGTAAAGACGCCCGAAATTGTCAGCGCTATCAGCAGTAGCTTCTTGCGTCCCCAGCGATCCGCAGCGAATCCCGTGACCGTGGCGCCCAACGCGGCGCCTGCGTATGAAATGGCGAACAGCCGTCCGAACCCGGCAGCAGAGAGTGCCCACTCCTTGGAGATCAGGGGCGCAATGAACGAGAGCATCAAGGTGTCGTATCCATCGACCATCGCAACGGCAAAGCAGATCCAGGCCACCGTCCGCCGGGCCGGCGCGCTCATGATCCGGCCACCACGGCTGCGCGAGCGGCCAGATAGTCAACGTCGCTGAAACCTGCGATGAACACTTGAGTTGGATTGTTGTTGTTGGCGGCAAGCTGGTCGAGCACGTACTGCGCGGCCACGTTCGAAAGAAGTTGGGTTGGATCCTCGAGCACGAGTCGCAGCTGGGCAATGAGGGCCTGGCGGCCAGGATGCTGTACCGGCGCCGCAGGGGCAGGTGCCGCTGTCGCAGGTGCCGCTGGCGTTGCCATGCCTGGACGCGACGCAGGCGCGATTTCGGGCCCGCGATCTACCGGATCACCATCAAACAGCCTGCTCCCCATCTCCACGCCCACGCGGAGGTTGAACCAGAGGCTGCGGAATTGAGTCTCGAGCCCGGCAGCGCGTGCGGGATCCGAGGCCGCCGCCACATCGATCGGCGGCGCGTGGGGTGCAATGTAGAGGCGGTGCCGGTCGAAAGTGTCCCGCGAGGCGCGCTGAATCAAATGACACAGGTTGTTCGTGTCCCATGTCAGGCCCGCGGTAGGCCGGCCGGAACGTCCACTGATGAGAACCATCAGGCGATTCCAATCAAAGGCCTGGCTTCGCAGCCAGGCCGTGATGCGGTGGCCGATATCGAGAAAGGTCAGCGCAAAAGTTGCGAACATCATTTCGTTCATGGAAACCGGCACTCGCGCCGATCCTCGTGGGTTCAGATACTCCAGGCGCAGCCGCTCGAAAGTGAACCCGTCGGCGTCGCGCAACGCCTTTTCCACGACATCGAGCGTGACCCTGCAGCTGTAATCCACCAGCGCGGCGATGCGGATCTCGAGTCCTTGCCACGCCGCGACCGAGAGGTCATCGCGCCATAGCGCGACCGTGTTGATGGCCTGTACATCGTGGATGGCCTGGATCAATTCCCGGGCAGACTGCCGCCACATCGGGTCGCCTGGCGCAATCTCGCGCATGCGCGCGAGCCAGCCCACCGCCAGGGGCAGGTGCGAGACAGCCGCCAGCTCGATGAAACCGCGAGTGGTGCGGCGGAAGCTCTCCACTGTTGGGGGCCGCGCGGACCCAGGAAACAACACTATGTCTGACCCGGTGCACACCAGCAGAGGATCCGAACCATCCTGCCGATCCCGCAGGTGGGTAAGTTGCATGCCAATACTGGCCGGATCACCGGTGTACACATCGAACAGGCGTCGAAAAAATGGATGCGGCTGGTAGCTCATCGAATCTCCACGACTCAGCCGAGAAACCGATAGACGACCGTATCCGTACGAAACTTCAGATCGGAATCCAGGCTGTTGGCAACGACGACGTACTGGCTGCCGCCACTTTGGAACCCTGCGACATCGGTAGCTGCCGACGTTGCAAATGTGTCCCGAAGCTCGAACCCACCGGCGGCCCACCGATACAACTGTGATTGCTTCAGAACCTGCGGACTGGCAGGTGTGCCCTGGATGAAGTTCAGATTGACCAGGTACAGGCCGCCGGCGCTCTGCAGCACCTGCAATGCGCGGGCTCCGGGCCCGCCAAGGTGCTGATGGGCGGTGAAGGCTGCGCCGTCCCATCGATACAGCTCGACACCGCTCTGCAGATTCGCAAATGCCAGCCACGCACGATCGGCCCGGCGAAAGAAGGCGAACGCGCGCCCGCCACCTCCTGCAATGACCTGGAACTGCTCGAAGCGGACGCCCGTCCAACGATAAATCACGGAGCGCTCGAGGTGATCTGCGTAGGCGAGAAAGAACTGACCGTCGAGCTCGAAGGGGCACCACCCGTAGCCCCAGCGGCCCTCCAGGACCTGCAGCTCCTTGAATCCGCTACCCTCCCATTCGTAGATTCGAGAGGTTCGCGGATGCCGTGTCTGTAGACCGGGAGCGTCCACGCCCTGCGCCAGCGCGAGAAAGTGCCGTGCACCGATGCTGAAATGCCGCCATTGCTTCGCACCAAACGTGGCAAATGACTGCAGCAGGTGCCTGGCCCCATCGATCCACTCGTAGATGGCGCATTTAACGTCCATCTCGTAGGGCCCTCGCCCCGAGCGAATACTGGCTCCTGCAATGAAGCGGCGTCCGTCGATCTCGAAGAACTCGACCTGCTCGCCACCCGGCAGCGGCAGACTCCCGCATTCGACGAACTGCCCATCCGTCCATCGATACAGCGGCGCTGCCAGATTGCTATCACCCGCGTGCATCGAGGGTGACTGGCCCGCCACGTCTTTGGCGAACTGCGCTACGGCCAACACAACCCCATCGGCGTCAGAGCGGATGGCGACCGACCGTGCGCCGGACGTTGGCAGGCGCTGCACTACTTCCAGCAGGCTCGACCGCGTTTCCGCCATCTGCATGGATGAATCGTTCATGCGATCATTCCTCGACTAATATCGCCATTCCTCGACGACAATAGTGGAGCGGGAACCCCCTCACCTGTTATCGTCATTCTCCCAGCTTATGTCGAGATCGGGCCAAATGCCGGCCGGTGCCCTGCATGCCCAGCGTGGCAGGAGTACGAACCGCTTCGCAGCCGAGGGCGCGGCCGAGGCGAAGTGGCATGTGCATGCCGGCGGCCAATTCATTCTGGTCGAATCAGGCATCTCCCACCTTCGAACCGAGCTCGGGTCCTGGATTATTCCCACCCGACGCGTGGGTTGGGTTCCCCCCCGATTGCTGCACGCTTCACGCTCGAGCGGACGGGGCACAGGTTGGGCTATTCACGTACCTGTGGCGCTGTCAAAGAAGCTCCCGGCGCAGGTTTGCGTGTTGCGCGCCTCGGCACTCATGATTGCGGCCCTGGAGCCCATCGCTCGTGCGACGGCATCGCGGCATGCATCGATCAGGCGCTTGCTTTGGCGCGTGGTGGCCGCGGAAATGCGTGAGGCGCAGGCGGAGGCACTGCTGGTGCCCATGCCCAGCGATCCACGAATGCGAGCCACGGCTGAGAAGTTATTGAGCAGCCCGGATATCGGGGCCGACGTGGCACGCGCGGCCGCTCGATCGGGCATGAGCAGACGCAGCTTTACCCGGCATTTCCGGCAAGAGACTGGTATGTCCTTTGCGAGCTGGCAGCGCGCAGCTATCGCGCACCACGCGCTGGAGCGGATTGCCGCAGGGCAGAAGGTGTCGGCAGTTGCGTTCGATGTCGGCTACTCGAGCGTGAGCGCCTTCGTCGCAATGATGCACCGGCAACTCGGAGCGGCGCCCCGGGAGTTCCTCAACGAGCACTCCGAGGAGTACCTCAGTCTATCGGCTTGAGTTGGCTCGATGCCACACCGCCGCGGCAGGGCGCTTCATGCACGTTTGCTTCGAGTGCGGCGGATGCCTCGCATGAGCATCCCGCACAGAGCCCGCAGGTGCTCGCTTGGATCGGACTCCCGTTGAGCGAGATAGAGAGACGAGACAGCCTGGCTGTCACTCAACTTCTTGTATTCCACCCCCTCAAAGCGGATGCAATTGATGTCCGCAGGCACAATAGCTACACCGACGCCCGCTGCAACCAGCCCGATGATTGTTGATGACTCGAGCACCTCCCGTACCACGCGCGGGCGGAATCCGGCTTTTGCGCACAGCTCGACAACCTGCCAGTAAATACCCGTCCCCGCCTCGCGCGGGTACGTTACAAACGGTTCGGCGCGCAGGTCCTGGACTGACAGCACGGCCCTTCTCGCGAGCGGATGATCGCCGGCGATGGCCACCAGCAGCGGCGTGCGATACCACTCCGTGACAGCCAAGCCAGCCGGGGTTGGAACATCGGGCTTGCGCAATACGCCCAGATCGAGCGATCTGTCGAGCAGCCTGTGCAACTGCTCGAGCGACGTGAGCTCATGCAGGCTCAAAAGAACATTGCGATGCTCATCCCTGAAACGGCGGATGACGTGAGGCAGGACGCGGGAAAACATCGATGATGCGGTATAACCGAGCGCGATCGATCCCACCTCCCCCGCCTCGGCACATCGTGCTTCGACCTTGGCGGTTTCCGCAAGCGCGATAATGTTCAGTGCATGTTCGCGGAATCGCCTGCCGGCCTGCGTCAGATGGACATGGTGTTTGTCGCGCTCGAACAGACGTGCGCCAACCTCCTCCTCCAACGCCTTGATCTGAACACTCAAAGAGGGCTGCGCCACGTGCAGCTTCTCAGCCGCCCGGCCGAAGCCCAGCTCATCGGCCACCGTGAGGAAGAATTGCAGCTGCCGCAGCTTCATGATAGGTAAATCTTATCACCGGGCGCCCGAATTAAGTATTGGCGAATATAACGGCGCGTTCGTAATCTCCCGCAACCTGAGGCGGCGCACGCGGGCGGGCCGAAGCAACGGGTGAATTGGTCCAGACGGCAAGAGGGGGCGTCCATGACTGATCGGTGTCGGCCGCATGCATCCAATGCGGCCACGAGGCGCATTGAGCGCTACGCGGCCTTGGGGCTGAGCGCGCTGATTGCGCAATCCGCGATCGCCGTGAGTGACTCCGAGGCCAGCGGCGTACTCGAGGAGATCGTCGTTACCGCCCGCAAACGACAGGAGGACCTGCAGAGTATCCCCTTGTCCGTGAGCGCACTGAGCGCCGCCCAAATCGCCGACGCCCACGTTACGAGGATGGACGATCTTGCCTCCCTGGTGCCGAATCTGAACATCACCACGCGTGCCGACAACACTCCAGACGTAGTACTGAGGGGCGTCGGCTCATTCGGCGTAATTCAGGGAGTGGGCTTCTACGTCAACGACGTGCAGCAGTTTGAAGGCCAGACGGTTCGTCCCGAGGATCTCGATCGCATCGAGGTTTTGAAAGGGCCGCAGGGCACGCTCTATGGCGGAAACAACATTGGCGGCGCGATCAAGTACATCACGAAGAAGCCGACCGCGGACCTGCAGATGCAGGCCACTGCCGAGCTCGGCAACCTGCACGCCCGCAACTTCTCCGGTGCCTTGTCGGGACCTGTCGTCGGCGAGGACTTCAGGGGTCGCTTGAGCGCTTTCGATTCCACCAGCGACGGCTTCGTCTACGACACCACTCTCAATCAGACACTAGGTCACTCGCACGAGAGCGGCGGCCGCCTGACACTCGAATACGAGGAAGGAGGCACGGACATCGCGTTCTTCCTGTCGGCCAACCGGCTGCGCTCGGGCAATGAGAACCTCTACTACGCCGCCGCCAGTACGGATGACTACACCCGCATCGCAACATCGAATGTTCTCCCCCATTTCGACCGTGATCTCTACTCGCCTACGCTGCAGATCGATCAGACACTCAACGAGTTCCTCAAGCTTACGTCCATCACCTCGTATTTCCATTCCGACGTCAACGCCCGCGCCGACGGAGACCACATCGCGCTGCCTCTGTTCGATGTGATGCAAATCTTCCACAAGAATATCTGGAGTGAAGAGCTGCGGCTCACTGGCGAGACGGGCGAGTTGAGCTGGCTGGCAGGTGCATTCATTCAGCAACGTGACTCACGCGATCTGGAAGACAACACCCAGATGCTGAGCGTCGTCACGGACAACCCTGCCGATGATGGTGTGGTCATGTCGGCAAACAGCGCTCGCAGACGCGAATACGCCGGATTTCTCAATGCGAGCTATCCGATTGGCAATTGGACGCTCGAAGCTGGCGTGCGGGTGGAGCATTTCCAGAACCGCCTGACGGACACTTTCGCAAACACGACCAAGGAGGTCAGCGGCACGAGTGCATTGCCAAAGGCGAGCCTGTCCTATCGCTTCGAGCCCGCAATTATGGGCTACTTCAGTATTGCACGCGGGCTGCAGCCCGGCGACGTTCTGCAGAACCACGGAGAGACCAGCACGTTCGTCTCCGAAAAGACCGAGAACTACGAGCTTGGGCTCAAGTCCACGCTGTGGGACGACCGATTGCGCTTCAACTTCGCAGCCTTCTATATCAAGTACCAGAATCGGCTGTTCAGCACCATCGACGGGGCCACGCTGCAGGAAGTGACCCAGAATGTCGGTCCCTCACATAACTATGGGTTCGAGCTCGACCTCGTTGCGCGCCTGACACGCGAGTTGACCCTCACTGGCGGTTTCGGGGTCACTCGCGCCGTGTGGGACAACATTCCGGGCTACTTCAACCCGAACACGGGAGCCACGATCAACCTGAACGGTCTCGTAGCACCGTACACTCCATCCTATCAGGGGACATTGGCACTCGAGTGGCGTCGTCCCCTGCCGGCGGACATGGTGCTCGGCGTACGCGTGAGCGGAGCGTTCACAGGACCGCAATGGTGGAACATCAGCGATGACTACAGCGAGAAGGCGTACCAGATCCTGAATGCGGGATTGAGCCTGGATATCGGCAAACACTGGCAGCTCAGAGCCGATGGCATCAATCTGTTGGACAAGCAGTATCACACCGTGTACGCCGCTGGCCCGGACATAGGATCGCCGCGGAACACCGCGGGCTACTCGCGGCCACGCCAGTGGTTCATCTCGGCGACCGCACGGTTCTGATCTTTCCGGAAAGCAACATGTCAATGAATCGTGCCGCCCTGATGTCCGTAGCGCTCGGCCTGTCGCTATCGCTCGGCGTCGATTGCAGCGCGGGGGCGCCGTCAGTCCATTATCACGTGACCGGCCGCATCAGCGGTCCCGATGGACTCTGGGACTATGCATCCGTCGATGAGCAGTCGCGCCGCCTGCTGGTGGGCCGGCAAGGCGGAGTCCTGGCTCTTGATCTCGACAAGCCAGACACTGCCGTACAGCTCTTCGCGTCCCCGGTAGTCCACCAGGTCCTGCCGATCGGCAATGGCCGTCTGTTGGCGACCACTGGAGAGAGTAACTCTCTCGCGATCCTGCAGGACAAGCCGCCAAATCTCATCGCACGGGTCCCAGTGACCGGTGCCGATCCCGACTCGGTTGCGTACGACCGCAAGACTGGTCTTGCGGTGACGTTCAATCGCGGCTCCCGCGACGTCACGCTCATCGATCCTCTGAAGGCTACGGTGGTAGGCAGTTTTGGACTGCCGGGTGCCCCTGAATTTTCCGTCGCCGATGGCAACGGAATCGTCTACGTCAACATCGCTGACAAAGCGGAAGTCGCCGTCCTCGACCTTGCTCTGCGAAAAGTAGTTCGAGAAATCCCGCTGACCGGATGCGAGGAGCCTACCGGTCTCGCACTGGACCCGAACACTCGCCTGCTGCTGTCGGCATGTGGCAACGGGGTCGCCAAGTTCGTAACGCCGGAAGGCCGCGACGTGGCAACTGTGCGAATCGGCGAGGGTCCGGATGCCGCATTCATTGATGCGCGCCGCAGACTTGCGTTCATTCCCAGCGGTGGCAACGGCACTCTGGCTGTGATCTCCCTTGCAGATCCGGAACGGATATCACTGGTGCAGACCTTGAAAACCCAACCCGGCACTCGTACCGGCGCCGTCGATCCGCAAACAGGGCAGATCTATTTGCCTGCGGGCAGGTTGACACCGCCGGTCGCACCAGCGAAGTGGCCATCCGTCGCACCTGGAAGCTTTGCGATCATCGTCGTTGCGCCGTGAAGAGCGCAGATGACCATTCCTCAAAATCCGAAGAGTCGCGCCGGGTTGTCCACGAGAATCATTTCCCGCACCTGCGCATCCGCAGCCCACGTCATGAGCAGGTTCAGCAGCTCGCCCGTGTCGCGACCCGAATCGGGAATGTGCGGCCAATCAGAACCCCACAGCGCGCGTTGTGGGGCCGCATCGATGATTGACTCGGCCAGATGAGCCACCGCGCCATAACCGCGCTCTTTCGCGATCCGGTAGGGGCCGCTGAGTTTGAGCCAACATCGGCCGTGCCTCATCAGATCGAGCAGCTGCGCGAAATCCGTCGCGGTCAGTCCGTCCTCCTCGAGCATGTAACCCATGTGGTCGATCACGAAGTCGCCCGGCAGTGTCCCGAGAAAGTCGAGAAGGTCACGAACCAGCCAACCGGGAGCATAGAACTGCAGGTGCCAGCCGCGTCCAAACACGCGGCTGGCCATCGTGTTGATGAATGTCTTGATCTGCTGCAGCGGCAGTCCGCTACGTTTGAAGAGATCCAGGCGCACCGCCCGTACACCGAGTACATGCATCCGGTCGAGCTCTCTCTCAGTAATATCCGGATCGATCATTACGACGCCGCGGGCGATGGGGCCTGCCGCGGCCAGTGCATCGAGCAGGCAGGTGTTGTCAGTGTCGTAGAAGCTCGGTTGAACAATGACGAAGCGCTTCAGTCCGAGCACGGACATCAGCCCCAGGTAATGCTCGAGCTTTCCATCCGGAAGTGTGTAGTGGGGCCGCGCGACACTTGGATACCTGCTCAGAGGCCCGAACGCATGCATGTGCACGTCGCACGCCCCGGCGGGCACCTGGAATCGCGGCAGCTCGATCCTGTCGAGGGGACGCATGGGAAGCGAAGTCAGGATGTCGTCGGTCATAGGTCCGGGTCACGGTTGGTGTCAGGTTGCGGGTTTCCTGCTGGACGGACCGCCTGCAGCCGAGTCCGCCAGTCGGCAACGCGGGCATTCAGGCCCGCGCAGAGGATGTCTGTGTCGATTCCAGCAAAGATGAGAGGTGCAAATCCATCCCCGAGGAGGGCTGCATAGTGAGCGGCGTCCTGCACTCCGCCAACGACGGCGAGTTTTCCATGTCGCGCGGCGGCGGCTGCCACTCGACTGCAGGCAGCACGGATCGCGCTATTTTGAACATCACCCAGACAGCCAAAATCAGCCGACAGGTCGTTGAGCCCGACGGCGAGCAGATCCACGCCGTCAATGGCAGCAATTGCATCTGCATTCTCGATACCGTTGCGGCTCTCCAGAAGGATCTGCACCACGGTCGAACGATCGATCATGGAGTTGAGTTGTGCGGGAGGTACCCGCGCAAACTGGTTGTGCGGCAGAAGAGCTATCTGGGACCGTTGACCGCGCGGCGGGAATCGGGCGGCATCGACGACCGCCTGTGCCTGCGCGACCGTCTCCACGCGTGGTGCGATGATCCCGCCAGCGCCGCCGTCCAGTATGCGCCCTATAACACCATACTCTCTCTCGGGTGTGCGCACCCACGCTTCCAGACCGAGATCATGTGCCGTCGCGGCGATTTGCACCGCGCACTCGACCGGCATGCTGCTGTGCTCGAGGTCGATCCAGATTACCCCGTAGCCGGCGGAGCGGGCCATCCGCGCGATGTCAGCCGTACGCGCATGGCGCACGCCGAGTGTCAGGATTGTCTCTCCAGCCGACAGCCGGCCGATGATTCCCAGTGGTGTCTGTCCTTGCATGCCGACATGGTGCCGCTGGCAGCGTCCGCGCGCCAATTCAATTTTCGCGAGCAGTGATTTGCGGGCCCAAATCAATGAACGAGCAACAATGAACGTGCATCAATGAACCTGCGCCAGCTGCGTTACTTCGTGACATTGGCCGAGGAGCTGCACTTTCACCGGGCGGCCCGGCGGCTCAACATCACGCAATCTCCACTGACGCTCGCGATTCAGGAGCTCGAGCGCGAGGTCGGGGGCAAACTGCTGCTGCGGACAAACCGCCGCGTAGAGTTGACCGATGCCGGGTGCGCGTTCCTGCGCGATGCGCGGGCAATCCTGGAAAAGATCCGGCTGAGTCTGCAGACGACGCGGGAGCTCATCGCCCAGGAAGGTATGCCGTTTCGTTTGGGGCTGGCGCATGGAACCACCGTTCTGCCGTTCCTCGCGACTGCCATACGCGACTTTTGCGGCGCGAGCCCGACCATGCGCCTCACAGTCGCCGAGCTTGCAGCGGGGAACGAGATCGATGCTCTGCAGGCGCGCGAGCTGGACGCTTGCGTAGTACGCAGCCCAGCTTCGTCCCAAATCAACTCAATCGAGCTGGTCCACCTGATCCGCGAGCGGCTGGTCGTCGCGATGCATCGGGAGCACCCCCTGAAGGACCGCAATCCACTTCGCCTCGCGGACCTGCGGGAGGAGCACTTCATCCTGCAAGGCCGTGGCCATGACTCAACCCTGAGAGAGCTGGTCACGTCGCTGTGCGCACGCCAATCCTTTACACCTCGAGTGGTGCAGGAAATGCGCGATACCTCATCGATGCTCGGCCTTGCGGCGGCACGCCTCGGCGTTGCAATTCTGCCGAGCGAGCGGTCCTGTGTTTACATGCCGGATGTATTGTTGGTGCCCCTGGCTGACGAGGATGCGACGACGGACGTCTGTATCGTCTTCCGGTCGGCCGAGAACGAC
This sequence comes from Gammaproteobacteria bacterium, assembly GCA_028293745.1. Classification (GTDB taxonomy): domain Bacteria; phylum Pseudomonadota; class Gammaproteobacteria; order Steroidobacterales; family Steroidobacteraceae; genus 13-2-20CM-66-19. The sequence goes on along the minus strand of JAQGOF010000169.1, from coordinate 33,667 downwards.
CCACGAGTCGCCCTGCTCTGTCAGACGGCCACCGCCGCGGCTCGTAAATTCGCTTGAACGGCAGGCCACCGGTGGGGCGCCGAGGTACCGTATAATTGCTGTCCCGGGAAGCCGGGGCAACCAAGAGCGGGCAAACCAGCATGGCCGATGACTCCATACTTGTCGTTTCAGGCGGCGTCGGCGGCGCCAAGCTGTGCCTCGGATTGCAGCGGGTGCTGCCTGAAGGTGCTTTGCGGATCATCGTGAACACCGGCGACGACTTCACGCACCTTGGCCTCTACATCTCACCGGATCTCGATACGACCCTCTACACGCTTGCCGGTCTCGCGAATCAGGAGTTGGGATGGGGGCGCGACGACGAGACCTGGACGTTCATGCGCGTAATGGAATCTCTCGGCGGGCCTACGTGGTTCAAACTCGGAGACGGTGACCTGGCGCTGCACGTCGAGCGCACTCAGCGTCTCGCCGCCGGTGAAACGCTGACTTCGATTGCTGCCGATGTCGCTCAACACCTGGGTATCAGGTCCCGCATTATCCCGATGAGCGACGACCCGGTAAGTACGCTCGTGCAAACCGCTGACGGCGTGCTTGGATTCCAAGAGTATTTCGTCCGTGAGCGCTGCGGTCCGGCGGTCATCAGACTGCACTTCCAGGGTGCGGAGGCCGCTCGCGTGTCGGTCGCCGCCACGCAAGCGCTTCGCGACAGCTCGCTTCGCGCGATCGTGATCGCGCCGTCGAATCCTTACCTCAGTATTGACCCGATACTGGCTGTACCGGGTATGCGTACGGCCCTGCGCGGAGCAGGCGTCCCAATCATCGCCGTCACACCAATCATCGGAGACGCCGCTGTCAAAGGACCGACGACGAAGATCATGAGAGAACTCGGCGTCACTCCTTCGGCATTATCCGTGGTAGAGCATTACCGCGGTTTGATCGACGGCTTCGTGCTCGATGCACGCGACGCTTCGGTAGCGGAACAGATCCAACTGCCGGTTCAGATGTGCGATACCTTGATGCTGACTCTCGATGACCGGGAACGCGTCGCGCGCTGCGTGCTCGAGTTTGCACGCAGAATCTAGCAGCCAGTCTCTGCCTATCCTTCGAGCCGCTTCGTCGAATGGCTCAGGCCGTTGAGTATCGTGTCGAGAACCTCGGCAGGAAACCCGCGCGGCAGTCCTTTGTGGATATCGGCTATGGCTTGGGGCGTTGCCGTGATGATTTCGGATATCAGAGCATCCGCACTGCGGGCAAGACCCAGCTGCTTGGCAAGCACCTCGAAGTGGCGCGGCTGAATGTCACGGATCCGGTAGTGAGCGCGGGTTGCATGCAGCGCCATGGCGAGCCGCGCTTTCTCGTACGAAACGTGATTCGCGCGCTTGCCAATGATGGGCCAGGCCGAGAGCACGTCATATAGAGGTGTCAGTTGATATCGGCCGCCCGGGAGAATGCGTATGCTGAAGTTCTTGGCATGACCATCAGTTGCTGCGAGCAGCCAGAACAGCAGTTGCGCCTTGAAGAGTGTCTCGAGATCTTCGACGCGGCGCAGGGAACCTTGGAGTACGCGACCGATATCCTGGAGTCCTGGCCCACCATCCGCCTCGTACTTCAGGTGACTCGGCTTGGCCAGTGCCTGGCAAAGATCTTCCTGCATGAGCCGCAACCAGTATTTCCCGCTCGAATGCAGAACGCGATCGAAGCGCTCGACTACGAGAACCTTGAACTCTCCGAAATGCTCGATGTCGCAGTGGGCTATCGGCAGGCCATAGGCAGATAGAATCCGGGAGCAAAGCCACTCGTTCTCAACCGATGCGCTCATGTCCGCGCGCATGTTGCCGACGAGGCCCAGCGGGAGTTTGAAGATGTGGGTGGTCGGCGTCGATCCAAGAGGTCGGCACCAGCGGCCACCCTGACGCAGAAAGGCCGTCTTTTCCTGGGCCCCGGCTATGGAGATGCGAAACTCGTCCGTGTCGATATTCGCGACGGCGGGGGAAACGGCGGCTGCGATCGCTCGAGCCACTGCGGTCTCACTGAGGCGCTCGGCCTCGATTCTTTTGACTCCTGTCGGCTGCTCGTCAACTGGCAGAAGCTGGACCGCGCCGACGCAGTCGCGTCCAATTGCAGCGAGCAGATCAAAGGGCTGACGGGATGGGGCGCCAAATCGTTGCTGGACGCGTCGGCGGATGGAGTCGCTGTCTGGCAAAAGGTTGTCGAAGTAGGTTTCCACACCTCTGACTCTGAGGGGAACATCGTCGAGCGTCACTGGCAGAGAGAGGGACAGCGGACGTTGCTCCTCAGACTGCCTCCACTCGGCCGCATATTGAAACTCCATCGCACCGCGGCTCGGGAGCCGCCAATAGCCGACCCGGACCCCATTGGCCCAGACGGCGAGCTCCCTGCTTCCACGTCGCGCGACTGCCACGTTCTACCACTCGACGCGGCGCGTTCGGGCACTCCCCGTTCGCTCGCGAACGCCGAGCTCGAGGTTGAGGAGATTCAGGAGGACGAGCAGCCGCTCGAGCGTCAAGCTCTCCGGGTGGGCCTCGAGCTCGGACAAGCGGTTCTGGCTGATGCCCAGCTGCCTCGCCATCTGCTGCTGTGACAGATGCAAGGCCTTGCGGCGGGCAACGAGGTTGCGGCCGAGCTGGGTGGCGGTCGTGATGGTATCCATTGTAGATATCGGTAACGTCGATATCTGCAGTTTATCGACTATACCGATAAATGCAATATATCGGTTATACCGATATCCCGGCGTCGCGCAGGGAGCTATACGCCCGCGCGGGTGACCAGCGCTTCGCTCTCGGCCCACAGATGCGCGGCCGCTACATCATCGAGCGCAGCCGGGGATGGGACCAGGGCCTTGCGCTTGTAGAAATAGCCACCCGTTACCTCACCCGCTTCAGGCGCGGTGGCGAGCCATAGCAGCGTGTCCGCGCCAACCTCGGGTGAGAAGGATTCCAGCGTCGCCATATAACTTTTCATGCGCGGCTCTGCATGGTTGGCGAAATTGCTGGCGACAACGCCAGGGTGGATCGAGTTGGCCACGATCCCGTATGCAGCCACTCGCTTCGCGAGCTCACGGGTAAAGAGGATGTTACAGAGCTTGGCCACGCAATAGGATTTGCCGGACTTCCAGTCGCGAATCTGCTGGAGATCGTCCCACTCCAGGCCGGGGCATCCCTCATGTCCGTTCGAGGAGACGCTGAGGACTCGCACGGTGCCAGGTTTGCTAACCGCGGCGGCAGCGCGGAGCAGAGGCATCAGCCGGTTGGTCAACAGAAAATGGCCCAGGTGATTGCCCGCAAAGGTCGCCTCGTTGCCCTCCGGAGTGATGACAAGCTCGCTGCGTACCCCGCCGGCATTGTTGAGCATGGCGTGCACTTTTCCGGTGAGGCGCTGGATCTGTTTTGCGAGGCGCGCTGAATCGGACAGCAGCGAGAGATCCCCAAGGATCATGTCCACCTTCGCGCCGGGCGCTGCAGCCCCACGGATGTCGGCTTCGGCCGCAGCAGTCCGTCCGGGATCGCGCCCGTGTGCGATGACATGCCAGCCCTGTGCAGCGAGAGCCTTCGCTGCAGCTTTGCCGATGCCGGAGCTTGCTCCGGTGACCACGGCAACGCGCCTTTCATCTTGCTGAGTCATGCTATCTCCACACTGCTCTGTGCAGGTAAACCTGGCGCTTGGAACGCAGCTGGAATCGGGTGGACGCTTACCTGGATCCCCGAGTAGCGGGCCATGCCGGTCACCGGATCGACCTCCTGGGTGCTGGTCAGATAATTGACGTTCGCGTGCTCGTGTCCATGCGGTACGGAGACCACCCCAGGTCGGATACTCGTGTCTACCTGTGCTGTACCCACGATTTCACCCCTTGCGCTGCGAACAATGACCTGCTGACCGTCTATCACTCCGGCTGAAGCCGCGTCGGTGGGGTGAAGCAACACGTCGGCGGGAGATCCTAAAAACAGAAATTGCGCATTCAGGTGACGTCTTTGGCGACGTGGTATCAGGCTGAGTGACTTTGGACTGCGTCGATCGCCCGACTGGGCGTTGCTCATTGAGACCAACTGTTCGACAAGAGCCGATGGAGCGAGCTTCCAGCCCCCGAGCCGCTCGATATGAGCGTCGATCCAGGGAGCAGGGAATTCATGTCCCGTCTCGGCGTATCCCTGCTCGACCAGGTCAGAGAACTCGGCAGCGTGTTCGCGGTTGAACGGTTCGACAGCAGTGCGGAGGACATCCCCGTCCACCGTGCTACGCGCCAGCACTTCCTGATCGGCCCCTTCGCGCAGCACCTCGCGGACGAGATAGGCCAGGATCGCGTAATCCGTACCGGGGCGTGGCGCAACGTGACGGGATGCAAAGCCGGCAGTCTCAGTGTAGAGAGGGTCGATCACCCAGACCTCGCCTCTCATAGTCCGGGCGCGGACTGAGTCCCGGGAACCCTCCAACCAGGCTCGCCACCAACGTCTTCGCCGTTCCATCGATCGTCAACGGGCTGAACCGCGCTGGCGTCCCGATGGCGGCGTGCAGGGCCTGCGCCATGCGATAGCCCGCTGCGTCCATGCCCACCCCGCTGCCGAAAAAGATGCCGACAGATGCGGGACCGTGCCGATCGATGACGCTGCGCAATCGAGTGCTGAGGTCGTCCAGACAGCTGTCCCATGATGTCGGTCGGAGAGAGCCCCCGGCTCTTATCAGCGGACGTTCCAGTCGCTGCGGATGATGGTGCATCTTCGGAAGTGCCCTCCCCTTTGGGCACATATAGCCGTGCGTTACAGGATGATCGCGATCCCCGCACGCGCAGTAAAGGTGGAGATCGCCGACGCTATGCTAGCCCCCGAGCTGAATTGAATTGATTCGTAAAACGAATCAAAGTCCCGGATCGCGCCGTGCCTCGCCGCGATAACAGGCGGCCGCCGCGGGCTCGGAGTGACCTGCCTGTCACGCTACGCGGTTGAAGACCTCAAGGAAGCCCCCACTGCGGCCTCGGGGGATACCGGCGTTGCAACGAAGCGGAACGTCACCCGCAACACCCGCAGGCGGGCCAACAATGCCTCGACCTGATAGCTGCGATGCTCGCCGCGCAGACACCACTCGCAGAAGTGCTCACAGTTGTTCGTCCACAGCCGGTAGCAGTCCTCACCTACCCGGGAGCGAGCCCGCCGGATCACCTCCTGAGACTCGAAGTTGGAAGGGACATGAGATTTGGCCCATACCGGGCGGCCGCGGGTGAATCGAGCCAGGGGAACTTCTTCGACGGGCCCCCTGCGCAACCCATCTGCGAGTCCCGCGTAGTGCACGACCTTGCCATTGCCCACATAGATTCCATGATGCAGATATCCCCGGCGGGGCGTAACGAGGTGCGAACCCAACGGCGGCTCCTGAAGTTGTGGGACCAACTGTTCCAAGCGAGCCACTGTTAGCATCCTCCACTCACGTTGTTGTCTGAGGGGACGATGCGGTCAAGGAGTTACGCGGTCATTTCCGGGCGCGTGCGGGGCCGTTTCAGGTGAAACGATTCGCAGCCGACGGACCTGTCCCGTCCGCCACTACCGGGTCACATTTCAACTGAAATGTGACCCGCGTATCCTGAAATGATTGAGTGACCCGCAAGCCCGATGCTGGGCCCCAGTTATGAAATCGCTGACAGACTGTGTTGACCCTTTGACGCCCCGTCTCACCCAATGCGCACCATTCCAGCCGCCCCCCCGGCTCGCGTGCGCAGAGACGGGGCTCTTTCTTGCCGGGCGCGACGCCACCGGGCTGACCTGGGGCAGTCAATGTCGGTGCCTGGAAGGCTGACGGCTTTATGAGCCTGAGCGTGGCCTTCCCGGCCATTTCGGCTGCATTCCTGGCTTCCCTGGTCGAAGCGGTAGAAGCCGTCACGATCGTGCTCGCTGTTGCCACCGTTCGCGGCTGGCGATCCGCCGGCACTGGCGCACTCGCAGGACTCGTCGCGCTTGCGCTGATAGTCCTCATGCTGGGTCCGCTCCTCGAACACGTTCCGCTTCACGCGCTTCAATTCGTGATTGGCGTTCTGCTGTTGCTGTTTGGCATGCGGTGGCTTCGCAAGGCGATTCTGCGAGCGGTCGGCATCATCCCGCTGCATGATGAGCAGATCATTTTCGAGCGCGAGTCCGCCCTGTTGCGCAACGCCGCGCGTCGTCCTGCGCGGCTGGATCGGCTCGCCGCCCTGGCGAGTTTCAAAGCCGTGCTTCTGGAAGGGCTCGAGGTCGTGTTCATCGTGCTCGCAGTCGGCGCTGGTCACGGACTGCTCGGCCCCGCAAGCCTCGGAGCAATGGCAGCCTGCGGCCTGATCATCGCGATTGGCTGGGCGGTGCGTCGTCCGCTCGCAAGACTGCCCGAGAACACCCTGAAGTTCGCAGTTGGGACATTGCTGTCGGCATTCGGTGTGTTCTGGACGGGAGAAGGCCTCGGTATTGCCTGGCCAGGCGCGGATTTCGCGATTCTCGGAATTGCCGCCCTCTTCCTGCTGGTGGCACTCGCAACCATCGAATTCGTACGCAGGCCGGGCATGCGGGTGCGGTCGTGAGGCTGCTTACGCGAGCGCTTCGGGAACTCGCCGGACTGTTTGTCGATGATGGCATGCTGGCGGTCTGGGTCCTTGGAATCGTCGCGGCGGCGGCCGTCGCGTCGCTGCTGTCGGGCCCATGGGGCGGATGTGTATTGTTGGTCGGCTGTCTTTGCGCTCTGTGCATCAACGTGATCGGCACGGTCCAACACCAGCGACTTCAAACCAGCGCCGTCTGAAGCCCCACCGGTGCGAATCCCTGCTCTGCCTGCCTCGCCTGGCCGATGAGCCCGGCGCCGAACGCCGCTTCGCGTACGCGCGGCGAGCCTCTCTCGATTGCCGCAGACCTCGCTCGAACACCACGCCTTTGTGGCCGCCGGATGCCTCGACGGCGGTTGGCCGAGTGTGCTCGGGGCGGGCTGCGCATTCATCACGATGGCCGTCACGAAGAAAGAGTGGGCAGCCCTGGGAGCAGGGTTCGCTTCGGCGGCCATAGTGTCGGCACTCATGCACCTCTAGGAGCGTTAGGTACAATTGAGGCACCGTGCCTTCACGCAAAGGGAGTCATCCATATGAATGCCGGACGCGAAGCGGCTGCGGACATCGCGGCGAACGTCGAGTCTTTTGTCCGTGACGTTGTCATTCCTTACGAGCGGGACCCGCGACTCACGAGCCATGGCCCCACCGACGAGTTGGTCATGGAGCTTCGCGAGAAGGCTCGCGCGGCGGGCGTGCTGACACCGCACATTCGTCGCGATGGCAGTCACCTCTCGCAGCGCGAAACCGCGATGATTCTGAAGAGAACCGGCCTGTCTCCGCTCGGGCCGCTTGCTTGCAACACTGCAGCGCCGGACGAGGGCAACATGTATCTTCTCGGCAAGGTCGCAACTGCCGAGCAAAAAACGCACTTCCTGGAGCCGTTGGTGCAAGGGCGGGTCCGCTCGGCCTTCTTCATGACGGAACCTGCCGAGGACGGCGGCGCTGGCTCCGATCCATCGATGCTGAAGACGAGTGCCAGGCTCGACGGCGACCATTGGATCATCAACGGCCGCAAGGCATTCATAACCGGAGCCAAGGGCGCCAGCGTCGGCATCGTCATGGCCAAATCGGCCGACGGCGCCTGCATGTTCCTGGTTGACTTGCCTGACCCCGCCATTCGGATCGAGCGCGTACTCGATACCATCGACAGCTCGACGCCCGGCGGTCATGCACTGATTACTCTCGATGACCTGCGTGTGCCCGCCAGCCAGATGCTGGGTGCGAGCGGCGAAGGTTTCAAATACGCGCAGATCCGACTCAGCCCGGCCCGGCTTTCGCACTGCATGCGCTGGCACGGAGCATGTACACGCGCACAGGAAATCGCGACGGCGTATGCCTGCAAACGCGAAGCCTTCGGCAAGCTGTTGGTCGACCACGAAGGCGTCGGCTTCATGCTGGCCGACAACCTGATCGATCTCAAGCAGTCAGAATTGATGATCGACTGGGCCGCTGACGTACTCGACACCGGTGCGCTGGGCACCGTAGAAAGCTCGATGGCGAAGGTCGCGGTGGCCGACGCGTTGTTCCGGATCGCAGACCGTTGCGTGCAGATCATGGGCGGCACCGGTGTGACCCGGGATACCATAGTCGAGCAGGTGTTTCGGGAGATCCGTGCGTTTCGCATCTATGACGGCCCAACCGAGGTGCACAAATGGTCGCTGGCCAAGAAGATCAAGCGCGACCAATTACAGAGCACGCAGGCGTGAATGTCCCACCCGCCGATGCTGGAACGACGGCGGTGCGTGTGGCACACAGGTTTGACGAGGCCCGGCTGAGCGAATGGATGGTCGCGCATATCGATGGCTTTCGCGGTCCGTTGCGCGTCGAACAGTTCAGCGGCGGGCAGTCAAACCCCACCTATAAGCTCGTGACGCCCGACCATAACTATGTTCTGCGTCGCAAACCGCCGGGGCCGCTGCTCAAGGGCGCGCATGCTGTCGAGCGTGAGGCGCGGGTGCTGTGCGCGCTGGACTCGGTCGGATTCCCGGTGCCGCACGTTCACGAGCTGTGCACCGATGACAGTGTCATCGGTACCTGGTTCTACATCATGGACATGGTGGAAGGCCGCGTCTTCTGGGACGCCACCTTCCCTGAGGTCTCGCGCGGCGAGCGTCCAGTCTATTTCGACGCAATGAACGGTACGCTCGCGCAGCTTCACAGGGTCGACTTTGCCGCCGTCGGTCTTGCGGACTTCGGGCGACCGGGCAACTATTTCGAGCGCCAGATCGCGCGCTGGTCCAGGCAGTACGTCGAGGACTCACTGGCGGGGCGGGATCCGAACATGGATCGATTGATCGAGTGGCTGCCGGCGCATATCCCGGCCGGTGATGAAACCTCGATCGTGCACGGTGACTTCCGCTGCGACAACATGATCTTTCATCCCACGGAGCCGCGCATCCTGGCCGTGCTCGATTGGGAACTTTCGACGCTGGGTCATCCTCTTGCCGATTTCACCTATAACGCGATGATGTATCGCATGCCACCTGACATCGTCCCGGGCCTGGCAGGCGCCGACCTCGACGCGCTCAATGTCCCGAGTGAAACTGACTATGTCGCCGCCTACTGTCAACGCACGGGCCGGCCAATGATTCCCACGGTTGATTACAACTTCTACATTGCGTTCAACTTCTTCCGGATTGCGGCGATCTTCCACGGCATCAAAGGCCGCGTAGCACGAGGCACCGCTGCATCCGCGCAGGCGCACGAGCGTGTCAAGGCGTTTCCCAAGCTCGCCAGCCTCGCCTGGAGCCAGGTGACGGGCAGTCCCCTCGCGCGATCCAATTGACCAAAACGCGGGCCAATCGTCCAAAACACGGAACCAACCGACAAGACGGGTCGGAGCTTGAGGGTTGAAAATGGAAGGCAGTGACAGAGAGGCTCGACATGAACACGATCACCACGAAAGACGGCACTGAGATTTTCTACAAGGATTGGGGACCGAAGGACGCGCAGGCGATCGTCTTCCATCATGGGTGGCCTTTGAGTGCCGATGACTGGGACACGCAGATGCTGTTCTTCCTCAAGAACGGCTATCGCGTTGTCGCCCACGACCGACGCGGCCATGGCCGCTCCACCCAGACCGGCGGCGGCCATGACATGGATCATTACGCCGACGACGTAGCGGCGCTGACCGCACATCTTGACCTCAAGCGCGCGGTGCATGTTGGCCACTCAACCGGCGGCGGCGAAGTGGTGCACTACCTGGCGCGCCACGGCGAAACCCGTGTGGCAAAGGCGGCGATCATCAGCGCGGTGCCACCGCTGATGGTCAAGACGGCGAACAATCCGGGCGGACTGCCCAAAGAGGTTTTTGACGGGTTGCAGGCGCAGCTCGCTGCCAGCCGAGCCCAGTTCTACTACGATCTGCCGGCTGGACCGTTCTATGGCTATAACCGGCCTGGTGCGAAACCCTCTCAGGGAGTGATCTGGAATTGGTGGCGCCAGGGGATGATGGGAGGCGCCAAGGCGCACTATGACGGCATCGTCGCCTTCTCCCAGACGGACTTCACCGACGACCTGAAGAAGATCACCGTGCCGGTGCTGGTGATGCATGGCGATGACGACCAGATTGTGCCGTATGCCGATTCGGCACCGCTGTCGGCAAAGTTGCTGCGCAATAGCACGTTGAAAACCTACAAGGGCTTTCCGCACGGCATGCCCACCACCGAGGCCGAAACCATCAACGCGGACCTGCTGGCCTTCATCAAAGCGTAACGCTGCTGTCATGCCGCCGGCCGTGAGGCCGGCGCCGAGACTATCAACTACCTTGTCCATCCACGGCAGCGGGACCCTTCGGGGACTGCTGCCGGCCGTTGATGCCCACCAGGTACCTGGCCAGCACCCCGACCTGATCCGCCGGCAGCGGTGCGCCGAACGAGTTGCGCATCTTGTTGATCTCGCCGGTCCATTCATCCAGCGTGAGCGGAGGTTGACGCAACACCATCCCTGCCGAGTGACATATCAGGCATTGACCATTGGCGATGTCCGCGCCGTTACCCGGTGGGAAGGCAGCGTGGCTCGCGGGCAATTCGACGCTGACCTTCGCCCATTTTTGCACAGGACCGCTGGCCGCCGCGGCCACGGCGGCTGTGGAATCAGGGGTGCCCGACCAGGCCAGGCCGGTCGCAAGCGCGACGCCCAACAGGATCGGGACCGCACAGATCAGCGTGACGTTGCGTAGGTTGGTACTCATGTTGTTCCTCACAATGGCTAGCTTGCCTGCACGGACACCGACTCGATCACGTTGCGCATGAAGCCCGCGCCGTTCCAATTGGGGTGATCGGGCTGCGCGTTGCCTGCCGTGTTGACTGCCTTGATCATCAGCTTGTGCGGACCTGGCGATGAGAGGCGCAACGGTACTTCCCACTGACGGAAGCCGTATTTACCCTGATCCGGTCCGAGCCGTGCTTCCTGCCAGCGGCCCCCGGCGTCGGATGTGAACAAAACCTTCGCCACTCCAGTGTCACCGCCGAAAGCGATTCCCCGCACGGTTGTTCCCTGCCCCGCCTTGAGGACGGCTCCTTCCCGGACATTGGTGAAGAACGAGCGCGGCAGCATCCGGTTGATCGGGATCATTTTCACGCCCTGCTGCCCTGGCTGAACGTTGGCAAACGGAGTGTCGGGAATCAAGTACGCCTTGGTCGTCCAGAAGTTGTCATCGGGCTTGTCGAGCACCTCGATGTTATCGAGCATCTTGACCCAATAGGTCGCATACCACCCCGGCACAACCAATCGCAACGGGAAGCCATTCACCAGTGGCAACGGCTCTCCGTTCATTGCGTAGGCGATCATGACTTCGCCATCGCGGGCGTGATCGATGGCGAGCGACTTCATGAAGTTGGGTGTTTGCGGAAGCAGGCCGGTATCGAGCCCACTGAAGCGCACTTGCACAGCCCCGGCCTTGACGCCTGCCCGATCGAGCACGTCCTTCAAACGCACGCCCTTCCATAGGGCATTCCCCATGGCGCCGTTGGCCCATTGCCCGCCCGCCACGCGCGGACTGAAGAAGCCGCGGGAATTGCCGGAGCACTGGTTGACGGCGGCAATCTCGAATGGCTTGAATTCCCGCACCAGCTCATCGAGCGTCAACGCAACCGGCTGTTGGACATGGCCGCGGATGTTGAGTCGGAACGTGGCCGGATCAATGCTGGTGGGGATGTTCGCCAGGTGCCAGCGCACGTAGAAGCGATCATTGGGCGTGAACACGCCCTGGTCAAAAACCTCGAACGGCGTTTCGAGCAGCGGTGGGCGGGTACGCTGCAGGAGCATGGCGCCCTTCTGCGGAAAGTCCGTGACCAGCTCGCGCTGACCGTTGACCATGGGAAGCTCAACGAGCGTTGCTGCCATGGCCTCCCAGGCCGATGCGCCGAGCAATCCCGTCAAGCCGATCCCGCCTGCACGCGCGAGAAAGCGCCGCCGCGATAACTGCGGCCTCAGGGAAGTGGATCGCTGCATGGAAGGTCCTCCAGTATGGTCCGTTACGAAGCCGGCCGTGGCCGCTGACCGCCAAATTAGGCTTGACGCAGGTCAGGTCACAAATACATTGTCAGCATCCCTGCGTTATCCTTTTGATATGTCGTTGTGAACCTCCGGCACCTCTCGGTCTTTCATGGCGTGGCCAAGGCCGGCAGCGTCAATGCGGCCGCCCGACTACTGCACACCTCGCAACCGGCCGTATCGCGTGAATTGCGCACATTGGAGGAGCGGCTGGGAGTTGCGCTGTTCGATCGCCTGCCGCGGGGAATGCGCCTGACAGAGGCAGGCCAGGTCCTCTTGAGCTATGCCGAGCGGATCTTCGGGCTCGATGAGGCGGCCGAGCGCGCCTTGCGCGAGCTCGCAGATGTCGAAGGCGGCCAGCTTGCGATCGGCGCAAGTAACACTTTGGGCACCTATCTGCTGCCGCCTTTCGTAGCGGCCTTCCACACTCGCTATCCGAAGGTGAGCCTCAACCTTGAGGTCGGCAATACCGAGGAGATCGTCAAGGGCGTTCTCGATTCGCGATTCGCGCTCGGCTTCGTGGAAGGGAGAGTTCAGGACGAGGCAATTGAAGCGAAGGAATTTCAACGCGATCGCATCGTCGCCGTGGTGGCACCGCAGCACCCCCTCGCCAAGGCGAAAGGGCTGTCGGTGCGATCGCTCGCGGAATCGCCCTCGATTTTGAGGGAGCCGGGCTCGGGAACACGCGAGATCGTCGAGCGCGCCTTTACCCGCCAGCGCGTAGTGCTCCGCTGTGGGCTGCAGATCAACAGCTCGGAAGCATTGAAGCGCGCGGCCATGGGAGGCGGCGGTGTCGGTTGGATCTCAGAGCTGTGCGTCGTGGAGGAGCTGCGCTCCGGCCACCTGGTTGCGCTGAAGACGCCGCGCCTCCGGCTCGAGCGTCCGCTCTACTCGTTGAGACTACGGGGCCGTCACCACAAGCGCAGTGCACTCGCCTTCCTGCAGGACTTCGAACACCTGGTGGCCAATGCTCGATAGATCAAAATAATAACGCAGAGATACTAACGATGTATTTGTGATCTATATCGGTCGGGGCTACTTTGCCTCCTGCCGGGCACTTCCGGCTTAGAGGAGAAAGCGCCATGAAAGAGTATGTAGACAGCCGGCTCTCAAAGAGCCTTCGCCGGACAGCGATTGCCATTGCTGCAATCGGCAGCATCGCGGCTCAAACCGCTTCTGCCCGGGCCGCCAACAATATTGTCGTCGTGCACCCAAAGGAGCTGCCGGAATTATCGCGGCAGTCCGGTGACGCGATGTTCCTGCACGAGACGATTGACGGCAAAACGCTTCTTTATATCGAGCAGAACCGGGGTGGGCGCCTGGTTGTCCTTGACGTCACGGATCCGGCCCATGTCACAGGCGAGGGCTCGGTACAGCTGGACGCCCGCGGACCGTTCGACTTTGTTTCCGGACTTGGAGAGCGGAAAGAACTGGTCCACTTCCGGCAGAGCCGGATGGATGCGGTGTTGGACTTGCGCAAGGCTGACTCTCCCGCCCTCGATAGGGTGCAAGGACTGACGTTGCAGGGCCCGGCCATGCTCTTGGGCACTGAAGGATTTACAGTTGCCAGCCAGGCCGATGCAAAGGCTGATGCAAGTACCCCCGCGCCTCGGGACTACCAGGTGGTTGACACGGCGGGCTCGAAGGAACCGGCTCTTGTTTGTACGGTAAAGCAGGTCCGCGAGGAAATTACGAATGCCGAAACCGGCACAACTTTCCTGCTCGCGAATGACGGTCTATACCTGATCAGGCGACCAGTCGAGGAGACGAGCAAGTGGCTGCGTGACATGCAACACAATGGTTGAAACTGACAGTGGCCACGAGCCGACGCTCTGCCGCGCGCATTCGGCAACCGCGCGGCAGAGCGTCGTGTGCGGTGGCGCCTATCAAAAGCGAGCGCGGCTTACCAGCCCGGGCCGAGCTTCGCCGCCAGTACGTCAAATTCCCCGGGCCATTCCAAACGCCACGCGCGCTTGCGATCCTCATCCGCCCAACTACCCTCGATTCCGTTCAACATCATCGCCCGCAAGCCATTCGGCCCAATCCCAAGGCAGCCATTGTGCGTGGCATGCGCGACGCACACACCGATTTTTCAATCTCCTCACTGCTGATTCCGGCAATTGATCGCGAGGCTGAAGTCGCCGAGGCGAACGAAATGGTCGATTTGGTGATTGTTAACCGGCAAGCGGGCGTTGCAGGCATCGGCATCGACTATCGGGAAACGTATCGGCCGCCGGAGCTGTTCCGCGACGCGTTCCGGATGGCAAAAGCGGCCGGGTTGCGATTGACTGCGCACGCGGGGGAGTTCGGAACGTCGTGGCAGAACGTTGCAACTGCAGTGGATGGGTTGCAGGTCGACCGGGTCGACCATGGCTACACGGTTGTCGACAATCCCGAGTTGGTGAAGCGGTGCATCGATCAGGGGATTGTGTTCACTGTCGTGCCTACCAACTCTTACTACCTGCGTACGCTCGAGCCGCAGCGGTGGGCGATCGATCACCCTATCCGCCGCATGGTTGAACTGGGGCTGCTGGTCCACCCGAACACGGACGATCCTGCGCTACACCACGTCAGCCCGGCGGGGGCCTGGGAGTTGATGTATAGCCATCTTTAGGTCAGGTTGAGATCGACACCGTCGATGGTCGCGCTGGCCAGGTTGGTGTATGGGGTGGCGGTTGCCAATTGCGTGCCAACCGGAGCAACCCATTGCGACTGGGGATGTGAGGCATTGTAGGCAGCGAACGCCGCGCGATCCGCATCAGTGATGGTCGTCGAGCGCGTAACCAGGGGATTACCCGCATAGGCTGCAGTACCGCTGCCGAGATTGATCTGGCCGATGGGGATTCCCGCCGCCAGCGCCGCCTGGGTAGCCGCCAGCAGGCGTGCCGCATCGCACCGAGTCATGGACGTTGGTTGGAGTGATGCGCGCACGTAACTCTCCAAAGTGAGCGCTGACCGTGTTGAGCCAGCCAGGCAGAAAGCTCAGAGCGATCGTGTGCCCGGCTGCAATTTTGATCCCTTTGTCCGGCAGGCGTTGCTCGGTGCGGATGACCGCACGGGTATCGAGCAGCTTCTGCAGTACCTCTTCAGCCACTCCGTGGAACAGCCGGCCGGCAGGGGTCAGCGCGGGAGGATACCCGCCGCGGTCAACGAGCTCTGCGCCCATCCAGCGCTCGAGTGCCCGTATGCGCCGGCTGAGCCCGGATTGCGTAATGTTGCGGACTTCGGCGGCCCGCGAAAAGCTCTGGCAGTGTGCGAGAGCGATGAAGTCTTCGAGCAGTTTCAGTTCCATCTTGGGATCCGGGGCGAGATACGAGCCGGAGGGGATGGTAGCGCACCCCCGGGACCCAGGAGGCTGAGTCGACGCTGAAACGATACTCAATGCGCTCGCTCTATCAGGGCTATGTCCGAGTTCACCTGTGCATCAAGCCAACGATCACCTAACCTCAGTGTAGGCTGCTCCGACCCGCGTTTGGCCAATACTCAGACGAGCGGCTTCGGCTTCAAGAGGTCCGATAAGCCGACCCGGTGCAGCATTTCGTTCCGCAGGCGGTCGAGCACCGCAAAGCCCACATTCGCGCCGTCCTCCGTGGGGTCATAGTGCACGCGGAAGGGACGTTTACCGAAGGGCGTGTCGACGATGTCCACAATAGCCTCGGCCACGCCGTTTGCGTCAGCGTCTTCCGGCACGATCGCCGCGAAGGCCTTCTGCACTTCCTCGCCGAAGCCTTTGTAGGGACCCGCGTCGTACTCGGCCAATCGCGCCGCATCGGCAGGCCGTCCGGAATGGGCGAAGTGGTTGGTACCTTTCGTGAATGCGCCCGGCACGACAATGGTTGTTTCGATTCCCCAGCGTGAAAGCTCTCGGGCGTATTGGACCGCGAGCGCGTCCATCCCAGCCTTGGCCGCAAAGTAGGGGGCCAGATACGGCGGCGTACCCCCTGCCGAGCTGCTGCTCGATATCCAGATGAGCAGGCCCTGTTTTTGCCGGCGCATATGAGGCAGGACCCCACGGTTAACGCGCTGCGTGCCGAGCACATTGACGTCGTACTGCTGGGCAAACTGCTCCGGCGTGAATGCTTCCGCCGGACCGAACATCATGTGGCCAGCATTGTGGACCAACACGTCGATCTTGCCAGCGTCGCGAATGATCTTGGCAACCGCCGCGTCGATCGATGGTTCCGACTGCACGTCGAGCTCGAGCGCACGCAGATCGATGCCGTCGTGGTTCGACATCTCCGCCATTTGAGCGGCGTTGCCTGCGTTGCGCCCGGCGATGTCGCGCATGGACGCATAGACAATGTGACCCCCTTTGGCAAGCGCTTCGGCGGTCAATCGACCGAAGCCGCTTGAAGCGCCGGTGATGAGGATAATCTTTTCTTTCATGGCGACTCTCTGTTCGTTCAGCCGTCTCTCAAGACGAATGATTCGGTTGCGTTGATTAGATGATGCCGCCGTTGGCGCGCAGCACCTGGCCGTTGATCCACGCGCCATCGGGCCCGGCAAGAAAAGCGACTGTGTTGGCGATGTCCTCTGGTTGGCCTAACCTTTCCAGAGGAGCCAGCTTGGTCAGATGCTCAATCACTTGTTGCGGCTTGCCGTCCAGAAACAGTGCCGTCGCCGTCGGGCCCGGCGCCACGGCGTTGACCGTGATATTGCGGCCGCGCAGCTCCTTCGCGAGAACGTGTGTCATGGCTTCGACGCCCGCCTTAGTGGCGGCATAGACCGCGTAACTCGGCTGATAAAGCCCCACTACACTGGATGAGAGATTGATGATGCGCCCGCCATTGCGTAGTCGCTTCGCCGCTTCGCGCAGTGTATTGAAGCTGCCTTTCAAATTGATCGCGATCTGGCTGTCGAACAACGTGTCGTCGCTCTCGGCCAGTGCTGCGAGCTTCATGATTCCCGCGTTGTTGACCAACAGGTCAATTCGTCCATACGCGGACTCAGCGGCATCAAACATTCGTTCAACCGCCCGCGCGTCGCTGACATCCGCCTGCACTGGTATGGCCTTACCACCCGCTTCTTCGATCTGCTTGACCAGCATCTCAGCTTCGGCAGAGCGACCGGCGTAATTGACTATGACGGCGAACCCGTCGCTAGCCAGGCGTTTAGCGATGGCAGAACCGATACCCCGCGACGCACCGGTAACAATCGCCACTTTCGTGATATCAGCACTCATGATGATCCCTCGTGCCCGATGACCGCTGGGCAGGCGTGGTGAGGTCAATGTGCCATTTGGAGCATAGGCAGCGCCGCGGTGTGGATTAGATGCTAACAGGGCACGGCAGATCTCGCTGTCGCGTTATTGCCGGGTTCTATCGCGAAATTGCGGTGCCGCCCGAGGCCTGCACGCGGGGGATCAACGAGACGCGCGCAGCCTGTAGATCGAGGGACTCACACCGATGTGGCGGCGGAAAACTGCTGCAAAATGCGTCTGATTCCCAAAGCCGCAATCCAGCGCAATGTTCGAGATGAGATCCTGGCTGGCTTTGAGTCGCCGGCATGCCTCCTCGATACGCAAACGCGTGAGATGCTGATACGGCGTTTCGCCGTAGGTGTGTTTGAACATCCGTATAAGGTGAAAACGACTGAGGCAGGCCGCGTTTGCAAGGTCTTGCAGCGAGATGTCATGACGGAGTCGGGCCCGAATGTAATCGTAAACTCGACGCATCCGGATCGCATCGCGCGAGGGCGATTTCTGCGGGCGGCAATCTGCGTGGCGCACGAGCAGGTGCATTGTTAAATGGTGTGCGGCTGACTCTGCATAGACATCGGGAGCACCTTGCTCCATGCCGGCTGCCAAGCCGAGAATTACATGCCGCAGCAGCGGATCGTCATACGCGAGAGCGTTCGGCATCTGCGGCGCGTACGAACTCACGCCGACAAGCTCCTCCGCGCACGAGCGAATCGTCTCGGCCGGGATATGTACCTGGAGCGTTGAATGACGAGTCGTACCGTGCCATTGCAACGTCACTTGTTCGCCCGGGGCGGTCATGCCGATGGTTCCCGCGCCATACGCAGCCTTTTGCCATCTGCCGCGGTATAAACCTTCGACGTTGCAAGCGCCTTCGGTCACGAGAACGATCAGGTGATCCGCGGTTGCCGGCGTCGTGAATGGCTCCACATCTGGAGGATCTTCATAGGCTCGCAGCAAGAGCGACCGCCACCCCGCCTTGTGACTGCATGCCCGCATCGTGGCACGCAGATACAGATGTGCATCGAGACTGGAGATCATTCAAGGTCACTTCTGACGGGTATCTCATAGAGATCCTATCCGCATAGCTCCTTGGATGGGAACTCCCGTCAGATCATTACAAAGAATGTACCTCGCGATAGGCATCGAAAACGGACGCTTCTTCATACGTCCGGTAGGCGCGTCGGAGACCTCTAAGCTCCTGAAAAAACAGTTAAATTTGGCAGATTTCCCCTCCCCCCCACGCTCAAAAAACCTCTAAGCTGCGCGCGTCGATGAGTTGAGACCAGGTGAACGGGAGCGAGTCCCATGAGCGCGGCGGTTGCAATAGAGAGGGGGATAACGGTGGAAGATCGGATCGCAGTCCTGGAATCGGACATGAGGTATGTTCGCTCTGATATTGCTGATATGAAGGGCGATATCAAATCCCTTCGCACAGAGCTTCAGTGCTTCAAGACCGACGTTGCCAAAGAGTTCGGCAACGTACGGACCGAGATGGCCCACGAGTTTGGAGAACTGCGGGCCGAAATGAACAAGGAGTTTGGATCGATCCGAACGTCCATCGAGCAGGCCAAGCTCTGGATGTTGGTTACCGGCATCGGAGCGGTGATCCTGACGACCTTCGCCACACTCGGGCGTGTACTGAAGTGGTTTTGAAAGCTCATAGCAGGCAAACGGTCAGTGTACATACCGGCACGCATGGACAGCGACTTCTGAGCGCCCGGCTGCGGCAGCGTCGGATCGTAGCTGAAGACCCGGCTGTCGACGGCCGGAGTTCCGTTCTGATTGAGCGTATAGACACTCGAATCCAACCCCAGGCGGCCGCCGAACAAGCTGTCCTTCGCCCCCACCTCGAAGCTCCACAGCGAGTCGGGCGTGTACCCGATGGGCGTCGACGTCAATCCAAGGGTTGTCAGATCCGCCGCGCACAGGTTGGCGGGAACCGACTCATTGACCCCGCCCTGCCGGTAACCCTTGGCCGCGGTAAAGTACAGGAAGTTGTTGGCATCGAGCTGGTATGAAAGACCGAACTTCGGGGTGACTGGCGTATCGCTCTGATTCCCGGTAATAGGCGGTTGCGCAAACCCGGAGAACGCGGAAGTCTGGTTGAAATCGAACTTGTCGTGCGACACCCGTACTCCGGCCGTAGCCGGGGCTGCGCCTGATCGACACCCGCGGACACACACAGGGCCACCAGTCCGCACTGGTGGAGTTGCCGCAAAGCGGTACCCTGGTCCTACCGTTCGACGCCGGCGATTTACAGGAAAACTTCGACGATGAAATCCTTCCCGGCGAAACCTGCGACGATGCAGCGGCTCTGCGAGCCATTCAGCGCCTGAAGGCACTCGAGACCCAGAACCACGGGACCCGGCTGTTGTTTCACGACCCGGTAGCGATCCAGGCGATGCGACTATCTCCGGACTACTACTGCTAGGGCGTTCAGGGAGTGGGTTGGACTTGGGCGACGGTGCGGCCTTTCGCATTCAACGCGGTGAGGTTGCGTGCCACGAAATTCGCTTTCGGCGCGAACCGCTTCGCTTGCGCCAGATCAGTCGCGGCGCTGCGCGTATCGTCGGTCAGCCAATGCAAGACCGCGCGGTTGGCATAAGCGACCGCCACATCCCCCTGATGTGCGCCACCGGTCGGTCCCCAGTTTGGGGTGGCGATCGCGGCAGAGCGAGCGATCTTCACGGCTACGTCGCAAGCGCTCCGGGCGGAGTCGAATCGACCCGCCATCATCTGGGCGACGCACAGGTTGGTGGCCGCTTCGAAGCGATTGGCTCCATCCAGACCTCGCGACGTTTCGATCTGTGCGAGTGCCGCATCGTATTGGCCTTGCAACAGCTCCTGGGAGCCACGGCTGTTGCTGTACACCGTCACCATGAACTGATCGGTGCCCTGTTGGGTGGCATTGGCGCCGGCGGCGCTCCACACCAGTGCGGATGTCAGAAGGCCGATGGGTATGATCCGCGGGACGTTCCAGAAATAGGACAACATGGTGACAAACTCCTTTGCCCGCGTGGCCTACCACGGTGGCAGACCGCGAACGCTCTCAGCGTGTGTCTGAGCGGTCGCTACTCCTCCCGGTGCCCGTGCTCGTCGCTGTCCCGGAATTTGTGCCTGAGTATGTACTCGGCGACCTTGCGACCGAGCCGATTACCTTCCCTCACCGAGTGATGGAAATGCATGCCGCCATAGACCCTGGCGGCGTCTACCTCCCGCACCACATCGTCGAAGCTGGCGAATTGATGAGTGGTACCGGTGACTGCGCTGGTCACGGTGTATGCGACCTCGTCTGTCTCGAAAAACTCGGTCAAGGCATCCATCAACGCTTGCGTGCCGCACCCATGGTTCGCCGGATACTCAGGATGTCCGGGAGTAGGATCGAGGGGAATCCAGCTGGAATCGGCGCTGGTTGCGTCATTGCCATCGGTATCGGCCTCATGAATCGCCGTGTACGGGCGCCAGAATGCGAAGTGATATTTCGCATTCATACAGGCGGCAATGGAATCGGCGAACACGACGTTGGACATGATTGCAAGTCGCGCCGATTCGCTCGTATCGAGGTGCTGCGTTCGCACGAGATCGCGGAAGGCGCGACTGTACTGCGCGCTCGTGTGATCCGACCAGAACCGACCGATCTGCGTCTGCTGCGCAGTTCGGTACGGACTGCTCTGCGCGCCATAGTTCTTGGTGAGGTTGAAGTCGCGAGCCCACGCCTTGCTGTCGAGTGAGAGTGGTGGCCGCACCTCATCGAGGAACTGGTCAGCGCTGCGAAGTGCGAAGGGCTCAAACTGTGCCAACCATGGCGCCGCGGGCGGCGGCGGTGTATTTGGCGGCGGCGCGGGGTATGTCGGTACGGGCTCCCATATCCCTGGACCACGTCCCGGCGTATAGACAACGGGAGCCTCGAGGCCGTCTCCCTGTCTGATCGCAAGCCAGCGAGCGGCCACTTCCTGCCCCACTGCAATACCGGAAGTTTTGGCAGAACCATCTTGCACAGCCGCAAGCGAAGTCGATTGTTGCGCATCCAGAGTCAATTGCTGTGCGGGAAAGTAGTGGAGTAAGACGTCGTGCGCGGCCGCGATCACCGCCGCATCAACCGACGCGCCGCTCGGCGCAGGTACCGACACCGCAAAGGGTCGATGTCGCCGGTCGATAGAGTTGGCGGCATCGAACATCGCGACGCTGACGTAGGCGAAGTACACGGGTGCGACGGCTGGAGCCTTCTTGGCGGTGGTCACAACCGCGTTGAGCGTGTTGGCGTCCCAATCGGCGACGGCGTTCTGGGCGTCCACGTTGAGAGAGCAGGCCAGACCTAAAGCACAAGCCAGCGATGAGCAGAGAAGCCTCAATGGGAACATGACAGGATCTCCCCGGAAGACTAAGTTTGTTCCAGTCGGCAACGCACCAGCACAGAAGCACGTGAGTCTGGCGTCACTTCGCAGCCATTTGCGCAGGCACTTTGATCCCGAGCGCCGCGGCCTGCCAAAGCGTATGCGTTTCAAGATAGACCAGCGTGAGCAGCGGCATGTTGACCGACCGGATCGCATCCCCGAGCGCTTTCTCATAGCAACCTGCTGGATCGGGCGCGGGCTGCAGGTCCACCCGATTTCCATGCGTACATGCCACCTGAGCGGCATGCTTGAGGCGCTCATAAAACTTCTGTGCTCCGGCAGGTTGAGTGATATCGACTCCCTGCATGCTCACGTGAATAGCAACCGTGACCTCTCGACCGGCAGCCGCAACATTGCCGGCGAAGAGCGTGCATGCAATGGCGGCGGCGTGGATAAACCGGAAACTCATAACTGCTGGCTGGGTGTACACATGGATCTCCTTGAGGATTCGAGTTGATCATTCGGTTCCTTGACAACGAGTCCTCGGATGAAGATTTGGACACCTTTGAATCGGAGGACGGGCGCCGTTATTGGTCCGCGCTGGCGTGCTCGGCTGCGCGGCAAGTTTTGGTTGTTAATTTTGAGCTGGGAGACTCTTAATAGGTAAGAGGATCCTCACATGCGTCGCGGTGGCCGTGGCTGACCCGAAACCATCCCTGGTAGAGAGGCTATTTGCCGACCACCGGTCGGCCCTCCAGACATTCTTCCGCCGGCGCATCCGGAGCAAGGCGGATGCCCCGGACCTCGCGCAGGAGGTATACATACGGATGCTGCGAATCAAGGACCAGCAGACGCTTCGCAATCCCGTCCTATACCTCTACACGGTCGCTAACAACCTCGTTAAGGAGCACGCGGTGCTCGAACATCGGCAGGCGAGCTGCATCGACATTGACGGTGCCCCGGCGCAGGAGCTGCTCGAGACGCTGCCCGAATTCGATGCGAACCTCGACGCGACACAACGAGTCGCGCGACTCGGGGTAGTGCTGAAACAGCTCCGTCCGAAATGCCGCGCTGCGGTAGTCCTGCGTTTCACGCACGAACTCTCCTACCGGGAAATCGGGATCCATCTCGGAGTCTCACCGCAGATGGCGAAGAAGTACGTGGCGCAGGCGCTGGGTCATTGTCAACGTCGCATGGCGCGGCTGGCCGGGATGAACCCATGATCTCCAACGAAAAGCAGGTCCATGCCGCAATTGCCGAACAGGCAGGCGAGTGGTTTGTGGCGAACGACGAGGGGGCGCTGGATGCACAGGACTCGGTTGCGCTTACCACCTGGCTCAAGGCCTCACCGGTCCATGTCGAGGAGTTCCTTGGTGTATCGGCAATTGCGCGCGATCTGCGAGAAGTCGGTACGGATCCTGAGTTCTCCATCGATACCCTTCTCGCGTGCGCACGGTCCGAGGAGGACGACACTCCGAGCCGACCTCTCTGGCCGCGCGTTAGCGCCCCGTTCAGGGGCATGCCCTCCCGTCGCTGGCTAGCAGCCGCAGTGACGATGGCTGCATTCGCGACGCTGAGTCTTGGTTTGCTCTGGTTCTGGGATGTCAGGCCCATCTCGCACGTAACAGCCCCAAGCGGCACAACGACACTTCACTTGGAGGCACGTCACGGCGAACAGCTGAGTCGTCGCTTGACGGATGGCTCTGTACTGCACCTCAATACTGACAGTGCGGCCATCGTCCTTTACGGCAAGACGCAACGGCTCGTCACGCTCACGTCCGGCCAAGCGGATTTTGAGGTCGCTCATGACTCCGAGCGCGCGTTTCGAGTGTTGGCTGGATCGGCTGAGGTCATTGCGATCGGAACCCAGTTCGATGTGCGCGTGCAGCATGACTGCACAGTGATCACGGTAGTCGAGGGACGAGTCACGGTCGCGCCATCACCGATGGTGGAGAATCCTGGCGTGGGCTCGCGCCAGAACCACTCAACACGACTCGTCCAGCTGAGCTCCAACGAGCAGCTAAGAGTGGCCAAGGGCGAGTGGCCGGCCGTGCCCGCAAGCGTGGACGCGCAACGCACCACGGCCTGGTTGCGTCGGCAGATTGTGTTTGACCAAGAGCCGCTGGAGCGTGTCGCCGTCGAATTCAATCGCTACGCTCCGAAGCAGATCGAGATCGCCACACCGGCGTTAAGGAATCTGGAAATCAGCGGGGCCTTCGCCACTGACGACTCTGAGGCATTCATCGCGTTCTTGCGCAGCCTCAAAGGTGTGCGGCTCGAAGTGACTACGACACGAATTCGCGTGTCGCGGGACCCAGGCGTTGCCACCCCGGAGTACCCTTAACCGCCATGCTGCGCTACGCTTCTGGTCAAGGCAGATAAAGAACACAATGGGAACCACATGGGGGTTCGCTCGGGTCACCGATCAGCGGGTGTTGCGACCCTGGCAACCAGGGTGGTGCGCGCGCTCTCGATCTGCGCGCCCGTTGCGCTCCTCGATACTCCACCGACGTTAGCCCAAACCTTCGAACACACTTCGCTCACCTTCGAGATTCCTGAGCGGCCTCTCGCAGAGGCGCTTGCAGCGTTTGCCCGCCAGACCGGCCTGCAACTCGTCTATGTCTCCAGTGTCGTACGTAACCGAAGATCCCACGCTGCTGCTGCGGGGCTGACTGCCGATGAGGCGCTCGCTCGCCTGCTTCAAGGCACCGGCCTGCGGTTCGAGTACCTGACAACGCACAGTATCCGCATACTCGCCGCAGCGGTTCCACCACGGGAGAGCATGATCAACAGCCCTGTGCCGGACGAACTGCGCGAGGTGATTGTCACGGCCAACCGCCGCGAGGAGGACCTGCAGGACGTACCGATTGCGATTCAGGTGTTGACCGGGGATACGCTTACCAGGCTGAACGCCACGACCCTTGATGACTTCGTCAGCTACTTGCCCGGTGTAACCGCGCACGGAGTTGGCCCGGCTCAGAACAACCTCTATGCGCGCGGCTTGGGAACGGCCGCATCTGGGATTGAGGGTGGCGGCTTTGGCGGTAGTTTTCCGAACGTCGCAGTATACCTGGATGAGCAGTCCGCGCAGCTTCCAAACCGCAATCTTGACATCTACACCGCCGACCTCGAGCGCATTGAGATACTGGAAGGTCCGCAGGGCACGTTGTTCGGGGCAGGTGCACAGGCAGGTGTTGTCCGTTACATCACGAACAAGCCGAAGCTCAATGTGACTGAAGCAACGGTGAACGCAGGCTACGCAACGACTGCGCATGGAGGACAGAGCAGCAATCTCGATGCGACCCTCAACATCCCCATCATTACCGATCGGCTGGCCGTACGCGGTGTGATTTACAACGAGCGCCGCGGCGGATACATCAATAACATCCCAGCGACGTTTGCACGTGCCGATACCGACCTTGGTATTCACTACGCTTACTCAGGTGGAAAGGTTCCTGCCAACAGCGTCGTGATCAACAACTTCAACATTGCGGCCAAAGACATCAATCCGGTCACCTACAAGGGCATGCGAGTAGAGGCGCTCTACCAGTACAATCAGGACTGGAGCGCAGTACTTTCACAGTCCTACCAAAGTATCGAGACGGACGGCGTGTTTGCCGAGATGGCGGCGAATTCGCTCGGTGAACCCCTACCCGACCTCAGCGTACAGCTGTACAACCCCTCGTACAGCAAGGACCGGTTTGAGAATACCGCGCTGACCGTTGAGGGCCGTGTCGGCGCCCTGAAGCTCATCTATGCGGGCGCCTATCTCGTGCGCAACATCGAGCAGGTTCAGGACTACACGAACTACGCACGCGGTGTGTACGCGGACTACTATCAGTGCGTAAACCAAACTCCAGAGACTTCCGCGACTGCGCAATGCTTCACGCCAAGCTCCACTTGGCGCGCCCTGGAGCGCAACACTCACCTGACCCAGGAACTGCGCCTGAGCACGCCCGGTGATTGGCGCGTCCGCGGCGTCGGCGGCCTGTTTTACGAAGATTATCGGATTCAGAACCAGGTCGACTTTTTCTATCTCACGGCGTTTCCGTACTTCAATCCGATCGGACCGCCCACCGGCTACTACACCCTAAACGGTTCACGGGTTCTGCCGAATGGTACTCCGGTCGACTTCTACACGCCGGGCGCCGTGCTCGTATCCGCACCTGCGACCTCGAACAACCCGAACGTTCGGCCGCTGGGCGATGCCTTCTTTAACGACCTCACGCGAGGTTACAGACAGAAGGCTGCCTATATATCAGCCGACTTCGCTGTCATTCCGGGCAAGCTGACCCTGACGGCCGGCACGCGCTACTCCCGAACCGAGACGTCGCAAGTCGGCTCGACGGTAAGCAGTTTCGGTTGCCAGCTCATCTTCAATCCGACCGCCCCCAATCCGTGTGTGAACCACTCCGAATTCATTAATATCGATTCAGAAGGCCTTGACCGGACCTCCTCCAGCTTCAGGAGCCGCGCGAATCTCAGCTGGAAAGTCACCGAGGACGCGCTGCTGTACTACACCTGGTCGCAAGGCTTCCGCGCGGGCGGCTTCAATCGGGCATCGTACCTCTGTGGATGCAACTCGCCACTCGACCCGGGTGACAACCCGTGGCAAACGCAAGCAAAGGCGCACGGAGGCTGGAGACCGCCACTCGCCTTCGCGCCAGACAGCCTCGTCAACAACGAGCTGGGCTGGAAGACGATGTGGGGGGACCGGCGCATGCAATGGAATGGCGCCATCTATCAGGAGGACTGGAACCAGGCACAGATCGCTTTATCTCCGGCAGGTGTCACCGGCAGCTTGGGTCAAATTGTCAATGGGGGTAACTACAGGGTACGGGGGGTTGAAACGTCCGGCGTGGCCCGCGTCACGACCGGGCTCACCGTAGAGGCCGGTGCCGCCTGGACTCGTAGCGAGTTGGTCAAGCACGCGACATTCCTGTGGACGGACGGATCAGCCATTGATTTTGGCGCGCTACGCAGATCAGGCGGACAGAAAGTTCCGGATCCGGACGGGGCACTTGGCAGCCCGCTCGCCGGTGCGCCGTCCTTCCGCGGCAACTTCCGTGTTCGTTACGAGTTCGCGTTTAACGGCTACGACGCGTTCGCTCAGTTCGGCGCGGTACACCAGTCACACTCCCTCGCTACGACCGATCGGTCTTCGCTTGACCTGCAGGGCAACTCCGTTGCTTACGACCTGCCCGCTTTTACAACTTATGACGGCGCCCTTGGTGTCGGAAAAGACGGGTGGCTCGTGCAAGTCTATGCAGAGAACCTGACCGACACGCGGGCTGAACTGTTTGCGAACTACGCGCAATGGTACAAGGCCATAACGGTGAATCGTCCCCGGACGATCGGTGTGCGCCTGAGCTATAAGTTCGGCAGTAGCTAGCGCCGGCTCGGTCCAACTCACTTCCACGGTATATCCTGGTCCACCTTGGCCGCGCCGGCGCGCAGGGGCGCTGCGCCTTCGGTTCGGCAGGCTACCGCGGACCTATTTCAATTAGCTCAACACTTTGCAGAGGCAGATGACGCTCCAATGCCACACTGGCATCGTGCAATCGGGGCCCCATCCGGACCGCTCGAGCTGCCATGTGCGACGACCAAACCAACTGGTCAACCTGCTGCTTCGTGGGCTTGACCGGTGACCCCATCGCCTTCCATGCAGTGAACGCGTCGCCGTTCTGCCGGTCCACTCGCCAAACGCGCGCCTGCCGCTGCAGGCCAGGCGCAAGGCCGGTGAGTAAGAGATGGACCTCCGCCGGCGGCCCCGCCACATCGTCGTCCTGATAATGCCAAAGTAGAATATCCACCCGGCCGTTATCCGCGCGCGTGGCCAGCACACCAACATCGGGCGCGCCGCGAACGCCGTCTGACATGATTTGTGCCAGCGGCACTTCGCCGCTGCTGGTTGCCGCGACCTGATCCGGGCCAAGCCGCGCGAACAGCCGAAAGACATTGAGCACCGGCAGGTCGACGCCGTTGGTAGCAAGCTGGCGATAGCCAGCAAACCACGGTTGGCCAACGAAGGTGAATGCCCAGGTTAGCGCACCTTCGAGATTCACGTCCCGTTGGCGGGCCAGTTCCCAGAGCCGCGCATAGCAAGCGGCGGTGTAGCTCGAATACATGGTGTCGTTGCGATACGCGTTCTGCGGTCCCGGGCAGGCGGCGCAGCCCTCAGGGTCGTTCTCGCCGATGACTATCGGCTTGTGGGCCAACTCTGGTATGGCGGCGATCTTGGTGAAGGCCTCATCGGCGGTCTTGAGCTGGTTGGAGATACCCATGCGGACGTGGCCATCCACGACCGTTGGCTGACCCTTGGCGTGGAAGGAGAGGAAATCGGTTGGCGTGCCTACCTTGCCAGTCGCATAGTTGGTGCCAGTGATGACGTGCTTCAGGAAGCCGTCCATGAAGGCGCCGCCCGATCCAGCGACATCCGGGCCGCCGACTCGCGCGCTCGGAAGCGCGCGGCGCACGGCGTCGACGGCATAGTCATGCAGGCGGTAGAAGTCCTCCGGCGTGCCTCGCCAATAGAAATCGAGGTTGGGCTCGTTCCACACCTCGAAATACCACCGCTGCACCTCGGCACGGCCGTAACGCTCGACATTGTGGCGGGTCCATTGATAGACCAATTCGGCCCACTTGTCGTTGTCGCGAGGAGGATAGGACCATCCGGCCGTAATGCCCTTGTAATCGCTGCCAGGCCTCCACACCCGGCGATACGGCACCCCAGCGGAGGCGGCACTCATCGCCTCGGGCATGAAGCCGATCTCGAGATAGGGATGGATGCCGCGCGCAAGGTAGGTGTCAATGATGTGATCGACGAAGGTGAAGTCGTACACCGGCCTGCCATCCCTTTCCGTGTAAATGTTGGTACTACCCCACTTGAAGTCGGGCGTCCCGTCACCGGTTGTCATCAGGTTGTGGGCGCGGAAATAGACTTTGCCCGAGCGTAGATTGCCCAGTTCCACCAACAGCCGCTCGCCCTCAGGCCGGGTACCGTAATTGGGCTCGTCCGCGCCGAAGAAACGCCAGATCGGCGGCAACGCGCCGACCGGTTTCGCGGCATCGACCTTCACCGTCACCGAAAATGCGGCGGCGGGAGGAGTGGATACGGTGAGCAGACCGACCGCCAGCGGGATGTATCTCGTAAACTGCCCGAATGTCGTCAATTTTGCCCTGCTCAGCGCGTGGTGATCGTGCGAAATGCGCGGAATTCGCCATGTGCCGGCCGAAGTGGCGCGGTGTCACCGCCCCCGAGAGAATCCAACCCGCATCCTAAGCGAGCGAAGACTCGCGCTCACCGACTCGCGTAACCGCGCGCCTCAAAGCAAGCGCTCTGTGCCCGCTCATAGTCGGACTGCGGCTCGTTGCCCGGCGCAGGTGATGCGGCGCCGGTCGAGCGCGTAGGATCAAAACCACTCTGTGCTACGGCGAACCGGTAACACTCATATCGATCACGCGCCTGTTGATCGGGAGTTTGGCCGTTCTTCGGGTAAAGGAAGACCTTCGGTCCCTGTGGCGAACCGGATGGCGAAGGTGAGGCAGGTCCTGTCGGAAGCGTGACCGGCGCCGGTGCGGCAGCCATTGAGGTCGTAGTCACCGCCGCGGTCGTGGGGAGGGGAAGCGTCGCAGCTTGCGCCAGGGGAGGTACCGTCGCAGCTTGTGCCGAGACGGGTGGTGTCGTAGCCAGTCCGGTTTGGGGAAATCCTTCGGCCGGTTCGTTCACGACTTCGTAACCGCCCAGGTCGGGCCTGGGTCGGTAATAGGTGTCGTTGGCATAAACATAGGTCTCCCCACCATTCGCCAGAACGGTGGAGAACGTGGGCAGTGTTGGCACGACGATCCCGATCGGCGGCGCTATGACCGTGAATGCCGGCCCGCGGGGCTCCAGCCAGATGCCGTCATGGTAGCGGTAGGACACATCGGCGTAGTTGATCCCTATTGTTCCCCGCGGTAGGTCCCGCACAATCGCGCCCCGATCCGGATAAACATGATCGTGGCCGTGACGGGTATCGTGATGCTTGTGGTAAGGCTCGGGCTGTTCCCCGGAACGGCGCTGCTCGCCGCTCTGCGCGTAGCAATATGTTTGATTCAGACACGCCACGAGGAAGGCGGCGAACAAGAGACCTGAAAGTCGCATCGCAGTTCTCCCCGCCGGGCGACGGCATCAAAGAATCCGGGCCCGACTGCTGATGACCAGGACGAGTCGATAACGCGACACACGGCATGCAGTTTACATTGACAACGACCTGGAATTGGAGATTCCGGGAACACGAGAACTGCACGAAAAAGTGCTGCTCACTCACGCAGCATTGAACTCGCCGGGATGCACCCGGCACTCACCAACGCCGCATCAAACGCGACTCTAAACCGACGACCTGCACGAAGATCGTCCCGCCCGGGCGGCTCAAACAACCAGGGGATATCAACATGAATTCGAGAGATCTCTTCGTTCCATTCATAGTTGCTGCAATGTGTGCGACAAACGTTGCACACGCGGACAACGACGATTTCGCGTATCAACAGACCAACCTCGTATCCGACGGGGCAGTCACCGCGAAGACCCCGGACAAGAATCTGCAGAATCCGTGGGGAATAGCGGCCTTCCCAGGCGGGCCATTCTGGATCGCCGACAATAAGACCGGCGTTTCGACTCTTTACACTGGCCAGGGCGCCATCGTCCCGCTGACGGTCAAGATCCCAGCACCGAAGAACCCCCCAGCGGGCTTCACCGCAGCAGCCCCCACCGGACTTGTGTGGAACCCAAACGGGTCCGTCTTCAATGTCGCCCCGAAGACCCCTGCGCTTTTCATTTTCTCGACTGAAGACGGCACAATCTCTGCCTGGAGCCCCGGCCAGGCAGATCGAAGCACGGCCATCCTGGAGGCCGACAATTCTGATCGCGGCAACGGTGCCGTATATAAGGGGCTCGCGCTGGCGACGAATTCAACGGGCGTCTTTCTGTACGCGACAAATTTCAGAGCAGGCACCATCGATGTGTTTGACTCCAGCTTCCAGCCGGCAAAGCTTGCAGGATCGTTTTCCGACCCAACGTTGCCGACCGGTTATGCACCGTTCGGCATTGCGCTCATTGATGGCAATCTGTTCGTGACGTACGCAAAGCAGGACGAACTGAAGCACGACGATGTCAAAGGTCCGGGTCACGGCTTTGTCGACGTCTTCGACACTGACGGCAATTTGATCACTCGCTTTGCTTCGCGTGGCACGCTCAACTCTCCTTGGGGGATTGCGCGGGCACCCTTGGACTTCGGACCGTTCAGCACCCGAATTTTGATCGGCAATTTCGGCGACGGTCGGATCAGCGGCTTTACTTCGGGCGGCGACTTCCGCGGCCAACTACATGACCCTAAGGGCCACGCCGTCAGGATCGATGGGCTCTGGTCGATCGTCTTCGGCAATGGGCTTGCTGCCGATCCCGACAAACTGTACTTCACCTCCGGTCCCAATGGCGAGGCAGACGGGCTGTTTGGATCGCTCAGCGCCACTCCGACAAGCGATCACGACTCAGACGACAAGTAGGCTCTTCGTCGGCGGTTCGTGCTCGGTCCCCCCAGCCCAGACGCGATGGGAGGGGGGGACAGCTTCGGCGGAAACAACAGGCAGACGCCGAAGCCGAGAACGCGCAAGAGCTATCATCAGCACCAGCGGCCGGTATGCGGCGGGCGACCATCGCCAGATTTCAACGGGCTCTAATGTGCGATCCGCAGGCGGCCACGGCGTGCGATAGCCGTGGCGCTGGATCTCTGCGAGCATTCGATTGCGGGGCCGTAAGCTGCCGTGGGACGATCCCCTGCGGCCAGATCGTTGATAGCAAACGATAACAGGGTCGCAGACCGGCATGGCCATCGTCGGTACCTTCGGTATTCCAGCCCCATCGGAGGAATGACGGCGTGGGCAGCATGATCCTTCTCGATCTCGTAGGCGGCGTCGCGCTGCTGTTGTGGGGCCTGCACATGGTCCACAGCGGGATCGTGCGCGCCTTCGGTTCCGACTTGCGGCGCTTCCTCGGAATGGCGCTGCGCAATCGTTTCCTGGCATTCCTGGCCGGCATTTTCGTGACCGCGCTCCTGCAAAGCAGTACCGCGACCGGGCTGATGACCGCTTCCTTCGTAACCGGTGGAACGGTCGATTTGGTCCCCGCCCTCGCGATCATGCTCGGCGCGAATGTCGGGACCACGCTCATCGTCCAAATCCTCTCGTTCAATGTCTCGGCGGTAGCGCCGGTCCTGTTTCTGATTGGCGTGACAGCCTTCAAGCGCGGCGGGCAAACACGCACACGCGATCTTGGACGAGTGGCCATCGGCGTGGGCCTGATGGTGCTCTCGCTGCACATCCTGCTCGACACGCTGGCGCCCGCGGAGAATGCACCAGCCGTACGCACGCTGCTCGGCGCCATGACCGGCGAACCGTTGTTGTGCCTCCTGATGGCGGCAGCACTCACCTGGGCCGCCCATTCCAGCGTGACGGTGGTTCTGCTGGTGATGTCCCTGGCGTACTCGCAGTTCATCACGCCGGTCGCGGCGCTTGCCCTGATCCTCGGCGCCAACCTCGGCAGTGCAATCAATCCTCTGGTGGAGGGCAGCCACAGTGACAACCCCGCCAGCCGCCGTCTGCCTCTGGGCAATCTGCTCAATCGCCTGATCGGCTGCGCGCTCGTCCTGCCGTTCCTGGATCCGATCGCCCGGGCACTCGGTCGGATCGAGCCCAACCCCTCGCGTATGGCCGCCGATTTTCATACCGTGTTCAATGTGGTCTTGGCACTTGTGTTTATTCTGCCGTTAGGCGGCCTGGCATCGCTGTTGACACGTCTGCTGCCGCAGCGCGTTAAACCCACCGACCCGTCAACACCGCTGTACCTGGACGAGACCGCGCTCGCGACGCCTTCGGTGGCCCTGGTCTGCGCTGCACGCGAAACCCTTCATATCGGGGACATCATAGAGAACATGCTGCGCCGGACGATGACAGCGCTCATGACCGACGACCGCAAGTTGGTGGCGGAAATCTGCCGCATGGACGATGCCGTGGACCGACTCGATGAGGCGGTGAAGCTGTACGTTACCAAGCTTACCCGCGAAAGCCTGAACCAACGAGATGCGTACCGGGCGATGGAAATCATCTCGTTTTCAATCAACCTGGAGCATGTCGGGGATATCATCGACAAGAATTTGATGGAGCTCGCGGCGAAGAAGATCAAGCGCAAGGTCGTCTTCTCGAAGGAAGGCGCTGCCGAGTTGGAGTCGTTCCATCAGGAAGTCTTCGACAACCTCAAGCTGGCTTTCAGCGTCTTCATGTCCGCTGATGTCAAGATCGCGCGACAGCTGGTAACAGAAAAAGCCACCCTGCGGTCGGCCGAGTTTGCAGCTGCAGAAAGCCATCTGGCGCGGTTGCGGAACGGACGCCCCGAGAGCATCGAATCCAGCTCGCTGCATCTGGACATACTGCGTGACTTGAAGCGCATCCATTCGCATATCTGCTCGGTTGCCTATCCGGTGCTCGAGCGCGCAGGCGAGCTGCAACCCAGTCGATTGAAGGAAGTTGAACCGGATTCGAGTCTCGCCGCTGTGGAAGACCACGCGGTCTCCGTGCCACCTCCCAAGGGATGATTCGGCGCAGCCGCGCGCAGCTCCGGTCGCGGGCGCACTACTTGAGCAGGTCCGGTCGGAGCAGCCGCCTCGGTCGCCTATCTTTAGGCGGGCTCTAGCGCCGTGGTCCCTGCGGACATTGGCTCGGACGAGCGGAACTGAGTCATTATGAAGCTCATCCGCCGACTACATGCCCGGATTGTCATGGTTTGTCGCGGGAACGTTGGGCCGAAACGCGGTTGCCATCCGGGGTCACGCCCTCCAGAAACTTGAAGAGGTCACTGCGTGTGGAAAGGACAAGGGTCGTGTTTTCGCCAATGATGGACTTGTAGGACTGCATGGTCCGTGTGAATTCATAGAACTCCACCGCCTCCGGGCTCTGGTTGTAAGCCTTCGAGTAGATTTCGGTGGCTTTCGCGTCTGCCACGCCGCGGATCTCCTCGACTTGCCGGTAGGCCTCGGA